>CAZKKW010000051.1:0-5615 GCA_964553335.1 uncultured Hyphomicrobiales bacterium | reverse complement strand
CCGCCGCCGCGACCATTGTTGCCGTTACCACCGCCCCATGGACCGCCGCCATCGCCGCCGCCATTTCCATTTGAGCCGCCGCCCCAAGGGCCTTTGTTGCCGCCACCGGTATTATTGCTCCAAGGCATATTTGTTCCTCAAAAGTTACGGATCGCCGTGATCCAAATCTAATATCCGCCCAATCTCATTGCGCGTCTTATATTTGCTCGCTTTATAGCAAGCTTTTGCACCGTTACAATGCATCACACGCCAAGACAGTGTTTAAAGGTATATTGCGAGTTTCCACTCAGATTGGAAGTCATAGGGTGAAACTGGTCATAAACAAGGTAAATTCAAGTGCTTAACAGCGCAATTTTGTGCGAGAACGGCTATTTTCGTTCAAAAATGCGGTAAATCGTCTTAGCACTGTCCTTTTCACCGCGTGGCACATCTTCTTCGTGAGTTTTTTCCCAGTGAGTCGGATCAATTTCAGGAAAAACAGTATCCCCTTCAGGCTCAGCATCAACCTCAGTAATATAGAGCTTATCAGCGCGGTCCATCATCAGAGCATAAATTTGGCCCCCACCTGTGATCATAATTTCGTCAGTGCCAGTATTCGTGGCGACTTCAAGCGCCTCGTCCAAGTTGGCAACCACTTCGGCACCCTCAAGCACAAGGTCTGTGCGGCGACTAACGACAATATTCAATCGGCCCGGCAGCGCTTTGCCAACGCTTTCAAATGTTCGCCGCCCCATGATGATTGGCTTGCCCATGGTAACAGCTTTGAAGCGCTTTAAATCAGTTGATAGACGCCACGGCATATCATTATCAGCACCGATCACACGGTTTTTTGCAACCGCTGCCATCATTGAAATTGTCGGTTTACTCATCACCACCCCTTAAACCGCAACAGCAGCTTTAATGTGTGCTTGGGCCTCATAACCGATCAACTCAAAGTCTTCATACTCAAAATCAAAAATGCCCTGATTGCGATCTTGGATTTTCATAACCGGCATAGCCGTCGGTGTGCGCGATAATTGCTCGCGTGCTTGGTCAAGGTGGTTTGAATAAAGGTGAGCGTCACCAAGGGAATGAACAAATTCACCGGGTTTTAGACCTGCGACTTTCGCCATCATTAAAGTCAAAAGCGCATAAGAGGCAATGTTGAACGGCACGCCAAGGAAGATATCGGCAGAGCGTTGATAAAGCTGACAAGACAACCGCCCATCCGCCACATAAAACTGAAACAAAGCATGGCAAGGCGGCAGCGCCATATCGTCCACCAAAGCAGGATTCCACGCAGAAACAATCATCCGGCGACTGTCTGGTGTGTTGATGATTTGGTCCATGACCTTGGAAATTTGGTCAACCGATCCGCCAGATGGCGACGGCCAAGAGCGCCATTGATAGCCATAGACAGGGCCAAGGTCGCCATTGTCATCCGCCCATTCATCCCAAATACGAACGCCATTTTCTTTAAGGTAAGCGATATTTGTTTCACCCTTCAAGAACCACAACAGCTCATAGATGATGGAGCGAAGGTGTAGCTTTTTGGTCGTTAGCATTGGGAAGCTATCAGCTAGATCAAAACGCATTTGATGGCCAAACACAGAGCGCGTGCCCGTTCCGGTCCGGTCTTCTTTCACATGGCCCTTATCGAGCACGTGCTGCATGAGGTCTAGGTATTGACGCATCGCGGAATTCTTTCAACTGGGGAATGCCAGTTGTCCAAAAACAAAGCGAGTGGGTCAAACCCACTCGCTTAGACAATTCGGTTGCCCACAGATTTGTGGACGAACAATACGCAAATCCTTCTTTAAAGATTGTTTGCGACGTCCAGCTTTCCAGCTTCTTTGGCACAGAGATAGTAGAAAGTCAGTCTTGACTTCAATCTATCGCCCTTCATTGTTTCGCAAACGCTTGCGATCACTTTGTCACATGCATCGTTATCAGTCATGCCAAGCTTCTTCTTCATCCAGTTTTCGCGAACTGTCGCCAGTTCCTTTGGATCAGTACATGAAACGTTAGCAGCATCCCGATTGCGCAACACAATAGCGAAGCGCTTTGCAAGTTTTGCAATCAGTTCTTCACTTGCACCACTGTCGTATTTTCTTACGTTTGCAAGATAGTCAGCCATTCATCACCTCTTAGTTTGTATTGCCGGTCTACTATTGATATCCGACTCATAGATAGCTTCGCCGAAATCAACACACGTTTCCGCACCGTTTTCAAGTATTACGATTAAAAATTGCTCATACAACCGTTTATTGGGTAGATTTCCCTAAAATTCTAGTCGTTATCCACCAAACCAGCCCCAGCACCCGACAAACGAGAGGCTTCACTGGCCGGTACATAGGTTTTATGGGCGAGATCGAGCAGTTTAACCCATGTTTCAAGGTCAATACGATAGCCTTCATTTTGGCTTGCTTGACCATCTTGCGAAATAACCACGCCTTGCCGAACTGTCCAAAGCGTCATTTTTGCAGCCTTATCGCCAAAGAAATCATCAAGCGGCGTGTCCGGCTCAACGCATAAAAGGACACCACCTTTACTGCCAAATGCGAGCGTGTAGTCGTTGTCATTGGCACGACTTGCAACGCCAACGAAACCAAGCTGCAATTCTGGAACATCAAGCGGGCCGAAAGAGACGACAAAGCGCTCGGAGCCTTCCACAATATCAACCGCGGCCAATCCACATGACGCCACATGCACATTTTCAAAATGGCTGTTTTCTCCGTCAAAATCAATCGATCTCGGTCCACCCTCAATGGCTTGCAGCACAACACCTGCCCCATCGCGACCAGAAGCAATCAACCAGCATCCAGCGGCTGCAATATCCTCAGCACGGCCTACATCGAAACCACTGCCGACCGCCGCTTTCTTGAGCGTTGCTGAAATCTCATTGAGTGAAAACATTATGCCGTCTCTAACGCTGGAAGCCACCAGTCATCGGCTTGGTCGGTGCCAAGTTCATGAAACAAGGGTGCCCCTTGATAAAGCGTGATGCGGGTCCAGCGGTCTGACTTTGGATCAAATTTGGACGCACCAAAGAACGACAATTTACAGCGCAACATGTCGATGGGCAGACACCGCTCGCTGATCAAATTGTCTTGGATTTCACTATAGGGAAAACGCGCCATTGTCTGCGCCCTCTTTGTTGCATAACGATGATGCGGGTGGGCAATCAGAAATTCTGCCATCGTCTGGTCTGGGGCAACGCTTTCCATATCGCAGTAAAGCGCCTGAACACGCCGCGCAATATCAAGTGGCATTTCCAGTTCCGCGCCTTCTTCCTCATAGCGAAGGCCAAGACGTGGTTCGAGTTTCTCCTCAGACACATACCAAAATTGCGCTGTCTCTTTGGTCTCATCAAAATCAAGCGACAAGGCCCAATTCATTTTGTCATTGATGAAGGCTTTGAGCACGCCAACGCTCATGGCTGGATCAAGCTGCGCTGTGTAAGGTGTCGCCATGCATTCTTCCAGACCGTCGATCAAATCGCCGTTTGGTTCCAGCACAAGGGCAATCATCAGTTCCTGACATTCAAACGAACAGTTTTCTGCAAGCGATAATAAGTGCTCATAAGGATAAGATTGAGCCAAAATCTCCATTGTCACCTTCAGCGCAATAGCGGCCCATTCATCACGCACCACTTCAATGCGGTTCATTTGCCGCTCATCAACAACATTCCATTGTGCTAAATGGCGTGTTACCCGCTCAACCAATGCCAAAACGCGCTTGGCTGTATTTTCATCCAAAGTTTCAACAGCCCGCACCCGCGCAAGAGCCGTTTCACGCACCAGCATCCAACTATTAATCAACACAGGATGGCTCACCAAAAAGGGCGCCATGCCAAGACCCGTGGAGTTGCCAATACCAAGATGGCGTTTGATGTCGTCAGAAAGTTCAACCGCTTTATCGCCGCCTCGTTTGGCGGCAACGTGATTGGCGAGATCGTGCGTGAACCCACGTATCAGCCAAACCGTCAGCATTTCTGCCTGAAACGGGCCAGACAATCCCTCGCGCTCACAGATTTTGGCACGATCAGCAATACCAAATTTGCCATTGCCATAAACCGCCGTGGTGCGCATCAAATAGCCTATTTCATCAACCTGCGCCATGTCAGGTTGTTCGCCTTTTGAAAGGCAATCGACCACATGTTCAAACAAGCGAACTGACTTATTGGCGCGGCTCAAAATCAAATCGTTATCGCAACATCTGCCTGCTTCTTGATGAGGAACATTGGCCTCTAATCGATCAACTTCTTCTTTTAACGGCACGCCATCATAAAGCGCGTAGCTTGTATCCCACGCTTCAGCAATCACACGGTCGGTGCGTTTGTTTGGGTCAAGCTTGATGGAGAAAGCCACGAGGCTATAAGTCTTGCCGCCAACATCGACTGAATAAACAGCGCGGCCATAGCCTTCATCATCCATATCAAAAACAGGTCGAGTAACCTTCGCCTCTTCACGAGCCAAGCGACGGGTCAGTGTACGCATGAAGCTTAGTCGGGTCGGGAAAAACGAGCCCATCCGCTCAAGGCGCATGACCTCAGAAGGCTCACGCAATGGCGCTTGTGCATAGTCAACGTCATGCTTCACTTCTGCCATTGTCTCTCTCCCAAAGACGCCCTTATTGTGGACCGAAGGATTGATCATAAAAACGCTGCCAATTGCCGCCCATTATTTGATCCACATCGTCGTTTGAAAAACCAACGCTCTCTAATCCAGCGCGAATATTGCCGAAATCGAGATTGCCTTTGAACCATGCGGGATCTGGCGGAAAACCGGGGGCGCTTGCAGAACCTTCACCGTAATCCATTTCCTTTGACCAACGCCCAACCCGCATCCATGTCACAATACTGTCAGGCTGGTCCTGACAAAGATCGCTGCCAATGCCGATATTCTCAACACCGTAGCGCTCTGCCGTTTCCATAATCATCTGGCAAAAACTCTCTAGCGTACAATTGGTGCCCTCTTTCAAATGATGCGGATAAAGCGAGAAGCCAAGCATACCGCCCCGCCCTGTCAACGCTTTCAAAACCTCATCTGACTTATTGCGCAAGGCTGGATGCCACCACGCAGGATTGGCGTGGGTAATCGCGATTGGGCGCTCAGACATATCAATTGCTTCAAGCGTCGATCGGTCAGCTGAATGACTCATATCGACCACCATGCCGACACGGTTCATCTCTTTGATTACTTGCTTGCCAAAGCGCGTGACGCCGGTGTCATCCTCCTCATAACAGCCCGTCGCAAGCAGTGATTGATTGTTATAGGTAAGCTGCATGAAACGAATGCCCAAAGTGTGGCATATTTCAATCAGGCCAATATCATCTTCAATCGGCGACGGGTTTTGAAACCCAAAGAAGATTGCCGTACGCCCCTCTTCTTGAGCACGCCGCACATCGTCGCCCGTTTCACCTTTAAAAATCAGGTCTGGATGCAATTCGAACCAACGGTTCCATTGCTCCAAATTGAGGATCATTTCACGAAAGCTCTCGTGATAGGCAATTGTCACATGCACAGCATCCACTTTGCCTGCACGCATTTCCCGAAAAATCTTCTCCGAAAAATTGGCGTATTGCAGGCAATCAATTAAAGGCGCACTCATTGCGGCCCCCTCGCAAGCGTTTT
>CAZKKW010000050.1:0-15340 GCA_964553335.1 uncultured Hyphomicrobiales bacterium | reverse complement strand
TTTTCTTCTTTTAATTTAAAGCCCAGAAAATAACTGCGGATGCTGTCTTCGCCGCAATGGGCGTTGGCGGCGGATTGTTTTCCAGTTGGGGTGTTTTCCACACCGCCCCAGTTGAGGCTGCACCAAAGCGTCCCTTGTTTAAGCCATTGTGAGCTGATGACATAGGGGGCGGCGCGCACGGTGCCACCTTCTTTGAAGAGCTCGCGGGCGCATTGTTTCTTTGTACCCCATTCACCGTAAAACGGCTCACGTTTATCCAAGGGTTTCTCCGCCATGGCGGGCAAAGGGATGAGGGCTAAGAGCAAGACAAAGATGAGCATACGCATGGCTTTGCGATAGCAAGCTGCGCGATGAATCGCCAATCAAAATCATGTGTGGTGGTGAACGTTAAGCCGCTTTAGAGGTCGGCGATGCACCGCGACCGAATAATAGCCAAGAAGGGCTGGCGCCAAGAACGCCCGCAAGCATTGTCAGGCGGTTAGAACGCGGGGTTGCGCGGTCATGTTCCCATGCTTCTAAGGTCTGCTCTTCAACACCCACCAATTCTGCGATGTCGGACAAGGATGCGTTTTGAAACGCCCGCGCTCGGCTCAAACGGCCACCAAGGGTATCAAAATCTCCAGTCTTCGTCGTCATGTCCGTTGAGGGCATAAAGCATATCCTTATCGTTGTTCTAATTGCGACATAGTGGGTGTTGCATAGTTTATTTGCGCCATCAATGCAAATAAATGCGACATTTTAAGGATGTGCGTGTCGCAATGCCGACATGCTGCCAGTTTAATCCGCCAGCGGATAGCGCACGACAATGCCTGCATTTACAATTACGGTGGTGCGCTTTGTCACTTCGTCATAGACATTAAGCCCGCCTACTACCCCGCGTGGTGAGACATTGCCGTAGGGCAGTTCTTTTGCGACGAGGTCGAGGTCTATTTTGTCTGGTTCGTGTGCTGCAAGCGTTAGTTCAATTTCCATGGCGTTTGGGTCGAGGTCTAGCGTTTTAAACAATGTAAGTGACGAGTGGTGGATTGCGTCTTGCACAGCGCGTTTTCCAGCCTTCGTGTAGTCTGAACCATAAAGATCAACACCGACGCCCATTTCTAAGATGATTTGTTTGAGTTCGCTCATGATGCAACCCTCCAGTCTTTATCGTCCGGTAGGTCGAGGTAGACCACGACGGCGACATTCACCATGATGGTTGAGGATTGTCCGTTTGCTTTCAGCGTATCAAGACCGCCCAGTTCAATTTCCACTTCAGGTTTGCCATATGGTAGGGTGTCGGCGATGGCTTGTTTGTCCACTTGGTCGGGCTTTTGCGCACCGACGATAATTTTCACATGCATATCTTCACGCGGAACATTGAAAGCGTCAGCCACGGTGAGCGAGTTTTGGCGTAACGCGTTTGACAGGGCGCGGATGGCGGCTTTGGTGTAATCTTCGCCTCGAATATCGGTGCCCATACCGAGTTCAAGAACCATGCGTTTTAAAGCCATGATGTTCGTCTTTCTTTTAATTGGTCGTGAGCTTTTGAAATCGCTCAAGGCTGATATTAGAGCCGCAGGCGATGATGCCCACTTGTTTGCCTTCAAGTGTTTTATGCAATGGCCCAATTAAGGCTGCAAGAGAAGAGGCGCAGGCAGGTTCTGCGAGGATCTTTAAGCCATCCATCATGTGCCCCATAGCAACGCGTAATTCGTCGTCAGTCACCCGAACAATCTCATCAACATGGGCTTTTGCAAGCGCCAATGAGTAGGGGGCGGTCATTGGAGCGCCAAGGCTGTCTGCGATGGTGTCGACTTTTTCAAGGGTGGTTATTTCACCTGTTTGAAAGCTTTGAAACATGGCATCTGCGCCAAAGGGTTCAACGCCATAAACTTGTATCTTCGGATTATGCAGTTTGGCAGCCAAACTCATGCCACTGATTAATCCGCCGCCGCCTACAGGCACGATGAGCGCATCAAGATCAGGGCAGGCCTCTAAAAACTCTGCCGCGCATGTGGCGGAACCGAGCGTCATGTGCTCACCTTCAAACGGATGCATGATGGTGCGGCCTTCGTCTTCAGCAATGCGGTTCATCGTGTTGAAAGCATCTTCGATGGTGTCAACCAAGACGACTGTCGCACCGAGAGATTTGCAGCCGTCAATGCGCACGGGGTCAACGTGGTTTGGCATGACGACTTTGGCGCTCATGTTTAGCTTCAAAGCTGCCCATGAAATTGCGAGCGCATGATTTCCACCACTCACTGTCACAACGCCCGCGTCCTTTTGCGCATCTGATAGTTGCGACATCCCGATAAAAGCACCGCGCGCTTTGAACGATCCAGCCTGTTGAATATGTTCCAGCTTGATAAAGGCTGATGACCCTGCTGGCAAAAGGGGCGATAGGCGGTCTGAAGACAGCGAACTTACCGGGGTCTTTACAAGATCGTCTTGGATGATGGTTCGCGCATTTGCAATGTCCTGCGATGTGGGAAAACGGGTCATTTCAGCCAATCTTTATGTCTTCGATGTGATTGAATTGTTTTCATATTTACACAATATGCTCGCCCTCATTTAAATCGGCAAGTTTTTTAAAAATTAACCTTTTCGTGGTTTGTTAACCATAGTTTTTATACTAGGTACAATGATTATGTTTGCTAAAAAGAAAAATGATGTCGCACTTGCTGAAACAACTGGGCAAAGCGACCGTGCCGATTTTTATGAATCGATGATGGACTTAATGGGGCACGGTATTGCTTTTATTGATTCAGATCACAATGTGGTCTTTGCAAATAAAGTGTTTTGGAAAAATTATGCAAACGTAGGTGATGATTTACCCAAACCAGTTCACCTCAAAACAATGTTGACGGCCTTTTTGAAAAAGAGCCAATTTGAAGGTGATTTAGACGCTGAAGTTCAAAAGCGGTTTGATTTGATTACCTCCGGTAGTGTTGGTCAGCGACTGACTTTCCCAGATGGCAAGACGATGAGTATTGATCGCATTTGCCGCGAAGACGGTTCGGTTGTTACTCTCGGGAGTGATATAACAAAAATCATTGCAGAAGAACAAACCGTGCGCGATGATTTTATGGCCCATCAAAACCACGTTTCCAAGGAGCTGGAATTAGCCGGTAGTCAGATCGATGGTGCATCGACGACCCTTAGCAAAAATTGCGAAGACATTGCAAAAGGAGCTGCAGGTGCAATTGAACTTTCATCAGCAATATCCACCGCGACGGAAGAAATGTCCGCATCTATCAACGAAATAGCTGGTCGCACCAGCGTTGCCGCAGAAAAATGTAGTGGTGCGAGTACTATCGCCTCTGAGGCCGAAGCGAAGGTTGCGGAATTGTCTGAAGCGGTTGAACGCATTGAAACTTTTGCCTCGACTATTCAAGCGATTGCTGACCAGACTAATCTACTAGCGCTTAACGCTACAATTGAGGCAGCGCGAGCTGGTGAAGCTGGCCGTGGGTTCGCGGTTGTTGCGTCCGAGGTGAAATCTTTGTCGCAACAAACAGCCAATGCCACGGCGGAAATTAGCAGTCAGATTGAAGATGTTCGACAAGTGTCTTCTGTGGCAACTCAGGCAATTGAGAATATTACAGTTTCTATTCGTGATATTTCTGGAATGTCGACTGACACTGCAAGTGCCGTTGCACAACAACGCGGCGTGGTTGGTGAGATTGTGACCCATATGGATGAATTGCAAAATTTCGTGACCGCAAACCAAGCAGCGATCGGTAAAATTGAAGGCGTTGCAGACAATGTCCGCCAGAGTTCAACCCAATTAACGGGCAAAATTACTCAACTTGTTCAAGACGGCGTCAAGCTAATCGGCTAAATTCGAGGCATTGTTCTAACGTCTACTGGTTGATCATTTTAGCATTTGGCTTTATGACGCACGCATGAGCGCAGACGATGCGCCTTGCTCATTGGCTGTTTGCCGTTAAATCGTGAGCAAGAACAGGTATTTCGAACGCTAGGTGAGTGATTAAGATGGCACGATTGGTTATGAAGTTCGGCGGAACATCCGTCGGCGATCTGGACCGAATTCGCCGTGTTGCGCGACACGTTAAGCGCGAAGTGGATGCAGGCCATCAAGTCGCCGTTGTCGTTTCTGCCATGTCGGGTGAAACCAATCGCCTTGTCGATCTTTGCAAACAAGCTGCCCCCATGCATGACGCCCGTGAATATGACAGCGTTGTTGCCTCTGGCGAGCAAGTGTCTTCGGGCCTGCTTGCAATTACCCTTCAGTCTATGGGGATTGATGCACGGTCATGGCTTGGCTGGCAGATTGCTCTTAAAACCGATAGCTCTCACGGCGCGGCGCGGATCGAAGATATCGAACCAGATCAACTCAATGAACGTCTTGAGCTTGGCCAAGTTGCGGTCATTGCAGGTTTTCAAGGGATTTCGCCAGAAGGTCGGGTTGCAACACTTGGGCGTGGTGGGTCAGACACAACGGCGGTTGCTATTGCTGCGGCGATCAATGCTGATCGTTGCGATATTTATACCGATGTGGATGGTGTCTACACGACTGACCCACGTATCGTGAAAAAAGCAAAACGTCTTGAGCGCGTGTCGTTTGAAGAAATGTTAGAAATGGCGTCGTCAGGCGCTAAAGTTTTACAAGTGCGTTCGGTAGAATTGGCGCATATTAAAAAGGTGCCAACCTTTGTGCGGTCTTCGTTTACTGATCCGGATGATCCGTCGATTGTGAACGCAAGTTTTCCGCCGGGCACTTTGATTTGTGATGAGGATGAAATCATGGAACAGCAACTGGTAACTGGTATTGCCTATGCAAAGGACGAAGCGCAAGTTTCCGTAAGGCGTGTTGCTGATACACCCGGTGTTGCGGCCGATATTTTTGGCCCACTGGCTGATGCCAACGTAAATGTTGATATGATTGTGCAAATCGTCTCTGAAAGCGGCGATACAACAGATATTACCTTTACCGTTCCATCAGGCGATTTTGAGCGTTCAATCGAAACATTGAGCAACGCTGGTTTCACAGATGTTGGCGGCGACAAAAATTTAGTTAAAGTATCAATTATCGGGATTGGTATGCGTTCGCATGCCGGTGTCGCAGCAACTGCCTTTAAAGCCCTTTCAGAGAAAAATATTAATATCATCGCGATCACAACTTCGGAAATTAAGATTTCCATTTTGATTGATGCAGCGTATACGGAGCTTGCAGTGCGTACACTTCATAGTGTGTATGGACTGGATGCTGATTAGTTATTCTAATCTAAAATTGAGGAATGTTACATGCGGCCTGGACCCGCTGGTCCTCGTATCTTGCTACGCAGCCTACGCGAAATTATGGCGGAGCAGATACAACCACAGGATCGATTGAACAAGATTGTGAATCAGATTGCCTCGAACATGGTGGCCGAGGTCTGCTCTATCTATGTTTTGCGTTCTGATGGCTGTCTTGAATTGTTTGCGACAGAAGGCTTGAAAGCCGAAGCGGTTCACTCTGTTACGTTGAAAATTGGGGAAGGCCTTGTTGGTCTGATTGCCTCAACCGCATCACCGCTTAATTTATCAGATGCTCAAACCCATCCAACCTTCGCTTATTTGCCGGAGACAGGTGAGGAAATCTATAACGCTTTCCTAGGTGTGCCGATATTGCGGGCGGGTAGCACGCTTGGCGTTTTGGTCGTTCAAAACCGTGCGCACCGCGTTTACTCAGAAGAAGAAGTGGAAGCGTTGCAAACCATTGCGATGGTGTTTGCTGAAATGATTGTCGGTGAAGAACTTAAAGGTTTGCTGTCTAATCAGACTGAGCTTGACCGGTTGCGCTCGATGACAATTTCAGGTTTGGGTTTTGCCGAAGGGATTGGCCTTGGCCATGTGGTTTTGCATGAACCGCGCGTGGTTGTAACCAACTTGATTAGTGACAACCCAAACACCGAAGTGCAGCGCCTTGATGCGGCAGTCAACGATTTGCGCATGTCGGTCGATAACATGTTGTCGCGTCGTGATATTGCCGCCACTGGTGAGCACCGCGAAGTGTTGGAAGCCTACCGTATGTTCGCCTATGATCGTGGCTGGGTTCGTAAGATGGAAGAGGCGATTGGTAATGGTCTGACCGCGGAAGCTGCCGTTGAAAAAGTACAAAGCGATATGCGCGCCCGCATGTTGCGCCAGTCAGACCCATATTTAAAAGACCGCCTGCATGATTTTGATGATCTGGCTTATCGCTTGCTTCGTCAATTGATGGGTAAATCTGACGGTGTTGATACCGATGATATTAGCGATGCGATTATCGTTGCCAGAACAATGGGTGCGGCCGATCTTCTTGATTACGATCCTAAAAAAGTGCGCGGCCTTGTTTTAGAAGAAGGGGCGCCAACGAGCCATGTGACGATTGTTGCGCGCGCGCTTGGTATCCCGACTGCTGGACAAGCCGAAGATATTTTGACACTGCTTGATGCTGGCGAAGCAATCATTGTTGATGGTGATACGGGTGAAGTGCACCTGAGACCTGCCAGTGATGTTGAAGCAGCCTATGCGGACAAAGTGCGTATGCGGGCAAAACGACAAGAGCGCTATGTTGAACTTTTAAATGTTGAACCAGTCACCAAAGATGGCACGCGTATCGACCTTAATCTCAATGCTGGTCTTGGCATTGATATGGAAAACTTAAAGACGACAAAAGCAGATGGTGTTGGCCTTTTCAGGACTGAACTCCAATTTATGATCGCTTCAAGTTTGCCTCGATTGACACAACAACAAGATTTTTATGAAGCGGTTATAAATCGCGCAGCAGACAAACCGGTTACCTTCCGCTTGCTCGATATTGGCGGTGATAAAATTCTGCCTTATATGCGCATGGGGTCAGAAGAAAATCCCGCAATGGGTTGGCGCGCCATTCGTCTTGGGCTTGATAGGCCGGGTCTCTTTAGGGTTCAAGTGAGGGCGCTTATTCATGCTTCTCGTGATCGCGAATTGCGCTTGATGGTTCCGATGGTCACTGAGGTTGAAGAAGCGCGCGAAGCAAAAGAGCTGGTTCAAAAAGAAATTGCACATGCCTCCCGTCACGGGCGCGGATTACCATCTAAGGTGAGCTTTGGCGTAATGATTGAAGTGCCATCTCTGCTTTGGCAAATGGATGAACTCTTTGATATTGTCGATTTCGCCTCTGTCGGCTCCAATGACTTGCTGCAATTTTTGACAGCTTGTGATCGTGGTAATATGCAGCTCTCGGGACGTTTTGATAGTTTGACCAAAGCAAACATGAGCGCTTTAAAATCCATCGTTGATGCGGGCGTGAAGGCTGGAAAGTCTGTTACCTTGTGCGGCGAGATGGGCGGGCAGCCCATTGAAGCTTTGGCATTGCTCGGTCTTGGCTATCGCTCGCTTTCTATGAATCCCTCATCAATTGGCCCTGTCAAAGCAGCGGTTTTAGAAACCAACCTCGACGCGCTGAAGGCAGAAGTCGACGCTTTTATGAGTGGGCCAAATAGTGAGACATTGAGAGAGCGCTTGACGCGCTTTGCTCAAACAAACGATATTCCTTTGTAGCGACTAACATTCGCTGCGCTTTTAATCTCTGCTTTCTTTCAGAAATGACACCTTATGCTTTCAGACGAAAAAATTAATTCACTTGTTGCTCGCGCCGATGACATCATGGCGCAAATGGCTGACAACCCAGATCCTGAAACTTATGTGAAATTGTCGAAAGAGTTTTCAGACCTTGAGCCGGTTGTAAACAATATCAGGGAATTGAAAGCATCGCAAAATGAATTTGCTGATCTTGCCGAACTTCTTGCAGACGGCGATACGGATGCAGAGATGAAGGAAATGGCTGAGGCTGAAATGCCTGAGCTTCGCGAGAAAATTGACGCGCTTACCGCTGACATTCAAGTTCAATTGCTCCCTAAAGACATTGCCGACAAAAAGAACGCGATTGTTGAAGTGCGCGCGGGCACTGGTGGTGATGAGGCTGCATTGTTTGCTGGTGATTTGTTCCGCATGTATGAGCGTTATGCCGCCATTCAGGGCTGGAAATTCAATGTCATGACCATGAATGATGGCGATGTTGGTGGCTTTAAAGAGGCTGTTGCCAATATTTCGGGTGAAGGCGTGTTTGCTCGGTTGAAATTTGAATCGGGTGTTCACCGTGTGCAACGGGTGCCAGAAACAGAATCAGGCGGCCGCGTGCATACGTCTGCTGCAACCGTTGCCGTTTTGCCGGAAGCGGAAGAGGTGGATATTGAAATCCGCAATGAAGATATTCGCATTGACACAATGCGGGCGTCTGGCGCTGGTGGGCAGCATGTTAATACCACCGATAGTGCGGTTCGAATTACCCATGAACCGAGCGGTATTGTGGTAACATCAAGCGAAAAATCGCAGCACCAAAACCGCGCCAATGCGATGAAAGAACTTCGGGCTCGTTTGTTTGATGCTGAACGCCAAAAAGCGGACCAAGAGCGCGCCGATTCTCGTAAAGGCCAAGTAGGGTCGGGTGACCGATCGGAGCGCATTCGAACCTATAATTTTCCGCAAGGGCGTGTTTCGGACCACCGGATCAATTTGACGCTTTATAAACTTGAAAAAGTGCTGATGGGCGAAGCTCTAGATGAGCTTATAGATGCGTTGATTACGGACCATCAAGCAACACTTCTTGCTGCAACGGAAGAGGAATAAGAGCGTTGAGTATGATGCTTGGCGCGCTTTATGCCGAGTGTCGGCAAAGGCTTCGCTCAGCGCTTTCACCTCAATCTCTTGCAACGCCTGATTTAGATGCAAGGCTGCTTTTATGCCATGCGCTTGATCTTTCCAGTCATGCGCCTGTCACTAATCCTGATCAAATGATAGATGATCAAGGCTGTGCTTTGGTTCGTGACCTGATCAAGCGGCGGGTATGTGGGGAACCTGTTGCTCGTATTTTGGGCTATCGTGAATTTTGGGGACTGCGCTTTGACCTTAATGACGATACGCTGATACCACGACCTGAGACGGAAGGTGTGGTTGAAACTGTGCTTGAGTGGGTGCGTGGTCAGGGCCGTGTAGATCAGCCTTTCAACATCGTTGATATTGGCACGGGAAGCGGTGCCATTTTAACGAGCCTTTTGACAGAATTACCAAATGCAATTGGTATTGGTTCTGATATTAGCCAAGATGCTTTGAACATGGCGATGCAAAATGCTGAGCGGCATGGGGTGCAGGGGCGGTTTAAATGCGTGATTTCAAATTACGGTTCTATCCTTGATGGAACCTATGATGTGATTGTTTCAAATCCACCTTATGTGCGTGATAATGACCTTAAAAATCTCGGTGATGGTGTGAGGGAACATGATCCCGCCCTTGCTCTTTTTGGTGGCGAAGATGGATTGGATGCGTATCGGGCGTTATTGCCTTGGTGCTATCAATCACTTCGCGAGGATGGAATTTGCGTGTTTGAACATGGATTCGACCAACAAGATGAGGTGATGGCCTTAGCCAAGGAAACAGGTTTTGAGGATGTTCAACCGATTTTTGATTTGTCTGATGTGCCTCGTATTGTGAAAATGAGGAAAAATTCACAAAAATAACTTAAAAGTCATAGGGTTTGTGGATAAAAGGCTTGGAAATATGAGCAGAAGTGAGTAACGTCACTGAAGAAGGTGATCACAATTTTGCTTTAGAGTGACGCCAATCGTATGTCCCGCACAATCACTGCATCTTTTAAGAGCTGATAGAGCAGATAAGAAGTGCTTATGATAGTGGACCAATCTGACCAGCACCTTTGATGTAGGCCAAGTGAAAAATTCTTAAACTCAAGAAAAGACAATTTTGTTCTGCCGTCACTTTTAATGAAGTGACCGAAGAACGTACATCTAACATGAAGAGAGCCGTTAATGAGGCAGAATAACAAAAACAATCGTGGTCGTGGTCGCGGTGGACGTAAGAGCCCTAATCCTCTTACGCGTTCTTATGAAAGCAATGGTCCAGATGTAAAAGTGCGCGGCACTGCTCAACATGTGGCTGAAAAATATATGACACTTGCGCGTGATGCTTTGTCGTCTGGTGATAGTGTCGCTGCGGAAAACTATTTCCAACATGCAGAGCACTATAATCGTATCATCATGACAGCGCAGGCGCAGCAAAATGCAGCGCGAGATGAAGAGCGCCGCCAGCAAGTTCCAGCAAACGGTCAAAGCGACCAACCTTCTGTTGAAAACTCTCAACCGAGCCCGACAACGGGTGATGAGCCGCAACCATCCATGGGTGATGTGCCTGTTAATGGGGCGAGCTCAAATGGTAGTGCCGCCGCCGATGAAAATGGTGGTGCGAAAAATCAAGATGAACAACCAAGACCGCGCCGCCGTCGCCCACCAAGTAAACCTCGCACGCGGGCAAGCGAAAGTGGCGATGTAGAAGCAAAAGCTAAACCAGCTGATGTCAGCGAGAGTATCGCTGATAATCCTCCGGCATTTTTATTAAACGAATAGCCACTGTTTAACGGTTGCGATTGCATTTAACACTTTGCCGAGTGGCGTGGTAAAAGTGCTATTGATTTGCGCAATATTAAATATGACCTACGCAATTTGTTAATATTCAAGTGATATATTTCGAGCTATTATAATCTATCAGACAAATTTTAGCTCTTGAATTTCAACACCTTAAAAGCAGCCTTTATTACTGACGATAAATTATCTGCCTTAGAAATTTTGGCGGCCCTAAACAGTGATCTCTCAATTGAGTTGATTGTTTGGGAATTTGTCGATCATGCTGATCTTAGTGCTTTTGATATTGTTGTTGTTGACCTCAATCTCAAAAAGCCAAATATTGCACGTAAATTAAGCGACATTTTCAAAACGTCAAAATTTACTGGAAACCTCATTCTTACGGTTGATAAATCTAGCCGTGCAGAGGTCACTCAAGCTGATGCACTTGGCGCCGCCTACACAATTGCGCGCCCTATAAATGCAACGCAACTTTTCAAAACATTGCTTGATATTACGCATATCAAAAAAGGGTCTGAACAAGGGTCAATTGAATTTGCGTCAGATACCTGTCTTGAAATTGCAGATATGATGGATTCTATGGTGATCGCCGCTCGTAGTGGTGCGCCTCTTCCTTTGGACGATATCCATAATAATTGCGAAAATGTCATTACGTCGATGCGCAACGGGAATATGAATATATGGCTGAAAGCTGTGCGATCGCATTCTTCATATACTTATCGTCACGTTATGGTTGTTACTGGATTTGCAGCCCTTTTTGGCGTCCGTTTCAATTTGGTGAAGGATGATATAAATAAGCTAACTCTTGGGGCGATGTTGCACGACATTGGAAAGCTTCAAATACCAGCTAAAATTCTTGATAAGCCTGGAAAACTGACGAAACGCGAGATGAAAATTGTTCGTGAGCACCCAGTGAAGGGAGCCGGACTGTTGGAAAAAGATGGGCGTTTTGATGATGAACTCATCATGATTGTCCGCAACCATCACGAATTGCTCGATGGGACCGGTTATCCCGATGGCCTGCGCGGTGATGAAATCCCTGATATTGTGCGCGTTATGACTGTGGTTGATGTTTTTTGTGCATTGATAGAAGCACGCTCATATAAGGCATCATTGACGATGGATACGGCTTATAAAATGTTGCAAAGCATGGGGCCAAAGTTGGATCAGGCAATTATTCGCGGTTTTGAACCGATCGCCTATGATGATACATCTCATGATATAATGAGAAAAATTAGAAACACCGCTGCCTAATAAAAAAACAGAATTTAAGTTTCTTTTTGTCTTTTTCCCTTATTTTCCTGCAACAAGAAGAAAGTGGACGGGCATTCGATGCAGCAAAATAAAAAATTACCAGTTAAAGCTGCATTCGTAACAGATAACAAAGCGCATGCAGTAACCGTTATGCCTGCTGTTTCTTCCGTACTTGATATCGAGTTATTTGTTTGGAAAAGCCTCCAAAGCCGAGATTTACTAGGCGTTGATATTCTCATTTTTGATGTCGATATTGGGAATGTTGAGAATATCAATCGGCTCAAAGCTATTCAAAAAGCTATTGGCCAAGAAGCGCATACAATCTATCCGGTCACCCGTGGGGATCGCCGCGCTGAATCTCAAATAAATGCGTTAGGTGCTAGATATAACGTTGGTCGTCCGCTCCAAAATGGCGAATTGATCCTTAAAATCACTGATATTTGTAAAACTGAAGCTGATCTTGTGGCGACCATTGCTGCAAACACGCCTGAAAAGAAAGCAACGACGACGTCGCTTATGATTTCAGACTTATTCGATGGCATATCAAATTCAATTTTGCGTGGGGGAAAATTGCCAGCCGCTGAACTGAACAAAGCCTCCCGCGATGTAATTAAAACGCTCGGTTCAGCGGATATGGATACTTGGTTGGCAGCCGTTCGCACACATTCTTCGTTTACCTATAAACATGTCATGGTTGTGACCGGTTTAGCAGCAGCCTTTGGGCTTGTTTTCAACATGGGCGATGCAGACAAGGAGCGATTGACGCTGGCAGCGCTTGTTCATGATATTGGTAAAGTCAAAACACCACTCAAAATTTTGGATAAACCAGGAAATTTGTCTGAAGCTGAATTAAGGACAATGCGCAGGCATCCGATTGAGGGTTACGAAATTCTCATGAAAAACCCTGGTCTTGGAGAGGAAGCCGCGATGGTGGCTCGTAGCCATCATGAATATTTGGACGGTTCTGGTTACCCAGATGGGCTTCAGGCAAGTGAAATTCCAGATATTGTTCGTGTGATAACTGTTATTGATATTTTTTCAGCATTGATTGAGGCGCGATCATACAAACGTTCTTTGCCGCCAGCGGAGGCATATACCGTCTTACAAGAGATGGGTGGTAAGCTTGATCAGGATGTTGTGCGGGCGTTTGAGCCGATTGCACTCGATCAAAACACGAGTGACCTTGTGGAACGTTTGAAACGATCGGTTGCTTAACGTTAGAGTGGTGCGTGTTGCTCGCTTGGTTGTAATGAGCAGCGAAAATTCCCATATCTTATCCGTCCCTTGCCGTTTTTGGGAGGGATGCGGTTGTCCATACTGGAGACCGGTGGTTTGAAATGTCTTTGTTTGCTCCTGTGTGAGAAATAAAGCAGCAGACTTTAGGAGTTCACTTTATGAACATGGAACAATATTCAGAGCGTGCGCGCGGGTTTATCCAATCCGCTCAAACCAATGCGCTTGGCCAATCTCATCAACAATTTTTACCAGAACACATTCTCAAAGTTATGCTGGATGACCGCGAAGGTTTTGCCAGTGGCTTGATCGAACAAGCGGGCGGCGATCCGAAGGCGGCTCATCTTGCTGTGGACGCAGCTCTTGGCAAGCTACCAAAAGTGAGCGGAGGCAATGGGCAAATGTATATGAGCCAGCCAATTGCCAAAGTATTTTCAACTGCTGAAGACATCGCGAAGAAAGCAGGTGATAGCTTTGTCACTGTTGAGCGCTTGCTTTTAGCGCTTGCGATGGAAAAACAAGCTGCAACCTCGTCAATTCTTAAAAAAAGCGGTGTCACGCCAAAGGCACTCAATTCAGTGATCAATGACCTTCGCAAAGGGCGCACCGCAGACAGTGCAACGGCGGAAAATGCTTATGAAGCGTTGAAGAAATATGCGCGTGATCTTACCCAAGATGCGCGAGACGGAAAGCTCGACCCTGTTATTGGTCGTGACGAAGAAATTCGCCGTGCGATACAGGTGCTTTCTCGCCGCACGAAAAACAATCCTGTGCTGATCGGTGAGCCAGGCGTTGGTAAAACCGCGATTGCGGAAGGTTTGGCGCTTCGTATCATCAATGGCGATGTGCCAGAAAGTTTGCGCGATAAGCAATTGCAAGCTCTTGATATGGGCGCATTGATTGCGGGTGCAAAATATCGCGGTGAATTTGAAGAGCGCTTGAAGTCTGTGCTGAATGAAGTGCAATCTGCCAATGGTGACATTGTTCTCTTCATTGATGAGATGCACACATTGGTTGGTGCTGGAAAATCAGATGGCGCAATGGATGCCTCCAATCTTTTGAAACCAGCCCTTGCTCGTGGTGAGCTTCATTGTGTTGGGGCGACGACGCTTGATGAATATCAAAAATATGTCGAGAAAGACGCAGCGCTTGCCCGTCGCTTCCAACCTGTTTTCATTAATGAGCCGACGGTGGAAGATACAATCTCGATTTTGCGCGGCATTAAAGAAAAATATGAACTGCATCACGGGGTGAGAATCACCGATAGCGCGCTTGTTTCTGCCGCGACTTTGTCCAATCGCTACATCACAGATCGCTTCTTGCCTGATAAGGCGATTGATTTGATGGATGAGGCGGGATCACGATTGCGCATGCAGGTCGATTCTAAGCCAGAAGCGCTTGATGAGCTGGATCGGAAAATAATTCAATTGAAAATTGAACGTGAAGCGCTTCGCAAGGAAACAGATGATGCGTCAAAAGACCGTTTGAGTGCGCTTGAAAATGAATTGACTGCGTTGGAAGAAGACGCGGCGGCTCTGACAACCAAATGGGAATCAGAAAAAGCGTCCCTATCAGATGCACAAAAACTGAAAGAAGAATTGGACCAAGCCCGCATTGAATTAGAGCGCGCGCAACGCACTGGCGATTTAGCGAAAGCGGGTGAGCTTTCTTATGGTTTGATACCTGAGCTTGAGAAAAAACTATCCGAAGTTGAAGCGGCAGGTGATGCGCGGGAAAATGAGCTTGTACATGAAGCCGTGACGCCTGAAAACATCGCGCATGTGATTTCGCGCTGGACAGGTATTCCGGTTGATAAAATGCTGGAAGGCGAGCGCGATAAGTTGCTTCGTATGGAAGATGAACTTGGCAAGACCGTGGTTGGTCAAGGTGAGGCGGTTCATGCGGTATCCACGGCAGTGCGTCGCGCGCGGGCAGGATTGCAAGATCCGAACCGTCCGATTGGCTCGTTTATGTTCTTGGGCCCAACTGGTGTTGGTAAGACAGAGCTTACCAAAGCACTGGCGTCTTTCTTGTTTGATGATGAAACCGCCATGGTGCGTGTTGATATGTCTGAGTTTATGGAGAAACACTCTGTTGCTCGGCTCATTGGCGCGCCTCCAGGTTACGTCGGTTATGAAGAAGGTGGTGTGATCACTGAAGCTGTGCGTCGTCGTCCTTATCAAGTCATTTTATTTGATGAAGTTGAAAAAGCACATCCTGATGTTTTCAACGTGATGCTTCAAGTGCTCGATGAAGGCCGATTGACCGACGGGCAGGGGCGTACGATTGATTTTAGAAATACGCTGATCATTATGACGTCGAACCTTGGCGCTGAATATCTTGTTGGACTTGGTGACAATGATGATGTCTCAACCGTTCGTGATGATGTGATGAATATCGTGCGTGGTCATTTC
>CAZKKW010000049.1:9969-15468 GCA_964553335.1 uncultured Hyphomicrobiales bacterium | reverse complement strand
GGCGCGGGTTTCCAATTGGCAAGTCATGATTTGGACCAACGCGGTTCTGGCAACCTATTGGGCGAAGAACAATCTGGCCATGTGCGCGAAGTTGGTTTTGAGCTTTATCAGCAAATGCTGGAAGAAGCTGTCGCCCAACAAAAAGAGGGTGGTGACGTTGAAGACGACGGCAAATGGTCGCCGCAAATTACTGTTGGCACGCCTGTCCTCATTCCTGAAGACTATGTTCCAGATTTGAACCTGCGCTTGTCGCTCTATCGTCGTCTTGCAGATTTGACTGATAAAAGTGAGATCGACGGCTTTGGGGCCGAATTGATTGACCGTTTTGGTCCGTTGCCAGATGAAGTCGAGCACCTGCTTAAGATCGTCTTCATCAAAGGTCTTTGCCGGATCGCCAATGTTGAGAAAGTCGATGCAGGGCCGAAAGGTCTGGTGATAACCTTCCGCAATAAGGAATTCCCAAACCCGACAGCGCTTGTGCGTTATATCGGTGAGCAGGGGACGCTTGCCAAGATAAAGCCAGACCAACGCATCGTCATTTTACGCGATTGGCCCGTTCCTGAAAAACGGCTTAAAGGCAGTGCGGTTATTCTCAACCAACTTGCTAAGCTGGCGAAAGAACCAGCTTAGGTTCTAAGCATCACGCTCTGCTAGAGCTTGCTCCAAAGCTTGAGCCAATGTTTCTGGCTGCTGGGCGCCCATGACGGCGTATTTCTCATCTATAATGAAGCACGGCACACCAGTCACACCAATCTGTTGGGCGTGGGCAATTTCGGCTTTGACTTCTTTCACGTCGTTATCGCCATCAAATAACCGTTCAACAACATCGCGGTCCATGCCTGCTTCTTCTGCTGCATCAGCGAGGATTTCTTTGTCACCAATGTCGGCACCATCAATAAAGAACATGCGGAACAATATTTCGACCAGCGCATTTTGGTTGCCTGTTGTCTGCGACCAGCGAATGAGGCGGTGGGCATTGAGTGTGTTGGGTGACTTTTCGATTAAATCGAAGGCAAACGGTAGTTCTTCTGCTTCACCTGCTTCTTCGATTTGCGAATAGACTTGCTTGGCCCGTTCTTCACCACCGAATTTATTCGATAGGTACTCCATGCGTGACATGCCATTTTCTGGAATGGTGCCATCCAGTTGGAAAGGCCGCCAACGAACTTCCACATCAATATTGCCAGCAAGCTCCAATGCTTTTTCCAATCGGCGTTTGCCAATATAGCACCAAGGGCACATGACATCAGAAACAACATCAAGAATGATTGGTTTGGTTTGCATGGGTTTCTCCTAAGCCAACAATTTATCTGGCTATAAGAACTCCAGATCCGTTGTTTATCTTATAGAGACATCATTCATGCTTGTGAACTAGCAAGTTGGTAAGAAAGCCTTGATCGTGTGCTTAAGCGTATAACCGCTGCATAATCTCAGGTGCCGATTTCGCCTTCGTATTGTCAAAATAATGACTATCTACATCAACGCGAGATGTATCACTGCCGACATAAAATTCAGTCATTTTAATGATAGACCCAATGCGGCCAATAAGGGCAGAGATCGATAGGCCGGATGTGTTCGGCGTTGCGATTACAAAACGGCCATCACCTAAATAAGTCGCGATATCTTCTGCGCGCATCAAGGAATGGATCGTTTGTCCAACTTGGCGCATCAAGTTGACAACCACCGGATCATCTTCATCTGTGGCGTCGGTTAATATTGGATGCACTTGGAAAACGCCAAAAGTGAGGGGTTGGTTCCAAGCAACGCTTTGATTGGCTAGTCGTTCTAAATGGCGTTCGAAAAAATTCAAACTTGGCAGACCGGTCGTTTTATCTTTGATTGAGAGGAAAGCATCTGAGGTAAAGGCTTTCAACAAACCCATGCGTATATGCTCGCCCTCAACCACGGTTTTGATGTGCGTGACAACTTCTTTTGCTGCAGAATGAAGATCGAACAGATCGCATCCACCGCAATGTAAAAACTCTTGCTGCAAGGCGTCATCTAAGCCTTCTTGGAATATCACCACTGGCAGGTTGAAGAACTTTGCGTTGTATTTGAAGTCTTTCAACGCTGATACCGTTAGGTCTGTGGTAGTAACACTATCAATGACCAAACAATCATAGGGATTGCTTTCAAGTTCTCCGCGGGCTTCTTCAAAGGTACCGATAGCTCGCATTTGGACATCGCCTTGGAAGAGACCAGCAAGTTCAAAATAGCGTTCTCCTTTGCCGACCACTAAAAGGCGTGTTGCCTTTGCTTGTTCGAAGCTTGCAAGGTTGTTCGTCTCAACACCAAAAGTCGAAATTGTTTTAAAGCGATGAGCGTATTCGACCTTCATGGAATACAGTCTAATCATATGCTTTAGTTTTTGAGCCAGTACATTTGCTGGTGAGCGATGATCAAGGTGGCCATCAACGGCAAAATCGGCAAACCGGGCAATTGGTCCAATAACGACCACTGGCAAGTTTTCAATGAGTTTTGCGTCCCGCAAATCAGCGGCAATTTGCACAAGCTTTTCATGATGGTCATCGTCAATGGCATCAAGGATAATGATATCGGGAACAGCTTTAACAGCACTGAGATCCGGCTTTTTGTCGGTAACGATTGCTTCTAAGTCAATCCCAAATCGTTGCAATTTAACGAGCGTTTGAGACGCATCAGATAGATCGCTGGGTGTGCATTGTATAAGCAATGCGTTGATGTTTCGAACCATTACAAAAACCATCATACAGTTGTTATGTATCAAAACTGTACAGATGAACTTTGAAAATTCAGTGAAAACATTCGAGACAAATTGAATGAATTAGGCAGTTTTGAGTAGCTCTATTTTCTTTTCAAGTTCGTAGACGCGCACGGCATCCTGCTCGAAAACCGCCTGTAACGCCTTTGCATCGGCCATGCCCGAAGGACCAATTTCAATTTTATCGACTTCAATGATCGCGTCTGGGTATTTGGTAAGCGACAGGTTTTTCTGTCTCAAATGATGCTCAAATGTCGCCACTGTCATTGCTTTGCCACGTTCAAGAACAATCGCAAGATTAAGCCTGTCATTCACAGGATCATGGAAGATTGCAAGGTCTCCGATGCCTTCGATAGAGCGCAGTGTTTTTTCCAATTCGTCACGCAAAATACACTGGCCTGAATGAAAAATACAATCTGGCAAAAACCCAATTGGCTCAACGCTTTGTTTGCTTTCATCAACAAAGCGACAAGCAAGGTGTGTACTGGCAAAACGGTCTTTCTTTCTATCTCTCAACCGCATCAATGCTCGGTGTTCATTGTTCGTTGGATAAAGGTCAGTCGGTACTGCTGCGCCCGATAAAATCAGTTCGCCACCCGTTTTTGTTTCGTGCGCTTTGCCAATAAAACCTTTGATGCTCAAACAAACGGCATTATCAACTGTATCGAGAGGCAGAGGGCTTGGGTTTAAGTCGCCCGCATTTCGGCGTTGAGCGATTGCGCCAACATTATTCAAAACGGTAAGATCAATGATTAAATTGCACTCTGGCACCTTTGACGCTTGATTTGTTGCCGCTTGGTGATTTTTCCAAACAAAACATACTTGCTTGTCATTGATTGAATTATTGTTTGCGAGAGCGTCAGAAAAAGCGCCCGGTACAATTATGCGTGTTGCGTCTGATTGATCGAGTGTCTGTTTAAGACTGCTCTCACAATGATAATGGTGTAATTGGGTTTTGTTGCCAGTTCTCAACCCTTGAATGATGCTGATCATAAAGCCTGTAAGGCCAGACAAGGCATAAGGATTAAGGGTGGTGATTTGATTTGTATCTTGTTGGTCAAAACAGGCATGTTCGAGGGCAAGCCATTGATTGGACGAGCGCGGCAATACGGTTTCAGTCTTGTTCCAATCAAGGTCAGTTGGATGGATACTCACCACGGCATTGGGTTCAGGCAGGGGTAAGGGTCTTGCGGCGTCAACCATTCCTTCG
This sequence comes from uncultured Hyphomicrobiales bacterium, assembly GCA_964553335.1. Lineage (GTDB taxonomy): Bacteria > Pseudomonadota > Alphaproteobacteria > Rhizobiales > JACESI01 > JACESI01. The sequence continues at coordinate 11,518 of CAZKKW010000049.1, read as the reverse complement.
ACTGATTTTATAATAGCGCCAACGTTCAAAACGCCATCTGGTAGGTCCTCCCCAAATCCAAATACGTATTTCACGTCGAGTAGCTCTTGGGATAAATCCCGAATGCGCAAAGCAGGCTGATCGTCTTCCACGCGGTCAGCGGCAATCAACACACTTACTTCAGTCTCTTGGCAATAAGCGCTGAGTTCATGTTCGCGCCAATAAAGGGGGAGCGGTGCGGCAATGAAACCAGCACGATGTATGGCAAGGACCGTTGCATAAAAATCGACAGTATTTCCACCGTAAGTCGCAATGACTGCATCATCAGCCAAGCCAAGGCCACGAAAGAATAAAGCGAGCGCTTCAACTTCTTGATTGAGCGCGTGCCAAGTGAGCTGACGTGGTTCGCTTTGCGCCCACTTTTTTACGCGAAGATCATCACATACAGCCAACTGATCAGGGTGTTGGTTGGCGCGGTTGGCAAGCAATCCTGCTAAACTATGATTGCCACTCTCCAAACCCCATAGTCCCTTGGAAGCATAATCACTTATTGTTTGCTCATCAGAAAGGATCATTTGCTTTTCTCCGACCACCATGTTGCAGGCCTGGTCCCGTAAAGAGCTGAATAGTCGGGCGTGTGAATGTGGCTGCTGAGGGCAATTAGCTGATTGCCGAGGTGATAATGAGGCAGGACGTAAAAGCCAGAAATTAACAGCCGATCCAATGCGCGTACTGCATCTGTGAAATCTTCGCGTTTTCGCGCTTTCAAAAGCTCATCAATCATCGCGTCAATACCAGTGTTTTTGACGCCAGAAAAATTGTAAGAACCCTTGCGGTCTGCAAAGGGGCTACTCCAACGGAAATACTGTTCATTCCCTGGCGAAAGCGAGCCATTCCAACGCCAAGAAATCATATCAAAATCAAAGTTTTTGCGCCGCTCTTCAAATTGCGCCGCATCCACATTCCTGATGATTAGATTGATGCCTAAATTGCGCAAGTTAGCTGCATAGGAAAGAGCAATTCGCTCCTGCGATGAACCGCCGGGAAGGAGTAATTCAATTTCAAATGGATTGCCTTGGGCGTCGACCATAACTCGGTTTTTCAGGGAATATCCGCTTTCACGAAAGAGGCCGAGAGCCTTGCGTAATATGGTGCGGTCACGTCCGGAACCATCGCTCTTTGTTTGCTTGAAAGTGCCTTCCAAAATGTCAGGGCGAACGTAGTCGAGATGATCTTTTAGCAATTCCCGTTCTCGCTCAGAGGCGACCACGCCAGAACTAGAAAGGTTAGAGCCGTGGAAAAAACTCTCCGTGCGTTGGAAGCCTTTGTTAAACAGGTTTGCATTCATCCATTCAAAATCAAAAAGCATCGTCAACGCTTCACGAATTTTGATGTTACTAAAATTAGGTCGTCGCGTATTGAATGCATAGCCACGCAAACCTGTTGAACTGCGCGGGGTTACTTCAATTTGTTTAATACGCCCTTGGGCCAAAGCACCACCACCATAGGCTGTTTTCCAATTGCCCGGGTCCGATTCAAAATACACATCGACAATGCCTTTCTTGAAAGC
>CAZKKW010000049.1:0-9869 GCA_964553335.1 uncultured Hyphomicrobiales bacterium | reverse complement strand
TTGCATGTTCGGGTAAAATTGGTAAGAGGCCGAGCAATAAAGGAAGCTCGCGATCGGCTTCATCGTTGAACACAATACGAACGGTTCGTTCGTCAATTTTAGTGATTGATGTTATTTTCGAATAATATTTTTGATAATTCGGTCGGCCTTTTTCAGCCAAAAGTTCGGCGGAAAAAATCACATCATCAGCTGTAACTGGGTGCCCATCTGAAAAGGCTGCTTTTGGATTGATGTTAAACTCAATAAATGAGCGATCATCAGGCATGATGATAGACTGTGCGAGCAAACCATACATCGTAAATGGTTCATCGCGGTTTCGCATTAGAAGGCTTTCATAGACATTGTTGCCATAAAAACCATCGCGCAAGCCGCCGACTTTTTGGCCGCGTAGGATGAATGGATTTACACTGTCAAATGAGCCTCTAACCCCATAGGTGATTTTACCGCCCTTTGGTGCATCAATATTCGCGTATGGTAGATGGGTGAAGTTAACGTCAAGTTCAGTCGTACCATGCATTGATATGCCATGCGTGGGCTGTATGTCATTCGCCGAACTGAATTGCGGCCAAACAAGCATGGCAATTGTGAGAGCACAAAATGTCACCACATTTATTGAACAGTTGGTTATTGAACAGTTGGTTATTGAACGGTTGGTCAATCTCACCTCAAACAATTCTTATTGTGATCAATTAGGCGCGCAACGTTTCCGAATCGCTATTTAATAATGGACCAATTTTTTGATGGAAACAAAGGTCGAATTTAAACAATAAATGCCCAAGCAAATAATGGGTCGCGAGCTCATCGTTCTAACCATCACAGGAATTTGGGTGGTTTCAATAAAAGATTTGTGGTAGCGAGGTTTTTGCTGCCTTATTTTAGGCTACGTCAATCTCTAGAAAAGCAAAAAGCTTGGTGAGATCCAATACAAGAGGTTTAAATGACTGTAATGTCGTGTGCATTAAAATCTGTAATGAGTTTAGCTCTGGTTGCAACCATCGCTATTAGCGGTGCAAGCGCACAAGAAAAAACGGAAGAAGCGGCGGCTACAGCGCCAGCTGCAAATCCTTGGTCTAAAATTTGTGAAGTAAACAAGGAAACGAAAAAAGAGATTTGTTTATTAAATATCCAAGTTCTTTCGCCAGAAAATAAACCCATTGCGCAGGTTCGAGTGATTGAGCAAAAGGGTGCGGCAAAAAAATTGCTATCAGTTATCATGCCTCCTGGGTTGTTAATTCAACCTGGCATGCGCATTCAAATTGATAAGACAAACATTGGCACGGCAAAGTTCCAAGTTTGTACACCGCAGGCCTGTATTGCAGAAGCAAGTTTGGGTGCTAATCTTATCGGCAGTATGAAGCGCGGTAACGAGATGAACATCGTCGGGATTGATCAAGCCCGTAAACAGGCAGGATTTAAAGTAACTTTGTCTGGCTTCACCGCTGCTTATGATGGTGATCCAATCGATCCAAAGGAATTGGCGAAACGATCAGAAACGCTGCAACAAAAGCTTCAGCGTAAGGCCGATGAAGCACGCCAACGCTTGCTTGAAGAAAAGAAAAAAGAAGAAGCGGGCGAAGCAGCCACTGAGTAGCGATTTCGCGCAAGGTTACTTCTATCAAAAATAAAAACCGGCATTTAATGCCGGTTTTTTTTATGAGCTGTTTCAGGAAAACCAACGTTTAGTGAAAGACCTGATTGTTATTCTCGTAAACGCCGTCGCGCAATTCACCAAAGACTTCTGGGATTTGTGGGTGCCGGACGGGTAAACCAGTCTCATCGATCAATAAGTTTTGCTCAGAGACATAGGCAATATATTCGGTCTCCTCGTTTTCAGCGAGCAGGTGATAAAATGGTTGGTCTTTGCGAGGGCGGACATCTTCGGGGATGGCTAGCCACCATTCTTCGGTATTGCCAAATTCTGGATCAATATCAAAAATCACGCCACGAAAATCAAAGACACGGTGTTTAACAACTTGGCCAATCTTAAAACGGGCGGTTTTGGGTGTACTCAAATTCATCTTCTTAATGAGCCTTCAGACGGGAGATTTATATCTAAAGTTGGTGTTTGAGGGCATAATGTCAAGACGAAGCTTGGTTATCATCATCACTAATCGCGCGAAATTGTTCCCACGATATTGGTTTATCCTCACTTTCATAACGCCCTTTCCAACGATAGGGCGCCCACATCCATTGTTCGGGGTGGGCTTTTATCCATCTTTCAAATTGAGTATGGCAGGCCTGTGTTAGAGCTTGAATTTCTTGCTCTTGATCATCTGAATTTCCAATCTCCATTTTGACCATATCCAAGATAAAACGAGCCCCCTTGGTGCGGCGGACTTGGGTTAGGAAAATAGGAAGACCTGTTTTCACGGCTAAACTCGTTGGAAAGACGGAGACCTTTGTGGGCATATTGAACAAATTGACATCAACTCCACGCGGATCGCGCAAATCAGCGATCATGGCAAAACTGACCCCTTTGCGAAGTTGCTGCAATATGGTGCGTGCTGGCTTGTCACTTTTAGTATAAAGGCCGCCTTTATAAATATTGTCACGGAGCGATTTGATCCAGTCTTCAACCAGTCGGTTTTTTACCCGCTTATAAACTCCCATAATTGGGCGATCCGTATGCCAAAGGGCGGGGGCGGCATTGAGTTCCCAATTGCCAAAATGATGGCTGATAAAGATAACAGCTTTAGCATCGCCCTCGGTCCATTCCAAAAGAACTGCGGGATCAATTTGAACACGGCTTTGATCGCGAATAATTTTGTCGAGGATGAGGGCCTCTGCAAATGTGCGCCCCAAATTTTCCCACATATCGCGGATGATTTTACCTCGTTCAGTGGGTGTTGTTTCGTCACCAAGCGCCCAGTCGATATGACGCATCGCTCTGTTGTGCCGAGGGTTTAATGGCCCTAATAACCGCCATGATTTCCCCATCAACCAAGAAGCAAGGTCTATTGGTAGAACGAACAATAGGGAGCGCAGGAATTTGAGTGCGTATAATTCAACCCAATGAGAAATCGTCGGCCTTGGTTCTTGTTTTTTTATCAATTGATCAGCCAACCCTTAACGCGCACCAAGACCCTGCCGCATAACAAACTTACGCGCAGATGGAATTTTATTAAGTGCGTAAAGACCAAGGCCGCGACCAAGATGCACTGGCAATAAATCTGTTAGCAATGATCGGTTTAAAGCATCAACTGCTCTGGTTCGAACCGCAATGTCTGTTTTGCGGGCAGCTGAATATTGAGAGACGATGTCATCTACTTCATCCTCACTATTGGCTGATTGCTCTTCCAACAAATCATTCAACACTTTGATGTCGCGGATGCCAAGGTTCATGCCTTGCGCGCCAATGGGCGGGAAGACGTGCGCACTTTCTCCAATGAGCACCGTTTTGTTTCGTCCACATTCCAACGCCGTCAAACCGGATAAAGGATAAGCCATGGGTTTGGACTGAACGGTAATATCGCCGAGGAGGTAATGAGATTTTTCGGATATCTCTGCACTCAATGCTTCTAGCGACAATTCTTTAAGTTCAGCCGCTCTTTCTGGCGTTTCCACCCACACAAGGCTTGATTGCTTGTCCGGTAAAGGCACCAGTGTAAACGGGCCTGTTTCCGTGTGAAATTCGGTTGATGTGTTTTGATGGTCACGCGTATGAGTTAGGTTCATGACTAAGGCGGTCTGCGGATATGCCCACGTCTTAGTTTCAATGCCTGCTGCATTACGAAGTCTGGAGCCTCGACCGTCAGCAGCCACAATTAATGCACCTTCGACATGCGTGGCATTATCCAAGGTCAGGCGAGGGGCACCGTCTAATGCGCAATCTTCGACCAAATTTTCATGCCACTCAATAATGGGATGGTCATTGATGGCTTTTTGCAGAACGGCAAGTAGGTCGCTGTTTTGAATGTTATAACCGAACGCTGGAAGATCTAATTCACTTGCATCAAAGCTTGCTTCGGGGGCGCGGATCAATCGATTGGTCCCATCCACCAAACGCATAATCCGCAAAGGTGCCGTTTTAGCTTGCAGACTGTCCCATACACCGAGCTCCTCCAAGAAGGCGAGGCCTTCATTCAAGATTGCGGTTGTACGGCCATCGACCGGCGCTCTAGGACCAACAAGAACGACACGGGCAACCGTTTTTGCAAGGGCGAGTGCAGCCATCAAGCCAAGCGGACCAGCGCCAACCACGACTACATTTGCTTTTAAGACGGCGTCTGCCAAGGTCGGTCCTCTTAATTCGTTATGGTTGGTTATTTTAATTGCGAAACAGCCTCTAACATATTACCACAAAACCAAATAGAGTGTTTAGGCAAGTTCTCATTACGGAAGGCATATTTGATGACAAATTCGATGATCGTTCGCGAAACAGGCGGACCAGATGTAATGAAGTTTGAAACAACAGATGCGCAGACACCTGGTGCAGGTGAAGTTTTGGTGCGCCATACGGCAATAGGCGTAAACTTCATTGATACTTACTTCCGATCAGGGCTTTATCCGGCAGCTGGAGGATTACCGTTCACACCAGGTGCTGAGGCTGCTGGTGTTGTTGAGATGATTGGTGCGGGTGTTACCAATTTGGAACTTGGTGATCGGGTCGCCTATGTATTGCCGATTGGTGCTTATTCGACCGATCGCGTGGTGTCTGCCGATAAACTTGTTAGCATTCCAGATTCTGTAGACGATAAGACGGCGGCCGCAATGATGCTTAAGGGGTTAACCGCTCAATATTTGTTGCGCCGGACTTATGATGTCAAAGCAGGGGATACCATTCTCATTCATGCTGCGGCTGGTGGGGTTGGGCTTATCGTTTGCCAATGGGCGCAGCATTTGGGTGCCAAGGTTATTGGGACCGTCGGCTCTGAAGAAAAAGCGGACCTTGCAAAAGCCAATGGGTGTGACCATACAATTTTGTATCGCGATGAAGACTTTGTTGAAAAAGTCAGCGAAATTACCGATGGCAATGGCGCGGACGTTGTTTACGATTCCGTTGGTAAAGACACACACCCAGGATCACTCGATTGCTTGAAACCACTGGGGACGTGGGTGTCCTTTGGTCAATCCTCCGGCCCGATCACAGATTTCAATCTCGCATCACTCGCACAAAAAGGCTCCCTGTTTGCAACCCGTCCAACGTTGTTTAACTACACAGCAAAGCGCGAAGATTTGGAAGCAATGGCGAAAGACTTGTTCGATGTGGTGGGGCAGGGGCATGTCAATATATCAATCAATCAGCAATTTGATTTGCGTGATGCGGTTGCCGCCCATGAAGCCCTTGAAGGGCGCCAAACAACAGGAACAACGATCCTTATTCCATAAAGGAAAGACCAGTGATGACGATTGAACTTTATGGTTTGAAAAACTGCGACAAATGCCGTGCGGCTTTGAAAGAGCTGAAAGCGCAGGGCAAAGAAGTCACGTTTGTTGATATTCGAGAAGACACCCCTTCATCAACTATCTTAAGCGAATGGGTTGCTTCAACCACGCCTGACAAAATTCTGAACACACGTTCGACAACGTGGCGAAGCCTGTCAGAAGATGAGCGCAATTATGAGGGTGAGGCCGGTTTAGTTGAATTGCTTTCAAACCATCCAACGCTGATTAAGCGGCCTGTCGTCAAAACAACCAATGCGATCCATATTGGTTGGACAAGCAAAACGCCTATCTAATTCCGCAGCAAAAATAATACCATAAAATCAACTGTTTTCAGCTGGCAACGGCTGGACTTTCGTTATTTGCTTGCCTAAAGAAGGGGCCTGCTAGAAATATGTTATACGAAAGTTGAATTTTTGATTCAATGATGGTGTAACTGTCACTGGCTGTTATTTGCGGCACATCTTGTTGAGCTGTCGCGTCAAGACGATTTTTGAATGGAAACACTTAATGAAAATTGGTTGTCCCAAAGAAATATTTGAGGGTGAGGCGCGGGTCGCTTTAAGTCCTCAAAGCGCTTTGCAGTTGCAAAAGCTTGGATATGAAGTTGCGGTTGAAAGCGGAGCCGGAGCAGGCGCACGTTTCTCAGACGCAGATTACAAAGAGGCTGGCGTTGAGGTTATCAAATCCGCAGCCGCCCTTTGGAAAGCCTGCGAAATAATCATTAAAGTTCGCGCACCTGAAGGGGCGACAGAACTGAAACGTGTGCAAGAGGGGCAAACGCTCATCTCTTTCATCTGGCCGGCCCAGAACGAAAAGCTGCTCAAATCATTACAAAAGAAAAACGTCACCTGCCTAGCAATGGACATGGTGCCACGCATTTCTCGTGCTCAAAAAATGGATGCGTTGTCTTCTATGGCAAACATCGCGGGTTATCGTGCTGTCATTGAAGCGGGTAACAACTTTGGTCGTTTCTTTACCGGACAAATTACCGCCGCTGGTAAAGTACCACCTGCCAAAATCTTGGTGGTTGGCGCGGGTGTCGCGGGCCTTGCAGCCATCGGTGCCGCACAAAGCATGGGCGCGATCGTTCGTGCTTTTGATGTGCGCCCAGAAGTGGCTGAACAAATTGAATCAATGGGCGCAGAATTTCTGTTCCTCGATTTCACGGACACGCAGGTAGATGGTGCAGCAACAGGGGGCTATGCGCCACCTTCCTCACCAGAGTTTCGCGAGAAGCAGTTAGAACTCTTCCGCGAACAAGCGCCAGACGTCGATATCGTCATCACCACAGCGCTGATACCGGGCCGCGACGCGCCAAAATTGTGGCTCAAAGACATGGTTGATGCCATGAAGCCCGGCTCTGTTGTGGTTGACCTTGCAGCCGAACGCGGTGGCAACTGTGATTACACGGTGATGGACGAGAAAATCGAAACCAAAAACGGCGTGACCGTTATTGGTTACACCGATTTCCCAAGCCAGATGTCCACGCAGTCATCAACGCTTTATTCAACCAACATTCGCCATATGATGGATGATTTGACGCCAGAAAAAGACGGTGTTCCAGTTATCGATATGGAAGATGACGTGATCCGTGGTGCTACGGTCACGCATGCTGGCGAGATTACGTTCCCGCCACCACCGCCAAAAGTTCAGGCGATTGCAGCGCAAAAGCCGAAGGCACCTGAGAAAACAGCTGAAGAAATCAAGGCCGAAGAAGCTGCTGCATTCAAGAAGCAAACAAGAAACCAAGTGGCGCTGATCGGTGTTTCTGCGGCAGCACTTCTGCTCATGGGTACGGTGGCACCCGCAAGCTTCATGCAACACTTCATCGTCTTTGTGCTGTCAGTCTTTATCGGCTTCCAAGTGATCTGGAATGTCGCGCACAGCCTGCACACACCTTTGATGGCAGTCACGAACGCTATTTCTTCGATCATCATCCTTGGTGCGCTGATCCAGCTCGGATCAAGTTCTTGGTTGATTACTATTTTATCCGCAGCAGGGATCTTCATGGCTTCCGTGAACATCTTCGGCGGTTTCCTCGTAACACGGCGTATGCTCGCCATGTTCCAAAAGTCATAAGGAGCATCGCGTCATGGATTTCGGATTTACAATTGCAGCTTACGTTGTTGCTGCCGTTCTCTTCATCCTCTCGCTGGGTGGGTTGAGTGATCAAGAAAGCGCAAAACGCGCGGTATGGTATGGCATTGTCGGTATGGCGATTGCTGTTCTTGCAACCCTCATGGGGCCGGGTAGCGGCCTTTGGGGTGCGTCCCTCGTGTTGATCGCCCTTGGTGCAGCGGTTGGTTATCAACTGGCAACCAAAGTGCAAATGACACAAATGCCGGAGCTTGTGGCAATCATGCACTCGCTCGTGGGCCTTGCCGCGGTCATCGTTGGTTTTAACGCTGATATTACCATTTTGGGTGTGCAAGCAGCCCAATCCGGCGGGGATGCGATCACAGGTACATTTGCTGAGCTTGTTTCTAAAAAGACACCTGTTGAAATTGGCATCCTACGCATCGAGCTTGTTCTGGGTGTGTGGATTGGTGCGGTGACCTTTACAGGCTCGTTGATTGCTTATGGCAAATTGGCGGGAAAAGTTGATTCTGGTGCTACACAATTGCCGGGCGGCCATATGCTCAATGCTGGTGCTGCCGCTTTGTCTGTCATCATGATGCTGATGTATCTCAATGGATCAGGCAGTTGGACATTGATCCTGCTCACCATCTTCGCGCTATTCATCGGCTATCATCTCATCATGGGTATTGGCGGCGCGGATATGCCGGTTGTGGTCTCAATGCTCAATTCCTATTCAGGTTGGGCGGCGGCCGCGATTGGCTTCTCGCTCGGCAATGATTTGTTGATCGTGGTTGGTGCGCTGGTTGGTTCTTCTGGTGCCATCCTGTCTTACATCATGTGTAAAGCGATGAACCGCTCGTTCGTCTCGGTTATCCTCGGTGGCTTTGGCGGCTCAAAAGGGCCAGCCATGGAAATTGAGGGTGAACAGGTAGCAATTGACGCTGACGGCGTTGCGGCAGCCCTTGAAGAAGCAGATAGCATCGTCATCGTCCCAGGATATGGCATGGCCGTTGCGCAGGCCCAACAATCTGTCTCAGAACTGACGAAACGCCTTCGCACAGCGGGCAAGAACGTGCGCTTTGCAATTCACCCCGTTGCGGGCCGTTTGCCAGGTCACATGAATGTTCTACTTGCAGAGGCAAAAGTGCCTTACGACATCGTGCTTGAAATGGATGAGATCAACGACGATCTACCAGATACTGATATTGTGATCGTGGTTGGTTCAAATGACATCGTGAACCCCGCCGCTCAAGATGATCCAAACTCTCCAATTGCGGGCATGCCAGTGCTGGAAGTTTGGAAAGCAAAGCAAGTGTTTGTATCAAAACGCGGGCAGGGTGCTGGTTATTCTGGCATTGAAAACCCACTGTTCTTCAAAGAAAATACCCGCATGTTCTATGGTGATGCGAAAGCATCCGTGGATGCGTTGCTTCAAAAAATTAGCTAATATCTAGTTGTTATAATTGAACAAAAGCCCGGTTTAGCCGGGCTTTTGTGTTATTTGCGCCACTGCTTATGAAGTGTTTGCTCGATTCTTCACAATTGAATGGACAATTGAGTTGTATGTTGTAATTAATTTTAGCCAGTGAAAGACATAATTTATTAGATTTTTATTAGAGGCAGACCTCATGAAATATTTCATCTCCCTAACCCTCGCGTCAACGATGCTTGCAGGTGTAAGTGCTAAAGCTGCTGATGTTGATCCAGATTCTATTGTAGAACCTGCGCACGACTGGCGCGGTGCTTACTTTGGCATCCAAGGTGGAGGCGTGTTTGGTTCTAATGCAGCCGCATCGGCTCCAGCAGCAGTACCAACGGCTTTCCTTGATGGCGCAGATTTAGACGGCGTACATGGTGGAATATTTGGCGGTTACAATTTCCAAAGCGGCAATATTGTTTTCGGCATTGATAATGATTTTTCGGTCACAAGTTCAGATGCTGCATTCGGTACGGGACTTGCGACGGCTGATTTAAGAACATTGTCGTCCCTACGTGGTAGAGTTGGTTACGCTTTTGACCGTGTTTTGCCTTATGTCACAGGCGGCTTAGCTTATAGTAATGTTCGATTTGGTGCTCCCGGCCTAGGTTCTGATAGCAAATTTCAATTTGGTTGGACGGCAGGTGCAGGCGTTGAAGCCGCGCTAACCGACTATGTTTCAGCACGTGTGCAATACACTTTTTCTGATTTAGGCAGTGACGTATTCCTTCCTAATGCACTTGGTGGCGCCAACGTTGACCTTGGTGGCATCCACACGATCCGTGCTGGTGTCTCAATCAAAACGGCACCACTTTGGAACAAGATTTTAGGTCGCTAATCGAGCGTTCTTTAAATTAAAAAGCCCCGCACATGTTGCGGGGCTTTTTTGTTTCTAGCATTGAAAAGAGCTGAAGCGTTATTACTCAGC
>CAZKKW010000048.1:0-15765 GCA_964553335.1 uncultured Hyphomicrobiales bacterium | reverse complement strand
CACGAGCAAGAAGCGCAGATTGTCGCTCAAGCAGGCGTTCCAGGTGCGGTTACCATTGCGACCAACATGGCCGGTCGCGGTACTGATATTAAGCTTGGCGGTAACCTTGAAATGCGCATCGAGATGGAACTCGGTGACATGGAAGAGGGTAAAAAGCGCGATAAGAAAATTGCCGAAATCGAAGCCGAAATCGAAGTGCTCAAAACCGAAGCTCTGGAAGCCGGCGGCCTTTATGTTTTGGCAACAGAACGCCACGAAAGCCGCCGCATTGATAACCAGCTGCGCGGCCGTTCTGGTCGTCAGGGTGATCCGGGCCGTTCAAAGTTTTACCTCTCATTGCAAGATGATCTTATGCGCATCTTCGGTTCAGACCGCATGGATGGCATGTTGCAACGTCTTGGCCTTGAAGAAGGTGAAGCCATTATTCACCCGTGGATCAACAAGGCACTTGAGCAAGCTCAAAAGAAAGTTGAAGCCCGAAACTTCGACATTCGTAAGAACCTTTTGAAATTTGATGACGTGATGAATGACCAACGTCGAGTCATTTTTGAGCAGCGCATCGAAATGATGGGTGATGATGATTTGGCTGAAACGGTTGCTGAAATGCGAACCGACGTGGTTGATGATTTGATCACCAAACACATCCCAGAAAAAGCCTATGCCGAGCAATGGTCGGTTCCAGAGCTTAAGGGTGAAGTTGAAACCTATTTGGCCCTCGACCTCCCGATTGAAGAATGGGCGGAAGAAGAAGGCATTGCAGACGAAGAAATTCGCGAGCGCCTACAAAAAGCAGCAGACGAACATGCCGCTTCCCGCGCTGTCCATGTTGGCACTGAGAATATGCGCCACATCGAAAAAGCCGTCATCTTGCAAACCCTAGACCATCTATGGCGTGAGCATTTGGTAACACTTGATCATCTACGTCAGGTTGTCGGTCTGCGCGGTTACGGTCAACGTGATCCTCTGCAAGAATATAAACAAGAAGCCTTCTCCCTATTTGAGACCATGCTTGCAACATTGCGTCAGGCTGTAACGGGTCAATTGATGCGCGTCGAGATAGCAGATGACGCACCAGATCTTGATGACGAATATCCGTCAGATATGGAATTTGAACACGGTGATTTTGAGCAAGATGGGATGGCCGCCGACGATGCTGCTGCCATTCAAATCGTCAATATGCCGTTCGTAAACCCGGACGATAGAGATCCTGAAGACGAAACGACATGGGGCAAAATTGGACGTAATGAATTGTGTCCGTGTGGATCTGGCAAAAAATATAAACATTGCCATGGCGCACTTTAAAACATCGCGAGTAATGCATTTTTAAGGTGTATTGCTCGCCTTTCAACCGAACGAAGAAAAGTATAATCGACCGCATTGCAAGTATTTTATTCCTAGAAAAGCACCAAAAAGTTGCATTTTCGTAACGCTCATTAACCGATTCACTTGATATTTTTAGTCAAACCGCGATTTTTATTGCGCAAGTTTCAAACTCGACTTATCAATTTTCGAAGCCTTTTATCTAAGGTTTAGTTTTGAGTTTTATACTAGAGTAAAAATAGAGGTTATTATGCTGATAAAGAACCTTACGCTGGCTTTGGGCCTTTCAACATTGATAGCGGCACCAGCATTTGCTGCAAATTTATCAAAAACGGCAACACACGTTATCATCGACAGAAATAGCCAAACACTGAAGGTTTATAATGGGACCGAAGTGATCGCGAAATCACGCGTTTCAACTGGCAAAAGCGGTTACACCACACCTTCTGGCGTCTTCTCAATTTTGCAAAAACGCCGCCGCCACTTTTCAAACATCTATAACAATGCACCGATGCCAAATATGCAGCGCCTCACATGGGATGGTATTGCGCTTCACGGCTCAAATAGCGTTCCAAGACGCCCTGCTTCTCACGGCTGCATCCGTCTACCACGCGGCTTTGATGCTAAGCTCTTTAAAATGACCCAATATGGCGCGCATGTCATTGTGTCGCGCGGGGCACTCGCGCCAACCACCATTCAGCATGATGCCCTGTTCCGGCCTAAAGTTGAGATCCTCGACAAATTGGCCTCCAATGAAGCCAGCTCAACAAATGATGCAGAACGCCCAAGTGCCGTTCTCTCTCGTCTTGCCGTTATCAAAGGCAAGAAAGTTGAAAAATCAGATGGTAAAAGCAACTCACCACTTCGTATTTTGATCACGCGTGGTGGCGCTGAAAACAACGAAACACTGCTCGTTCAACAAATGCTCAATGAGCTTGGTTGGAATGCCGGTGAAGAAGATGGTTTTTATGGCGGTGCTACAAAAGCAGCGATCGTACGTTTTCAAACACTGCTTGGTGAAGAAACAACAGGTCGCGTCACACGAGACCTTGTGAAAAAACTGCGCCACGTTACGGGTAGAGGCGACATCCCAACGGGCCACATCTATGTGCGCCAAGATTTCAGACCTGTTTTTGATGCGCCAATCACCATCAAAGACAGCCATCTTGAACTCGGTGCTCACTTGCTTTCATTGACCAGCCTCAACAAAGAAACCGGTACCGCCAATTGGGTTTCAATGAGCCTTCGTGATCGCATGTCAAAAGCTCAACGCCGCAAATTTGGTGTGACCGAGACAGATGCCGCCGCTCAAAAGGACATCAACGAAGTATTATCTCGTTTTGAAATTTCGCAGGATGTGAGAGACCGGATTGAAAGCCTGCTAACCAAAGGCACATCAATTTCAATCTCTGACAAAGGATTCAGCAATCTGACAAGCCGCGACGGTGGTACAGATTTCATTGTTAGAACTAGCGGCTAAATAATCCACCGTTCAGATCAAAACCATGTGTTTTATAAACGCGCCCTTATGGCGCGTTTATTTTTTGAACACTGGCAATTTATCATCCGGCATTGCCGTTGCGTGATAAACCCCACGAGCAATGGCGCGTGTCAAACAAAGGGCTGCTGCATGGCCAATTTCGAGTAAATCTTCAACCGGTTTTTCCATCGGCTTTTTCGCGGTAGAAACTGAGAAAATCAAATCGCCATCAACAGGGCTATGAGCAGGTACGATGGCACGGGCGATCCCATCGTGAGCGGCGACTGCCAACCTCTTTGCTTGCGCTTTGGTAAGGTCAGCATCTGTCGCAACAATGGCAATTGTAGTGTTACCTCTTGGGTTATAAGCATCGGACTTTAGGCTTTCAGGACGATGGACAAGACCAGCTCTCGGATCGACACCCAGTCCACCAAACTCCCCGTTCATTTCAAAAGGTGCGGCCCAAAAATGCTCGCCACCGGGTGTTGTCACAGACCCAAAAGGATTAACAACAACCAAAGCGCCAACAGTAAAACCATTTTCTAAAACCAAAGACGCTGAACCTAGTCCCCCTTTTTGCATGGCCGCCATCGCGCCCGTGCCAGCGCCCACGGTTCCAAGTTCAAAGTCGCGGCTTGCGTTTTCAAATGCCGCACGGCCGAGAGCCGGATAAGGGTTTTGATCCCAGTCTTTATTACCACCATTAAGCAGATCCATATGAATAGCCGCTGGCACGATTGGCACATTCTTACTGCCCACGGGATAACCACACCCCATTTTAGAAAGTTGATCAACAACGCCACTGGCCGCGTCAAGCCCAAAGGCAGAGCCACCGGACAAAACCAAGGCATCAACATGTTGAACCAGCTTGTCAGCGGCCAAAAGGTCGGTTTCGCGCGTACCGGGTGCACCACCCATTACCTCCACAGAGGCGACAAATGGCTCATCACCAAACAGCACCGTTGTCCCCGATTTCAAGTCATCATTTGAGGCATTGCCAACAAGCAAGCCTTCAACATCCGTTATCAGGTTTTTTGGACCAACTTTCACCAGTACATTCCTTACTTTTCAATTTTCAAGCTTGGGCCATGTATCTGAAAGACGATATCCTGCCGGATAAGGGTCTTCCAAATTTCGAACCAATTGCCGCGTTCCCGTAACCCATGCACGGCCTTGTATTGTGGGAACAATGGCGGGCTTCTCACCAATCAATGTTTCCCGTTCAATCTTACATTGAAATTTTGACCCAATAATCGACACGCCAACAAATGGCTCGCCCACATCCAACATCCCACGCGCCCGCAAAACCGCCATGCGAGCAGAACAACCTGTTCCCGTAGGGCTTCTATCAATTTTGCCCGGTTGAATAGTCACTGCATTGCGCCCGCATTTGACGCCATCAACCTCATGCAACGGAGCGGCGAATTGGCAAAAAGAAATGTGATCCCACTGTTTGTTTTCAGGATGGGTAAAACCAAGCTGCTCATTGGCAGCCTTGGTAATCGCAACCCCCAGCTCTGCCAAAGATCGCGCCTCATCTGCCTGTATCGAAAAGCCGAGCGCTTCCGCATCAACCACCACAAAGCTATCGCCGCCATAGGCAATGTCGACAGACAAAGTGCCATGCCCTTCCACTTCCAGCGGCGCGTCAAGACGGTCCACAAAGGATGGGACATTTTGAAGGGTGCAATGCTCCACCTTACCATTTCGGCACTGCGCACGCACTTCAACGACACCAGCAGGGGCTTCAAGATGCAACACAGTCTCCGGTTCATTCATCGGCAAAAGTCCCGCTTCAAGCAGAACCGTTGCAACACAAATCGAATTTGACCCCGACATCGGCGGTGTGTCTTCTGGTTCCATAATGATGAAACCCATATCCGCTTTCTCAGAAATCGGCGGCACCAATAAATTGACGTGGCGAAACACGCCGCCGCGCGGCTCATTCAAGACAAACGACCTGAGCGCATTATCTTTAGCGATAAACCGAGATTGGTCCCACACACTCGCACCCGCAGGCGGAGCCACACCACCAATGATAACGTCACCCACCTCGCCTTCTGCATGGCATTCAACGATATGAATTGCATTTTCAAGATCGATCAAAATACTTCGCCTCACTTTACAAAGTGCACTGGGTTGAAGATGATGCCTTTCAAATTGGGCATCGGGGTCACTTTCACATGTTTATACCGCTTTATGACGGCAATCCGCTACGCAATATAACGGTATCATGGGTGAACTGGGCGTTTATTGCCATCAACATCGTGTTTTTTGTTCTGGTCCAGCAGCCATTGGGCGTCCATGACGTTGCCTTCTCATTGGGTTTAATACCCACGGTGGTGAATGATTTTAAAGATCTGCCTGCCAGTGCGGTTTGGGTTCCGGAAGATGCGACTTATCTCACCTATGCCTTTTTGCATGGCGATTGGATGCACCTGATAGGCAATATGCTGTTTTTATGGGTTTTCGGCGACAATGTTGAAGACGCAATGGGGCATGTGCGCTACTTTTGCTTCTACCTGCTTTGTGCTGTGGCAGCAGGTCTTTTGCACAGTCTGTTATTTTTAGAACACGAAGCACCGCTCGTCGGCGCATCAGGTGCTGTCGCAGGTGTCGTCGCCGCCTATCTCATATTACACCCACGCATAAAGGTTTGGGTCTTGCTATTTACCCGTATCCCTTTGCCAATCAGCGCCATGTGGTGCCTAGGGTTGTGGGTAATCTACCAAGTCGCCATGTTCATTTACGACCAAACCTCCGCGAGCGAGAGCACAATTTCATGGAGCGCCCATTTAGGAGGCATTCTAGCGGGTTCGATTTTGATCCTATTTTTGCGATTTCGACACGTGCCACTATTCGATAAATCAACAGAAGGGTAGCCTTGCTTAAAGGCATTTTAGCAAACTTAAAACGCGAATTTATGAAATCTGTTTATATTGACGTTTACGTAAACGTTCGCTATCTACATAAATAACTGAATTGTATTACTGCCAAAGCCATGGAAAGTTGACAGTAATTTCTACTCACCCTAGTTTTGCGCAACTTTTTCGGTGCATGAAAGACTGCGCGAAAGTGTAAGAATTTGTCGTATCAGCGATAAACACATTATGCGTCAAACTGATATGAAGAAGAACAATAAGTTCGCTTAGCGAGTAAGACAGACCGTCTGGAAGGAAACAAATGAAAATTCTAGTCCCCGTAAAGAGGGTTGTTGACTACAATGTCAAAATCCGTGTGAAAGCTGATGGCTCTGGCGTCGAACTCGCCAACGTCAAAATGTCGATGAACCCGTTCGACGAAATTTCCGTCGAAGAAGCGCTCCGCCTTAAAGAGGCAGGAAAAGCGGATGAAGTTGTGGTGGTTTCCATTGGACCGCAACAAGCACAGGAAACATGCCGCACAGCCCTTGCAATGGGTGCTGATCGTGCAATCCTCGTCAAAACTGACGATCTTGTTGAGCCATTGGCTGTTGCAAAAATCCTCAAAGGCGTGGTCGACGAAGAAAATCCGGGCCTCGTCATTGTTGGCAAGCAGGCGATTGATGATGATAGCAACCAGACAGGGCAGATGCTTTCTGCCCTTCTTGGCTGGTCACAAGCAACCTTCGCATCAAAGCTAGAAATTGATGGCGATAAAGCAGTTGTAACTCGCGAGATCGATGGCGGTTTGCAGACAATCAACGTGTCTATGCCAACAATCTTGACCACTGACTTGCGCCTTAACGAGCCACGCTATGCGTCGCTGCCAAACATCATGAAGGCAAAGAAAAAGCCTTTGGATGAAAAAGCCCCATCAGATTATGGCGTTGATACAGCACCGCGTCTTAAAGTTCTTGAAACAACCGAACCACCAACCCGTCAGGCCGGTGTGATTGTTGGTTCAGTGGCAGAGCTGGTCGACAAGTTGAAAAACGAAGCTAGCGTCATTTAGGCATTGAGAGGAATAAGATTATGACAACACTTTTGATTGCCGAACATTCAAACGACGGCCTTTCTGAAGAAACTGCAAAAGCAATGGCTGCTGCTGCTGAAATTGGCGCACCTGTAGACGTTCTTGTTGCCGGTAAAGGCTGCCAAGCAGCGGCGGATGCTGCTGCAAAACTAGATGGTGCCGCTAAAGTCCTTATGGTTGAAGCAGACGAATTAGCAGCACAGCTTGCAGAGCCAATGGCCGCGTTGATTGTCTCCATGGCAGACAGCTATGACACCATCATGGCTCCTGCAACAACGTCAGGTAAAAACATCCTGCCGCGCGTTGCAGCTTTGTTGGACGTGATGCAGGTATCTGAAATCACCGCCGTGAAAGGTGCCGATACTTTTGAGCGCCCAATCTACGCGGGTAATGCAATACAGACTGTTCAAGCAACAGACAGTAAGCGTGTGATTACGGTGCGGACGGCTTCTTTCCAAGCGGTTGGTAGCGGCGGCTCTGCTGGTATTGATAGCGTTGCAGCTGTGGCGGATCCGGGCCTATCAAGCTTTGTGTCAAATGCACTTTCAGAGTCTGATCGTCCAGAACTGACATCAGCTAAAATCATCATCTCTGGTGGTCGCGCACTTGGCTCTGCTGAGAAGTTCCAAGAAGTCATCATTCCTGTTGCAGATGCCTTGGGTGCTGCGATTGGTGCATCACGTGCCGCAGTTGATGCAGGCTATGCACCAAACGATTGGCAAGTTGGCCAAACCGGTAAAGTGGTTGCGCCAGACCTCTACATTGCATGCGGCATCTCAGGCGCTATTCAGCACTTGGCTGGCATGAAAGATTCAAAAGTAATCGTTGCCATCAACAAAGACGATGAAGCGCCAATCTTCCAAGTTGCTGATTACGGCCTTGTGGCAGACTTGTTTGATGTATTGCCAGAATTTCAGGCAGCGGTTTCTAGCTAACCGTTAACCTCAGACCAAAGCTTTAATATGCGGCGCAGCATCCTTTGTTGCGCCGCATTTTTTTATGCGTAAAGTAATATTACGTGAGGATACAAAAGAACCTTTGAAACAATCGTGAGTATGAAATGAGTATCAAATCTGTTGGCATTATTGGTGCTGGACAAATGGGCGCGGGCATCGCTCAAATCTCCGCACAAGCTGGATATCAGGTCATTATCAACGATCAAGATCAAGCCGGATTAGATCGCGGCATTGCGTCAATCACCAAGGGCTTACAACGGCTAGTCGCCTCTGAGAAGATTTCACCGGCAGACCTAGAAGCAAGCCTTCAACGCATCAATTCTACCCTCACAATGAGCGATCTTTCTGACTGTGACCTCGTGATTGAAGCGGCGACAGAAAATGAAAAAGTCAAAACTCAAATCTTTGCCCAAATATGCGAAACGTTGAAACCTGAAGCAATTTTGGCCAGCAATACATCGTCAATCTCAATCACAAGACTGGCGTCCGCCTCAGATCGACCTGAACGCTTCATGGGCATTCACTTCATGAACCCCGTGCCCAAGATGCAGTTGGTTGAGATGATTAGAGGCATTGCAACCAATGATGAGACGTTCAAGGCAAGCACCAGTTTTATCGATAGTCTCAACAAAACCATCGCGGTCTCAGAAGATTTTCCAGCCTTCATCGTGAACCGTATTTTGCTGCCGATGATCAATGAAGCGATCTACACCTTATATGAGGGCGTTGGCTCAATAGAGGCGATCGATACAGCCATGAAGCTTGGTACAAATCATCCGATGGGCCCTTTAGAATTGGCAGACTTCATTGGTCTTGATACCTGCTTGTCGATTATGCAAGTGCTCAATGACGGTTTGGCTGACACGAAATATCGCCCCTGCCCACTGCTTGTAAAATATGTTGAAGCTGGATGGTTAGGCCGCAAAGCTGGACGCGGCTTTTATGATTATACGGGTGAGACGCCAGTTCCTACTCGATAAAAAAATGCCCACCAGCACAATAGCACCGGCGGGCAATAAATTTGCTCAAAGGGAATGGCGTTAAGACGCCTTCTTCCACATTTTGAAGAACTCTTGCGAGCCGCATTCTTGCTTGCGCTTTGCGATGATGCGGCGCAGATTAACGACAGCTTCTTCGACGGTCTTGTGGTTCATGACCGGATTAGCCCGTAACTCGTTTTCTTTCATGAAATTGGCTGTCGGCACATAATAAGCTTCACCTAGCTGCATGCGACCACCACGTCCGTAACCGACAAGGTTCATAAGCTCAAGGCGGTGGCTCTCCACATTTCCAAGACCAATTTTGATCGCATGATTGCGAACCGTATTCAGTTTGGTCATCTGGATCATTGGGCCTATATCAAGATCGAGGTTAAGCGCATGAATAGCGCGGCCAAGCTTCGTTCGCCCAAGCGCACGAAACTCTGCCCAATTGTTTTTTCTGCCTGTATAACGCGCAATATATTTATTCATATCCGCATTGATGACCTCAATCAGCTTTGCTTTTGCTTTAAGGGCGCGCTTGCGCTTGCCTCTGTTTTGTTTTGCCAAAGCACGAAGGCGAGTAGAAAAGCGGTCTACTTTAGGGCCGCGCATATTACCGTGAACCGTAGCGGAGCTATTGGCAGATAAAAGCTGAAAATAACCAAGAGCTGTTGATGCAGGCCGCCCGACATATTTCGTCACACGGCACTTTTTGTTCATACGCGGAATTTCACCAGATACTCGATCATAAGGGCCAAGACCGCCTGTCTCCAAAGCATAAACACCAATCACTTGTTCTGCTGAAACACCATGGCGTTTTGCTTCCCGAGCAAAGGCAATTTTATAATCTTTCTCTTTGTACTTCAGAAGCTTTACGCCATAAATATCGCGCATTGCAGCCCGCAAATCATCAGCACGTGGTAATGTACTACGTTTCTTCTTCTTGCTAGTTGGAGCAACCGCATTTGGATTCTTTGGGCGCTTAGGGCCCGTATATTTCGGCGGATTAGACAACACAAAATGCTTGCGCTTTATTGTTTTTCCAGCCTTACGAAGATTCGAGCGAATTTTTTTCTTCCGCGCAATTTCCGCCCAATAGCGATCAGACTTAACCTGAAAAGCACTATAGGCAGAACGATAAGCCGACAATTTTTCTTGATATGTCGCAGCACTTGCTTGTTCAAGGCTGGCAAAACCAACCACCGATAAAGCAACTGTCGTCACACAAAGAGAACGTAGAAAAGACCTGACCATTTCGGTACTCCGAATTAGGTTTGATTGGATTTACATAAACGCTACTCAAACAATGTTAATATTAACAAAATCTTACTCAAAGTAGCACTCACAACCTGTTGATGTATTTTCAACATCAAATGTGATCTAAATACGTCGGCCAAAGGGATTTATTCCCCTCAACTATTATTTTTCTGCCACCACATCAAAAGCAATTGAAATGCGTCGGTCTTTTGATTCGAACGGCACCGTGCGGTGGAAAAAGCAGCCCGGGAACATGATCAAGCGCCCTTCCTTTGGCTGGATCGTGTAGGTATCAGGCTCAACAGCCACGGGAAAATCTTCTGGCGGATCACCAAGTTGCAAGAACCCACGTTGATCTTCACCACTATTGGCTTCATCCGCCTGCATCTCTGGCGGCAATTCAGGGTAATAAACCATGCCCAAATAGCCATCGAGATGAATATGAGACACTAGGTTACCACGCCCTTTGAGCAAAGTGCCCCATGCGGTCAATCGTGATTTTTCTGGCCAACGCTTGATAAAGTCATGATCAAGCTCTGCCCGTTTGCGGGTGAGATAATCATCAACTTTCGCTCCAATCATTGCCTCTAAAACAGCAATCGGACCCGCATCATCTTTCGCGTTCGGGCCAACCAGTTCACGCGTAATATTCAATTGATCATTGTGATAGGTTGGGTGGTCCTTATCCGGCACCGCCATTGTTGGATGATCAACAATATGATCTGCAAGCGCTTTGTTAAAGGCTTTCATATCCGCATAACCTTCAGGCGCTTCCAAATCATGGATTTCGACCAAATCATCAAACGCAAAGACGGCGCGGCCTTTTTCACGTTCGCCTTGATGATAATAGGCCATGCCTTCAAACATTGCCGTGTCTGTGCGATGCGGCTCATGCACTAAGAGCTTACGGCAAAGTTCGGGAATATCCTCGGTGTCGGCAGTCGCCCACAAAAGCTCGATCAGCAAGCGAAGTGGTTCAGCCGCTCCTTGGCTTAAGGTGACGGCCGCCCGAGCGGCTGTAGCGGCCTTGTCAAAAGCACCAAGGGTTTTATGGGCAAGCGCTAAACCAAATTGAGCTCTAGCATTCTCTGGTTCTTGTTTGACGGCAGCGCCATAAAGGGAAGCAGCTTCTTTATACTGCTGCAGATCGAATGCAACAGTTGCAGCCACGACCCGTGCAACATTGCGGTTTGGTTCATGTTTAAGGATCAGTTTAAACCCAGCAAGCGCCTGCTCAAGACGTCCTGCTTGCCGGTCTTTCACAGCATCTTGAAGGATAAGCTGAAGGTTAGGCTGGCCATTGGTCTTTCCTGCCTGATTCTTCTTCGCCAGCTTCTCAGCCCGCCGTCTCTCCGCCCGCGACATTGCCATTATCTGATCTGCCTTCTCATCAAAATCTCAATTAGTGTGCACGGTTTGCAATAAAACGCGCCATCTCGCGCAATGTATCTGCTTTGTCACCAAAGGGAGCCAAAAGTTTTTCAGCTTCTTCAACCTGTTCTTTCAAAAGTGCGCGAACACCGTCAATGCCGTGCAAACCAACAAGTGTCGCTTTGCCCTGTTCAGCATCTTTGCCAGTCGCCTTACCCATGGTCTCAGCATCGGCTGTCGCATCCAGCAAATCATCAGCGAGCTGGAAAGTAAGCCCAACCACTTCACCAAAACGCACAAGCGTTTGACGATCCTCAGCACTCGCGCCCGCGATAATGGCCCCCATATCGCACCCCGTGCGAAGCAGCGCACCCGTTTTCATGGCTTGTAGGGTGCGCACTTCTTGTTCATTCTTCTCATTGTGCTCAGCATCGATATCAAGCATCTGGCCACCCACCATGCCAATAGGTCCAGCCGCCACAGAAAGACTTTGCACGAGAGCAGAGCGAATGGCCGCATCATGGTGCGTTTCTTCAGAAGACAGAATAACAAAAGCCTGCGTCAACAAACCATCGCCTGCCAAAATCGCCGTTGCTTCATCATATTTCTTATGTGTTGTCGGCACCCCTCGGCGAAGATCGTCATCATCCATTGCAGGCAAATCATCATGCACGAGGGAATAACAATGGATACATTCAAGCGCTGTCGCTGCCCGGCGTACGCCTTCGCTTTCAACACCGAACAGGCGCGCCGTTTCAATCACCATAAAAGGACGCACCCGCTTGCCTCCATTAAGGCTTGCATAACGCATGGCTTCAAACAGGCGGTCAGGCCAGCCGATACCAGCAGGCGGTGTAAAGGTCAGATACTTGGTGAGATCAGCTTCAACAAGCGAAGCAACATGTTTAAGGCGGTCTTGAAAGGCAGCGGCAGATGAAGTCATAGGAGCAACTTTTTATTTCTATGCGAATTAGGCTTGTTATTTCACGATTTTGGTGTGGGTGCAAAGGGGGGCGAGATCAAGTTTTCAGACCTTACTTTTGCAATTTCCCAAGGAAGCCCTTATTTAAGGCGATAAATCAGGATCTCGATACAGTGTCGAAGCAACCAACAAAAAAACGCACGAAGAAAACGGTCAAAAAGGCCCACAAGCCGTTTTGGCGGCGCCTTGTGCGTGGCCTTGTTATAATCGGCGTTGTTTTGGTCGCACTGCCTTTGATTTTGGTGCCGCTTTATACGGTCGTGCCACCTGTTTCCACCTTGATGATAAAAGACCTCGTGACCCTCAAAGGTTATAAGCGGGACTGGGTGCCTCTCGAAGATATTTCCACCGTCGCTATTCATTCCGTCATGGTGTCTGAAGATTCCCGCCATTGTGTTCATGGCGGCGTTGACTGGGTGGAAATGAAAAAGGCTTGGCGCAGCATCCAACAAGGCGGACGCGGGCGCGGGGCAAGCACCATGACCATGCAGGTCGCCAAGAACCTGTTTTTATGGAACAGCCGCTCCTATGTGCGAAAAGCGCTGGAACTCCCGCTTGCGCTTTATATCGACCTTATCTGGTCTAAACGGCGCACCATGGAAGTCTATCTCAACATTGCAGAATGGGGCGACGGCATTTATGGCATTGAGGCCGCAAGTCAGCATCATTTCAAGCGAGCCGCCAAAAAGCTTAATCGCACCCAGTCAGCACTTCTTGCCGTGTCGCTTCCAAACCCCATAAAACGGAGCGCTGGCAAGCCTTCAAGAGGGTTGAAACGGCTGGCAAACAGGATCATTTCGCGAGCCAGGGCCGCCGGTCCTTATGTGGGATGTTTGAAAGCAAATTAGGCATGTCGTTTTTTTCCAACAAACCCCTAGTCAAAACCACCATTTGACTGTATAAGCCAGCACACTTTCGAATTTGACGTGAGACGGCCCCACGCGCGAGCGATAGAGCGGCCTGTCTTTGAGAAGAACAAACTGGAGCCCAACATGGCCGTACCAAAGAGTAAAATATCCCGCATGAAACGCGGTCATCGTCGTTCTACTGACGCGCTCAAAAACCCTACATATGTGGAAGACAAGGATTCCGGCGAATTGCGCCGTCCGCACCACATTGATCTGAAAACCGGCATGTATCGCGGTCGTCAGATTCTTGAAGCCAAAGACGATATCTAGGCTGAGGCACTAAACATCTTAAAAAAGCCAGCTTTTGCTGGCTTTTTTTGTGCCTGAATGCACCATAGTGCCAATCGAATCAGACAATTTCCGCAAGCACTACCTCAAGGAGACCTCATGATACTTATTAGACAGTTCCCACTCCTCCTCATCCCGTTGGTCATTTACAACCTCTACAGCTTTGGGTTCATTTCCTCCGTTGGCAATGTTTGGGATGCTGAAGCACTTAGCATTAATCTGCCATCTGGTGCCGAATTTGTGCTGTCGCGTGGTGGTCTTCTTATCAGTTTTGGACTGATGCTTTTGTTTTTCGAAATCTTGAAAGCAACCAGAACAGCGCAAGCAACAATCCTTGATCACCTGCTTTCCACCTTCGTTTTCATCATTTTTTTGGTGCAGTTCATCATCGAACCGAATGCGGCAACATCGACATTCTTCATTTTGATGTTCATCGCCTTCTTAGATGTTGTTGCGGGTTACACGATCTCTATCCGCGTAGCATCACGCGACGTTACTTTTGATCGCGGCATTTAAGAACCCGATCAAGCCATTAAAAAAGCCCAGATGATTGATAACCATCTGGGCTATTCGATTTTCAATCAGGCAATCTGCCTTAGCCGCAATCTGCCGAAAGACCTGCTGCTTCAACACCTGCTACAGCCGCTGCCTCATCATTGTCTGATGTGTCACCAGTAATGCCCACAGCGCCGATAATCGCACCACCATCACGGATCAGTACGCCACCTGGAACAGGAATAATTTTACCGCCAGAAGCAGCAACCACACCATCCATGAAATGCGGACGATCGATACCATTTTGGTTAAGCCAGCGCCCACCAACACCCAGTGAAATACAACCAAACGCTTTGCCTGTTGCAACATCAGGGCGCAAGGTTGATGCGCCATCTTGTCTTGCTAAGGCTTTCACATGACCGCCCGCATCAAGAACCGCGACAGTTAGTGGCTTCAAACCTAATTCGCCGCCCTTTGCAAGTGCTGCTTCAATAATCTTATTGGCTTGCGCCAAAGTCACATTTCCCATTGTTGGTCTCCTAACCAGTAATTCTTGCCGCTGTTTCTACGTTAAATTGCGACAATGAAACAAGAGTACATTGCCAACATATAGGAATAAGTGTTTTTACAAATTTGAAATTAAAAACACATGATTTGCGATCTGTATTGAGTTAACTTGTCGCAAACGCCCGTTATATTCAAGACTGGACAAACCCATGCGCGATTTTCATGATCCAAAACGCTCTCCAATTTATGCCGCTAATGCAGCTCTTGCCACATCGCACCCTTTGGCGACGGAAGCAGGCCTTGCCGTTTTAAAACGGGGTGGCAATGCGGTTGATGCGGGTATCACGGCCGCAATGGTGCTGGCGGTGGTAGAACCTGCCATGACAGCTATTGGCGGTGATGGTTTTGCCATTGTCGCAAAGCCGGGCAAGCCGCTTTATGGCCTCAACTCATCAGGACGCGCAGCGAGCGCCCTTTCAACCGAAATGCTGGCCAGCCAAGGCTGGAGCGAGATGGACACACTCTCTCCTCATTCGGTCACTGTACCAGGCGTGGTTAAATGCTGGGAAAGCCTGCTTGAAAGCCATGGCACCATTGGCATGGAAGAAGCCTTACAACCAGCCATCAATGCCGCAGAAAACGGTTTCGTTGTTACCCCGCGCGTTTGGTACGATTGGAATGCAGCTCAAGATAAACTTGTCAGCCAAGGCGGTGGATCGCACCGCTACCTCGTTAATGGCAACGCGCCATCGCTGGGTTCCATTCACAAACTTCCGGCCTTGGCTGCGACCTTAAAGATTATCGCGAAACAAGGCTCCAAAGGCTTTTATGAAGGCGTTGTTGCGGCTGACATTGTGGCTGAACTAAAAGCGCGCGGTGGCGTTATGAGCGAGGAAGACCTAGCCACCCACGAAGTCATTATTGAAAACCCAGTTTTATCCACTTACCGCGACATACAACTGGCAGAATTGCCGCCAAATGGCACAGGCATTACGGCGCAAATCATCCTCAATCTACTAGAACGTTTTGACCTTGATGCGCTGGACCCGCACGGTCCTGAACGCTTCCACCTTGAAATGGAAGCTTGCCGCATAGGCTACGCCATCCGCGACGCACATATTGGTGATCCCTCCACCATGAATGTTACGGTTGAGGCGCTGATCGACAAAGCTTTTGCCAAAGGCCTATCTGCCACCATTGACCCAACAAAACGCAATGAAACATTGCCTGATCCAAATCCAAAGGCGGGCAGCGACACGATTTA
>CAZKKW010000047.1:14845-16434 GCA_964553335.1 uncultured Hyphomicrobiales bacterium | reverse complement strand
GTTGTTTTTTTCGTCAACCGTTAGCCGCGCGCCACCGGGTAGGCTTAGGCCAAGTGGTAATTGCAATATAAGGCTCTTTTTGTCGTCCTTGGTGGCCGTATTGTCAAGCGAATGAAACGGTTCTTACTTTTAGCGTAGGTAACATCCATCACAGCCAAGCAGACCAAATCAGAATTGGCGGTGTTGCATTGAACATTCCAGCCGCTGTTTATGATGGTCGGGGCAGGTGCTTGGGCTTTTTTCACCGCATCCATGTTCCGTAAACCGCTCTTTGTTATCATCAAGAGCAAATGATTCGCCCCACACAGTGAATGAGCGACGGAGCATATGAACTTTATGGCAAAGAAGCCGAAAATTGCTGAAACCGATCTCTACCAACCGGTGAAAACATTATTGGAAGGGCAGGGCTATGAGGTTAAGGGTGAGGTTGCTGCGGCTGATATCGTTGCGATACGAGGTGACGAAGATCCTATTATTGTTGAACTAAAAACGGCTTTCTCACTCACACTTTTTCATCAAGCAATTGAACGCCAAAGTCTGTCAGATCTTGTTTATTTAGCGGTCCCGCGTGGCACGAACAAAGCCTATTTGAAGAGTTTAAAACGCAACAAGACGTTGTGCCGACGGCTTGGCCTTGGCTTGATGACGGTGCGATTGAAAGATGGTTTTGTCGAAACCCATCTTGATCCAGAACCCTATAAACCGCGCCCTTCAAAGGTTAAAAAAGGACGGTTGTTGAGGGAGTTCTCGCGGCGGGTCGGTGACCCAAACAAGGGCGGTACGGCTCGTGCAACCATCATGACAGCCTATCGCCAAGATGCGCTTCGATGTTTGGGTGTGCTGGATCAAAACGGCCCGATGAAGGCTGCTGAGGTTGCTAAAATCACCGCCGTTGAGACGGCGCGGCGGATCATGGCTGATGATCATTATGGATGGTTTGAGCGGGTGGATCGTGGTGTTTACGCGTTAACGCCAAAGGGCAAAGAGGCCGTCATAGCCTATGCTTCAGACTTGGTGGAATTGGTAAGTGAGCCTCAACAAGAACCTGCCGCCTAACGAGCGGTCTTGGCGGCTTGCTTGCCCGCGTCAAATGCCGCGCGCTTTTGGGCCAATTCTTCTGCACTTAGTTTTTCTGGATTGGAATAATCATCCTTCCAAGAATGGTCACTCGACCAGACTTGAGGATTGACCCTTGTTTCAGGACTTGTCGCTTTATCCAGTAAGGCTAAGGCAAGCGCTAAAGTGTCTCTTTGCGAAATCTCATCATGGGGTTTGCCTGCGCCATTGCCGAGTGGAAAATCAGAAAAAACAAACCGTGGAGCACCGGCACTTTCAACAATATCTTTCGCGCAGCCCATCACCACAGTCGGCATGCCAGCCTCTTCCAAATGGCGGGCAGCAAGCGTTGCACTTTGATGGCAAACGGGGCAATTGGGCACCAAGATTGCAGCATCTGCATGATCACGGATAAGGGCTGAATGCAGAAGCACGGCGTCCTCTTCTCGCGTTGTTCGTTGTGAGCGATTGGTTGGCAGACCATGAAAATGTTTCGTAACACCACCAATCACCCCCTCACTTGCTGCTTGCTT
>CAZKKW010000047.1:0-14745 GCA_964553335.1 uncultured Hyphomicrobiales bacterium | reverse complement strand
TTTTGTAAGGGCGCAAACGGGATGTCGGAATTTTCGGCCCACACATAAGGCGCGCCATAGCCAAGCGCTAAATAGTAAGCGCGGGTACGATCAATGTAACGAAGTGGATCGGTCATAATCAGACTGTAATGAATGAGTAGTCCATCGGCAAATTTATCTTGGTATGTAGGCTTTCTCAATAAGATTGCCAATCGCCTGAATGCGCGGGCGATAGGCGCTGCCGTCGATCACTTCTAACCGTCCAACGCGGTTGAGCGTGTGAATTTTGTGACCTGGCCATTCTGGTCCGCCTGGGTGAATGACAGTGTTGATGCGTTGGGCGAAACCTTCATCGTCAAGTTGGGTCACTTCAGCTAACCCGAGCGCTGAGCCATAACCAATTTCGCAATCTTGCACCGGGCGCCACAGCTTATCGTTTTTTATAACCATCTTGCCCGCAGGACGTGCCGTCTTATGGTCAATTAAAACAGGGTTTTGGGGATGTGGCACCCAAGGCCCCAGTGGGTTGTCTGCTTTATAAAGGCACAGCGTATCTGAATATCCACCAAGCCCTTCGCGCTCGACGGTAAACATCCACCACGCACCCTTAAATTCAATGATGGTCGCATCGGCAGCTTCAAGCCCGCTCAATAAGGTTTCGTGCCGTTCCCATTTCAACGGAAAATTTGTCGCGCGGTAAACGGCAACATCGTTGTTATTGGAACTCTCAGGGATCATCCAGATATCGTCCTGCCATTTGAAAATGAAGGGATAGGATAAATGCCAAGGTTCTTCTAACACGGGTTCTGCTGGCCCCGGATTGCCGTTTTCGTCAAAGCGGACAACGGCCAATGTGCCCTTACCCACATGATGATCATACATTTCGAAAAACAGATAATCGCGACCTTGGTGATTGAACAAAAACGGGTCGGCATAAAAATGATCATAGGGATGTTTGATGATCTTCCATGGTGTGCCGGTAAGGTTTTTATTTTCTAAAACGCCATTGCCATCAATAAACCTATAGCCAAGGCGCCAATGGCCGGGATAATAGCATAGTCTGTAGATTTCTCGGATGATGTATTTGGCAACACTTTGGGCAAGATGCTTTGAGTGGTGAATGGCAGAAAGTGGGGCAAAGTCTTGAAACGGTCCGATTATCGTTTCATCTTCGACCCCTTTCAAAAAGCGCTTTAGCAAGATGATCAATCTTGAATATACCGCTTCCAGTGCACCACTTAGCCCTTCAGCAGCTTCTAAGGATGGCGTGCCTGTAGCGATGGTTTTGTGGTTGGTTAAGTCGTCAATTCCGATTAATGGCGCGCCGCTGGAAAGCAGCAGGCCTGCAAGCACGGGTTCACCTCTCGCACCGTCATAAGAAGGCGCGAGGACGCGCGTTTTGTTGTTGGGTACAAAGGGGTGAGATGTAAGATCTAAAATCAAGTCTGGATTAGAAGTGTTGGCGACTTCAAGACCTAATTCACGCGGTGTACGTCTTTCACAACCATTTTCTCTGTTACGCAGCACGATCATTTTTTCAAGCGTCAACAGCGTTTGAAGGCCGGTGCGCTTTTGCGATCGCGGGGCAATATCCAGATAAATTGAATGATCACCCATCATATGAATGGCGCGAACGAGGTGTTTCAACCAATCGCGTAGTTGATGACCTTCAAGGCGAATATGGATGATCATTTGATCGTCTCGTTCGTTGCCAGTTTTTCGTAAACATCAACCATGTCATCGAGAGAATATTTGTTTTTTAATAGCCGACCGTTGCGCCTGAGATAGGCGTATGTGGATTTGTCTTTGAAGATGTTACCGACAACTTTAGCAAAGGCTTGTTGGTTTGTTACGTCAACAAAAAGGGCTGTTGCTTTTCCATCAACATTAAGGATTTCGCGTAAAACTGCTAAGTCATTAGAAATGACCGGAACACCAGCTTGGCCAGCTTCCACAGCTGCAAGGCCAAAGGTTTCTGCCCGTGATGTAAAGACGAAGAGGTCGAGCGCTTTTAGAATATCGCCGACATCTTTTTGGTCTACTTCACCAACAAAATGCGTTCGTTCGCTCACTTGTAATTCTTTACTAATCTGCTGGAGACGTTGTTCATCTGGCCCTTGGCCTGCAATCAACAAATGCCAGTCGGGTTTGTCTGTGAGTAACCGTATCGCGCAATCAATTTGTTTTGCTTCGTTTAGCCGTGAGACAGTGCCAAGCAGAGGGACACCCTTAGGAATATTAAATTTCACGCGTGCTTTAGCTTTAGAAAGCGTTGATGTCTTTTCTTCAAAGCCGTGCGGTATCAGTACTGTTTTATCGGTATAGCGTTTTGGAAAGACGGAGTAGTCTTTGAGCAAGTCGTATGAGTTCACAGTGATTGCATTATAAAGCCCTGTAAGCCCGAACAACAAATCGATATAGCGCGCAACAGGGTGAATAATTTCGCGAGCTGATACTTGATTTGCAACAATGTGCGGGACACCTGCAATCTTCGCAGCGGGCGCACCCACGGTGTTGCCAAAATGTTGGAAAGTGAACACGACATCTGCTTTGATGGCTTTAATGCTGGCCACTAATTTTTTTAAAAACTTGAGCGTTTGAAGCGGGCCGCTTGGTCGTTCTTGGCAGCAAATCGTCGTATTTTCGCGCCCGTCGAAACCATCCGATTTACGATAGAAAAACAAGTGGTGCACCTCATGACCACGTTTCACGAGCTCTTCGCCTATCAGACGCGAGATTTCTTGTGCACCGGCATTTTCTGCCTGTGTTTGAACGAACAAAATGCGCTTTGAGAATGCCACCTTAAAGACGCCCTCCAGCTTTGCAAAATGCGCCCAAAATCATGCCGTTTAAAGCCATGACGAAACCAAAGCCAAGGGGGGCGAACAAGGCCTCTTCTTGAAACACACCATTTGCCAAAATCGCCAGCAGCATAAAACCGGCGACAAGATGGATCGACTGACCGGTTTTTGCGCCTACTTGAACAGTTTTCCATGCAAGCCAACCGCAGACGCCAAGATATAAAAACGTGGCGAAACCAAGCTGATAAAGCATGACCCCAACGGCACTCTCAAGGGCAAACGGTGTGCGACCTGCCGCTTGATAGGCTTCCCAGTCAAGCTCTGCAAAGTTGGTGGCGAGATTGCCGCCAGTGCCAATGCCGCGTCCAATTGGAAGCTCGATAAAGTTATAAATCCCGCCCATGAACCCGAGTACGTGATAATCGCCAATATTTAGGCCCACTATCACCCCAAGGCCGATATAGGCGAAAACGGCAGTCAGCAAACTGAAAAACGCAAAACGATGCCCAAATAGGCGGGCAGCAATCCATGCAAGTGTCACGAAGAAAAGCAGGATAATCGGCCCTTTAGCGTTGGCGAAAACCAACAAGGGGAAGAGAAAGCCTGCTAGAATGAACTTGCCGCGGTAAAGGGCAAATGTGAGAAAAAACCCAACGATGTAAGCAAAGCTGATTGGGTGAAGATTGGGACCTAAGAGGCGTCGGATAACAATTTTAAAATCTGCTAATAAAGGCGTATTGAAAAGAATGACAGTGAAGTTGTCAAAGACTGATTTTTTAACAATGCCACGCTTTTCGGCATCACGATCCCAAAGTAATGATTCTCTAGCATCAGTGTTAGAAAGTTCCCAAAACGTTTCACCGTTTATGAGGCGGTTCCATTCGTCGGCAAAAAAGAGTTCGATATAGCCTGTCAGGATGATGGCTAAGGTCAGTATGGTCATCACGGGCGTAAAGCGCGGGTTAAAGAAGCCAAAGACGATGAGACAAAACTGAAACACCATAATGGCTGATGCAATGCTTCGAAGGTAGATCACAGCGCCCAGCGGGTTTTGAACAAAGCCGATAACAAAATAAACGCCGATCACGGCCATAAGGATGAAAACGATATTTGAAAGACGATCAATTTGGCTGTTCTGTCCTCTGAAATACAACAGATACATCAAGACAGCAGCGCTATAAGCACCGCACAAAATGATGAAGTTGTAACCGCGAACAACGTTGAAGCTGGACGCGGTTTCAATAGAAGGTGAAGCCAATGCAACGAAACTATTTTGAAAGATCATCGCGACGAAAACCGCAATCAACGCGGTTTCAGGCATCCAACGGGTCAAGGCCGCAATTAAAATTAGGGTCATGCCAATGGCAAAAAGCGGATTAATGACATGGCCGAAAACTGCGCCAGCAATAATGATCGTGCCACACATTAAGGTGATAAATGCACGCACAAGATCGCCAGAAGCATCAACCGCATTTTGAGTGGTTGGCTGATAAGAGTCTTTTGGTGATGCAAAAGCGGCTTCGCTCAATTCTTCAGTCCAATGGCTTAATATGCAATAGCGTGTGTCACTTTAAACGGATTTAGTTGCTTTCTTGCTAACGAATATTAAGTTTCCGCAGAAATCCGCGCTTTCTTAAGGGATTAATTCTTAATCAATTTCTTTCAAACAAAATATTATGGGCGTTAATTCAAATTTCATTAACTATAAATTATTGTGATGATTGAGTTGGTCAGTGTTTCTTTACGAACACCCAAAGGCCATGTTTTTCGACCGCTTACGGGAATATGGGAAGACCCATGACTGATTGGGAAAGTTTTGATTTGGGCAAGCATAAACCACATGCTCAGCCTCAGGCGTATTCTGGTGCAAGCGCAAATGCGCCACACGGCGTAACTACGCCAGTTGATGGCCATCTTGATCCGCTGTCTTTCCTTCAAATGATTAAGCGTAATTTCGTCAAGATCGCCCTTTTGACAGTCTTGCTAACTGTGATGGGGCTTGCAGCCGTCAAATTTTTCCCCTTCCCTTATGTGGCAAAAGCCATCGTATTGGTCGATCCGCGCCAAAAAGGTGTGCAAATTTCTGAGGAAGTTGTTCGTGATATTGGAGGTGATGCTGCGGTTTTAGAGAGCATCGTCGAACTTCTGACGTCGGACGGATTTTTGCGCCCACTTTTAAAGAAGCTAAAAGTCGCGCAAGACCCAGATTATAGATCTGCTGTTTCCGGTGCTGGCGGTGATACCAGAAAATTGTTAGCGCAATTCAAGAAAGCTCTGAAAGTCGAAAGGCTTGGTGCAACCTATGTGATCGAGATCTACTTCCGGTCCAATGATGCAGATAAATCGGCGTTATATGCCAATGCCGTGGCTGAGGCTTTCGTTGAACAACAAAAAGATTTCCGAACATCTGCAACAGCTGATGCAGCAAGTTCATTGTCTGATCGGTTGATTGGTTTGCGCAAAACTTTGCAAGAATCGGAAGAAGCTGTCGCCCAGTTCCGTTCACAAAACAACATCATCAACGTCGATGATGCCAGCACACTTTTGCAACGTGAATTACAAGAACTCAGCGGTCAAATAGCACTTGCTAAAACGGCGAGTGAAGTGGCGCGGTCACAATATGATCAAATCAGAAAATCAGGTTCAGGTGCTTTTAATACATTGAATGCGCAAAGTGAGACAGACCAGTTACAGGCATTGCAGCTTCAAAAAACCGCAATCAACCAGTCGCTCGCTCAATTAAATCTCACATTTGGCAGTCGCCATCCCCGCATAGCGGCAGAGCAGACCCGATTGACTTCAATCAATCGTCAAATTGAAACAGAACGCCGCCGTCTTATCTCCTCGAGTAAGCAGCGTCTTGATGCCACACTTGCGACCCTTAAAGCGCTTGAAAAAGATAAGGCGATTTTGAGCACTAAGGCGAATGCTGGCGGGGAAAAGCTGGTCATCTTGAGTGAACTTGAGCGTGAAGCCTCGGCAAACCGGGCGCTTTTTGAAGATTTTCTTACGCGGTTTAAATCAGCGGAAAAACAACAAGGACTGCAGGGGCAAGAAGCAAAAATTGCCTCACGTGCGACCGCACCTCTAAAATCCACCCGTCCTTCATTGGCTCTGGTTGGCGGCGTTTGGGGGTTGTTGAGTTTCGCCTTGTCAACTTTGTTTGTGGCATCGGTCGAAACCAAAAACCGAGGCAGCAATCTCAATTACCAAACACAAGGTGCCGGTGGCGGTTCTCATGATGGTTCAAATTATGTCGATCCAAATATGGTGCCATCAATGGGTGACGAACGCGCGCCATCACCACTGGCATGGTTGACCAAGACGCATGCGCCAAATTATTCGCCGAATATGCCGCCGCAAACAGGTGGCAATAGCTACCAAAGAATGCCTGAAGCCATGGGTGTTAATCAGCGTCAGCAAAGCACTGTGGTAGCAGATCGGCCTGCGAATTCCTTCATGCAGCGACAAGCAAGTCCGCCGCCAACGAAGCGTTCAAAGAAATCGGAAATTAATCCGCACACACCAACACTTCCCAACTTGATGACGGCAAATTTCTCGTCGCTCTTTGATATGGAACACGCGCTTGCTTCTCATATGATGTCCTTGCCATTGTTTAGGCAAAACAAAATGCCTCGCTTAATTTTGGTTGGCTCATGGATGCCGCAAGAGGGAAAGAGTTTCATCTCTCAATCAATCGCTCATCTAGCAACGATTAATGGTGCGAGCGCTGCCGTCGTCAAAACTCACCATAATGGCGAAGTAGAGCGCAACTCAGGCATAGACATTGATCAGTTGCAACGCCCTTATGATTTTATTGACCCCAACGAGATATCAGCAAACAGACAAGGCTCGAAGGCGAATTTTGTAGGCTTTAAGGCATTGTTGAAAGCAAGTTTGCAATCTTATGATGTTGTGGTCATTGATGCCGCAACGGTTCAAGAAGAAGCAGATTTTAAGGCTTTGAGCAGCCTGGCGGATGCCACTTTCATGTTGCTTGACCGCCCTCAACAAGAAGAAATTCCACGTGTCGTTGAGCGCACCATTGAAGCTGGATTGAGCAAAGTTCAAATCCTAATAAATCGCATTTAATATCGCGTGTTTACAAGCTCTTAGTTACTAGAAGCTTATTAGAAAATGCGGTTTTTTATCGTTTGATCAATCATTTATTTATCCCAAGGTGATATGTTGCGCCTAACTAAAATCGGGGAATTATCGTGTCACCATTAAAGCAAAACTTGGAAGAGAATATCATATCGTCATGGCCTGTGTGTCAGTTGGGCGGATTACCCATCACGGTTGTTGATCGTAATGAAATTGCGGTCGCTTTCGTTGAATGGGCTTTGGCGGCGAGAGGAAAAGACGCGAGGCCGTTTTACTCTACTTCTGCAAATGGCCAGGTTATGGCTATGTGCGCTGAAGACGAAGAGTTGTTGGACGATTTTCTGTTTGCCGATCAAATCTTAGCAGATGGCATGCCAATGGTGATTTATTCCAAACTATTTGGTGCAAACAAGCTACCAGAACGCATCGCTACAACGGACTTGTTTCATGATGTCGCAGCGGTCGCTGCTGAACGTGGCGCGAGTTACTATATGTTTGGCGCAGATGAAATTTCGAATTTGGTTGCGACTCAAAAAACACAAGAGCGCTATCCTGATTTGAAAATCGCAGGGCGTCGCAATGGTTATTTCTCAAAGGATGAGGAAGCCGACATTGTTGCTGAGATTAATGACCTCAAGCCGGATATTTTGTGGGTCAGCATGGGCGTACCTCGTGAGCAGCGTTTTATCCGCGAGCATATTGATAGCCTGAAAAATGTCGGTGTTATTAAGACCTCCGGCGGGCTTTTTGATTTTCTATCAGAACGCAACTCGCGCGCACCAAACTGGATGCAGAGCGCTGGCCTTGAATGGGCTTATCGCGCAATGCAGGAACCAAAACGCTTAGGTCCACGTTATTTGTTGACCAATCCACAAGCATTGAAACTATTGTTCACACGCTCGAAATAGCAAACCATTTGATGGGGCAGGGCAGTCATGCGGTTAATCGGTAGGATCTGTGTTGCGCTACTAGCACCCGTCGTGTTTTTGCAGCCCTTGGCAAACAGCCCTTCATTTGCCAATGAAGGGCCGGCCGTTTGCCGCCAACATTCTGCTTTTGATGCGCATCCCAATAAAGCCTTTGTTTCAAAAACACAGCGCGGGTTTAATCTGCCCAATTGGGACCGTAAGAACCCAAACGATAGACCGGCTTGGCGGACGTTGATTGCCTTAAAGCATGAAGGCTTTTCCCATATCCGCGTGCCTTTTTATCACAGCGCTTTCGTTAAAGGCGATTTGAACGGGCAAGCCGTGCAATCCTATCTTGACTGGATGGTGCGTGACGTTGAGCGCCTCAATTTGATTGGTTATGCGGTAAGCATAGATTTTCATCCGTCCCCCCAGTTTAATAGTCTCCTGAGGAACCAACCTTTATTAGGGCTAAAGCGGTTGCGAGAGGTTTGGTCAGCAGTCGGTGAAAAAATCGCGCATTTGTCTCATGATGATGTTGCTGTTGAGTTGCTAAACGAGCCAGATATTGCTGATGAAATTTGGCAAACAGCACTGCCAAGCCTCGTTCAGGCTCTGCGTAATCAATTGCCGCAGCATACGATTGTCATTTCACCTTCAGGCCCACAACGCCATGAAGTGTTGTTTTCAATGGCGCCGATTGAAGACAAAAACACCATCTATGCCGTTCATTATTACGATCCGTTTTTCTTCACTCATCAAGGGGCTGAATGGCTGCCTGAAAGTGAACCAGTGCGGGCATTGCAAGGGCTTTCGTTTCCATTGAATACCAACACCCCAAGCGTTGATGAAAATCGGAAGCGCTTGGCTAGAACCAATCAACGCGAAGCACTCACCTACCTAGAACGTCATGTTCTGGAGCCTTGGGATGAAACCAGCATCAAAGACACGTTTAAATTGATGGGAGACTGGTCGCGTAAGACGGGGCGTGTTCTTCTTGTCAACGAATTTGGCGTACTCTCCCACCATGCACCATACCAAGCGCGGCTTCGGTGGTTGAATGAAGTTGTTCAAGCGTCAAAAGCAAACTGCATTGGTTGGGTTCATTGGGAATATTCAGATGGTTTTGGTTTTGTTGATCGATCAACCAACAAACCAGATGTTTCAATCATGAGAGCCCTGCTAGGGAACGCAGAGTAGAAAGAATGGTTATGGCTTCAGTGCAAAAAAATGCACCGCAATCCTATGAAATTGAGGTTCTTGCTTCTTTTGATTTTGAAGGCGAGGAATATGCCGCCCTGTTTGCAAAATCCGCGGTGACGGCATTTCAAAGCCCGCACTGGCTTGCTGCATTTTATCAAAAATTATGCCCATCCCTCGGTGTTGAACCCCTTATCATTGCTGTGCGCGATAACGCGGGAAGCTTGGTGATGGTGCTGCCGATGGTGCGAAAGGCGTTATCCTTTGCAAAAATCATCCAACCTGCTGACTTGGGCATAACCGATTATAATCAAATCATCGCAAGCTCTGAGACATTGGACGCTGCTTCAAGTGATCAGGCGTTTAAAGATCAACTCCTCAACGCGTTAAAACCATTCGATCTATTGCTCTTTAGAAAAGTGCGCTCAGACAGTTTTGATGTCGCGCGTTTGTTTGATGAAGCCGTGAAAATTAATGGCGACAGTGCAGCCCATGATCTGCCAATGCCTATGCCCTTTGATGAATGGAAACAGGCAACTTTGTCGAAGTCCACCCGCAAAGGATTGGACCGCAAGCGCCGCAATATTGAAAAAGAAGTTGGCCCTTTAACCTTCAAAACGTTGACCGATGCAGCTGAAATCGAAACAGCTTTTGAAATGTTGCGGTTAGAGCGGGGAAAGAAATATCCAGGCGATATTCTATCACAAAGCGCCTATTACGATTTTTATCTGAAGGTTGCCAAAGAAGGGGCAACATCGGGAGATGCGGTGACGATTATCGGGCAGGTTGAAGGCAAAACCCTCACTGTTGATTTTGGTCTCCACCAAGACGGACGCCATTTGCTGCTTTTGGGCGCGTTTGATTCTTCTGAAGAATTCAAAAAATATTCGCTCGGCCTTCAAGGTATTTTGGAGGTGATGAAGGGGCGCAAAGAGATCGGCATTGATATGTTTGATTTCACAACCGGTGATGAAGATTACAAAGCGTCATTGCACACCACGCCGGTTCCCATGCATCATTATATCTTGAGCAATGGTG
Organism: uncultured Hyphomicrobiales bacterium; assembly: GCA_964553335.1. Lineage (GTDB taxonomy): Bacteria > Pseudomonadota > Alphaproteobacteria > Rhizobiales > JACESI01 > JACESI01. The sequence continues at coordinate 4,715 of CAZKKW010000047.1, read as the reverse complement.
TTGTTGGTCGCATCGGCCAGATGGCCTATCAGGATAATTCCTTCGCAAGAAAACTCGTCCAGCAGCTTTTGCCAAATCTCAAATAAGGTTTGTTTTTTAACGGCTCACCAACGAAAAAGGCCGGATAAAAAACCAGCCTTTAATTCATTGTATTTTTTGTTTTGAGGAAGGTGCCCCTTAGGCCGCCATCTCATATGGATCGATTGAAACCAAACCATCTTCAGCTGTTGGGTCAACACGGAAGTCGATCACATGTTTGAACTCACGCGCTTTTTGTAGTTTGAGGCGCTTCCATAGCAAGGAGGCTGCCGCTTTTGGATAGACATGCATGCCTTGCGGTACAGTTGAAAACTTGTTCAAGCCCGTCGTGCGGCGCAACACACCATTGCCGAAATACACGGCATATGAGTTCCAAATTGTCTGCGTCCAGTGCTCTGTTGTCACTGAGATATTCATGCAGTCGAGGTTCTCAACGCGGTGCGGCGCATAAAGCGGCCAATGAATCATTTGTCCTGCTTCAAGCTCATACACTTCGGCATATTCATCATACCAAGATTCGTATGGAACCTCTTCTTCCGTTTCACGTAAGAGAACTTTCTCAATCGATTCTGGAGCAATGAATGCAGGTGTCGGTGGATAGACATAAACGCGCTTGCGTCCAGCCAACTGCCATAGGCTTTGGCCTTGAATATCGGCATGATAATAAACTTGAATGTTCGGTGAAGAAATCAACAAAGTCATATTGCGTCTAAATGTTTTCAGACCCGGGATTTTGCCTTCAAATTCACTGAAAATTTGATCAAGAACTTTTTGATAAACAGGATCGCGATCCATAATGCGGTGCAAGTTCAGCCACATGCGACCGTTCTTGATCGCTTGAATTACTTCAAGGCCGGAGATGCCGACGATCTCGCCATTGCGCCATTCCTTCACCTCTTTATTGGTGCCCATGGTGCTGACGATGTAGTCTTCTGGTTTACATCGATCGATCAATCCACCCAACGCTTCTTCCGAGAACAAACCCGTCTCCAAAAGCTTATGTTGAATTAAAATCGTCTGCTCATCGAATAGACGTGCGTGCTTGTCGCTAAAGCTTCCAAGGATATTTGATGTTTCAATCATTGTTCTCAAAACCAGACAAATTTAGAATAATTAGATAAGTATTATGCCACAATTTTCTTAAATCTAGGTTGAGCTCTTTGGTGTATAGTTAATTTGCGGATGCTTCAATATTGTTGGTTTTGCTTCATTTCTCATTAACCAAGACGGATCAGATGATGGCGTTCACGATCAAATTAGTGCCGAGAAGGAAGAAGATTCCGAGGAGTATTTTTCGAAATTGTTCCGCCTCCAAAAACGACCTTGCCCACTCCCCGACAGCGAAGCCTGCAAGGGTTGGAATGACCATCGCTAAGGAATAAAGCAGCAGCGTTGGTGTGGTGAGCCCTGCGGTAATGTAGCCGCCGAGCAAGGGAATAGAACCTGCCATCAGCAAGACGCCAACAGATGCAACGAACTCGTCTTTCGACACACGCTTTGAAAGTAAATACATGACAACAGGCGGCGCCCATAAAGAGGTAAGTCCTCCCATGATGCCAGCAGCAGTGCCAAATCCAATCTGATAGGTCTTATCCCTATTGTCTGGAATTGTGAGCTTCTTCAAAAACACATTGGTCACAACAAAAAGAACGATCACAATACCGACTGAGAGGGTAAGTATTTCAGTGGAGATGATGGCGGCAAATTGTGATGTGATGAAAATCCAGCTGCCCATTACCAAGCCAAAGGGCCAAAGCTTCTTAAAAACTTCAGCCGCCATACCGCTGCGGTAGATTTGCCATATATTTGAAATCAAAATGGGCAAAAGCAAAAAGGCAATCGCCTGCCTTGGGTCCGTGAACTGCGCCAATATGCCGACAACCGTGGTCGGCAGGCCAAGGCCAACCAATCCTTTGATGGTGCCAGCAAATAGGAAGGCCAAGGCGGCAATAATCAGCAGCGCTTCAAAAGACATTTAGCTTCCTAAGGTTGCACCTGCAATCAATAAAGAACGCGCACGAGATAGAGCGTGAGGCTTGGGAAAGCGACAAGGACGGCGACCCTGACAAAGTCAGAAATCAAGAAAGGCATGACCCCTTTAAAGCTCTCCACCATTGGCACGTCTTTAGCAAGCTTATTAATGACAAAAACGTTCAGACCAACCGGTGGCGTAATCAGCCCCACCTCCACGACGATAAGCGCAATGATACCAAACCAGATCGCCGTTTCTTCAGGCCCTAATCCAAAATCCAACACTTGAATGATTGGGAAGAAGATCGGGATTGTTAGCAAAATCATGGAAAGTGAATCCATGACACAGCCCAAGATGAGATACATTAGCAAGATGAGCATGAGCACAAGCATTGCGGAGTAGCCGCTATCTCCAATCACTTGCGCAAGCGTTTGCGGCAATTGGGTTTGGGTAAGGAATGCATTGAAGATATTAGCGCCGAGCAGGATCATATAGATCATGCCAGTGGTAACCGCCGTGCCGGTTAAGCTTTCGGCCAATCCCTCTTTGTTGATGCCATTCCACCATGCAAGCAGTCCCGTGCCGATAACACCAAAGGTTGCCGCTTCCGTGGGCGTGAAGACACCTGCATAGATGCCGCCAATCACGACGATAAAAAGAATGGCCGCAGGGATGACGCCGATTAAGGCATCAATCTTTTCTTTTGCATCGCTCTTGTCGCCAGCAGGTCCCGCTTCAGGGTAGATGCGCACATAAATCGAAACGGTGATCATATAGCCAAGTGCTGCAATGAAGCCTGGAATGAAGGCTGCAAGAAACATCTTGGCAACGTTTTGCTCGGTGATGATTGCGTAGATGACCAAGATTACGGACGGCGGTATCAAGATGCCAAGCGTGCCGCCTGCAGCCAGTGAGCCAGTTGAAAGCGCGCCTGAATAATTAAACCGCTTCATTTCTGGCAGGGCGACTTTGCCCATGGTGGCAGCTGTTGCAAGTGAAGAGCCGCTGATTGCACCGAACATGGCGCAGCCACCAATTGAGGCAATCGACAGACCGCCGCGCCACGAGCCGAAAAAGGCATTGGCAGCACGAAACAGCGCTTTAGAAATGCCAGCATGGGTCGCCAGATGCCCCATAAGCAGAAACATCGGTACCACGGAGAGCGAATAGGATGAAAGCTGTGAATAGGGGTTGCTCTTTAGAAAGCCCAAAAGAGGAGTGAGGCCTGCGACTGAAATATAGCCAATAGATCCTGAAACGAACATGGAAACGGCGATAGGCACCCGCAAAAACATCAGAATGAGCATGCCGCCAATACAAAGCGTGCCAATAAGTGGACCTGACATGACTTACTCCTGTTCCGCTGTGAGATGCGGATCAGTGCCATGTTCGCCCTTAAGTGACCGCCATGCAGTGACTAAACCCGCCAAGGTCAACAAACCAAGACAAGGGACGATGATGACAAAGGCTTTCCATGTATTGAACTGGAGGATCATGGTCTGGTCGTTGTATCGCTGCAAATCCATACCGCTGAGACCAACGCGCCATGTCATGAGGCCTGCCATAATGGTAAGCAAGATGCAGCCAATGGCATCAAGAATATTTTTGATTGCTTGGGGAGCTTTAAGGGTGAAGAGGTCAACAATCACATTGCCTTGTCTGAGCTGGCAATAGGGCAGGAAACAAGCAACGGCGATAGCACAACCAATTTCCACGATTTCAAAGTCACCGGAAACGGGTGTATTGAAAAGATAACGGCCTAACACGCTTACCACGGTGGTTAGCGCCAAGGCGATTAGCACCGCCGCTCCGACCAAGGCCAATATCCAGCATAGTTTTTCGAGTATTTGGATACCCCTATGCTCATTCCCTGATGGTTGCATTCCAATTTCCCCCCGCCCAAATAAAAACCCGACCGCAGCATGATGTCCGCGATCGGGTCTGAATTCAACTCATTCAGTACTTAGTTTGAATACTTATCTAAAAGAGCGTTTGCATCATCAAATAAGGCTTGTCCGTCAGAGCCTTGATCAGCAATCCATTTATCCGTCACGACTTGGGTTTTCTCTTTTAGAATAGCGATTTCAGAATCGGCCATTCTATGAACAGGGTTGCCTTTAGTATTTACAACGGAAAGGCCTGTATTTTCTGCGGCATCCCAGATTTTGCCAGTGCTTTTGGCCATGCTGATACCTGAGTTATTGTCGATGATTTTTTTCAAATCATCTGGCAAGGCATCATATTTGGCTTTGTTCATAGCGATTACGAATACAGCTGTATAAAGGCCGCGCTCACCTGGTGTTTCCGTGTGGTTTGGTGCGAGGTCTTGCACTTTAAGGGGGGGCACGATTTCCCAAGGGATCACAGCGCCATCAACAACACCTTTTGACAGAGCTTCTGGCAGGGCTGGAACTGGCATGAAGACAGAGGCTGCCCCCATCGCTTCCATTGCTGTACCGATGCCACGGTTTGGTGCGCGCAATTTCAGACCATCAAAATCTGCCGCCGTTTTGATTTGCTTCTCACGTGTGTGGATCACACCGCGAGCGTGGGTGTGGAACCAAAGTGGTTTCACATCGGCAAATTCTTCCGTCGCGTGCTTTTCATAATATTCTTGCAGCGCTTGCGACGTTGCTTCTGCAGATGAAACCATGAACGGCAACTCAAATGCCGCAATGCGCGGGTAACGACCAGCCGTATAACC
>CAZKKW010000046.1:15400-16462 GCA_964553335.1 uncultured Hyphomicrobiales bacterium | reverse complement strand
TGGGCTCCAAGCGGACATAGCAACATCACCAATAAACAATATTGATCTGCCGAGATCACATTCACAGCAAACCAATACTTACTTCCTCGGCATTCTAACTCAACGCTCCGCCTCATATTGTCGCGCAATAAGACCCATAGTCGTTGCCACCAACCGAGAAACCGTTAGCCCACCGATGCCATCCACGTCCACCTCTGGCATAATTTCCACGAAATCAACGGCTGCAATTCGGCCTTGGTCTTTGGTGGCAATAATTAGTTCTAGCACTTGATAATAGCTCAAGCCCCCAGGTGCGCGGCCAATGGTGTTGGGCGCGATTGAAGGGTCCATGGCGTCGATGTCGATACACAGGATAATATTGTCCCCTGCCCCTAATTCTTCAATCACGGGTTGAAGGCCATGGCGGTGCACGTCTGGCCCTGTGAAAAACTTCACGCCCCATGCAACAGCGTCATCAAAATCTGAGGAATGGCCAGAGCCAATACCACGGGCGCCAACCTGAATGATCTTGTTTATATGATCCATTTCAGACGCACGCCGCATTGTGGAAGACAGCCCAAGCGTTTCACCCATATGGCTCTCCCGCCAATCAATGTGCGCATCGATCTGCAAAATCGTATATTTCTCACCCGTATCCCCCAGCGCATCAATCATCGGGATCGGGATAGAATCGTCACCACCCACCAAAATTGGAACCACTCCTCGGCTGACAACAGTGGAAATAGCGTTTCGTATGGTCTGCCTATTCTTAGCAAAATCACTGTCGCTCCAAGGCAGGTCACCACAGTCAACCGCCCGCTTCACCCCCTTTGGGAAGGTTGGCCCACCAAGATCAAAATTATGCCTGTCAATATTTGCCGTGAGTGAACTGATAGCTTTGCGCAAGGAGGCAGGACCATTTTGCGCATAGGCACCAACTGATCCGTAAGGTGTTGCACAGGGTGCGCCGATGAAGGCAGATGATGCATCAATCGCCTCCAAGTTATCGCAAGCTTCTAGGCCGAGAAACGTTTTCGCTTCCGTCGCACCAAACAAGGCGGCAAGATCTGGTTTATTGCTCAT
>CAZKKW010000046.1:0-15300 GCA_964553335.1 uncultured Hyphomicrobiales bacterium | reverse complement strand
TTTTGAACCAATCCAAAATACTAGCTACTAAAGCCTATTACCGCTTCGCCTCAGGTATCAAGCCTCGCGGACTGAACCTCAGCACAAGCAACAAGATCAGCCCCATTGTCATGAGGCGCATATGGGCAGCACTTTCAATCAAGTGCGCACGCAAGGAACTATCTTCGGCAAGACCTGAGGTAATGATGCTCATCAACCAATGGCCAAGCGGTTCGGCTTCCACCCACGCAAACCAGATCAAGAACCCGCCCAAAATTGCGCCGAAGTTATTGCCGGAACCGCCAACAATTACCATCACCCAAATCAAAAAGGTGAAGCGCAAGGGCTGGTAGGAGGTCGGGGTGAATTGCCCATCAAGCGTTGTGAGCATTGCGCCTGCAAGACCGATCACTGCAGAACCAAGCACGAAGACTTGTAGGTGACGACCCGTCACGTCCTTGCCCATCGCGTTGGCGGATACTTCATTATCTCGGATCGCCCGCATCATACGCCCCCACGGGGAGCGCAAGGCTTTTTCGCAGAGATAAAGCACCACAAGCATCACCACGAGATAAAGGCCCGCATAGCTGAGCTTTACAAAGAGGGATGAAAACTCAACGATGTTAAAACCAAGGTCAGCTGCCAGTTCCTGATAGTAAGGCGATTTTTGAATATCCACCTCATAGGCCACCGGACGCGGCAGACCGACAACGTTTTTAACGCCACGGGTGAGCCAGTCTTCGTTCTTCAAAAATGACACGATGATTTCAGAAATACCAAGCGTTGCAATCGCCAGATAATCAGAGCGCAAGCCCAGTGAGATTTTACCGACAACAAAGGCAGCACCTGCCGCCAAGATACCGCCAAAAATCCACGAGAAGATAATCGGCAGACCAAGACCGCCCAAATAACCAGTTCGCGCCGGTTCAACCAGCTCAATTGCCCTAACCGCCGGATCAAAGAAGGTGCGACCTGCGATATATCCAATGGCCACAATAATCGCGACAAGGATCAGACCCGGTGCACCATATTGCTTCAAACGCTTATAGCTATAAACGCCAGCAATAATGGTGAGGATGAACAGTATAATCGCAATCCAAATGTCACTCCCGCCAGCCTGAACGGCCTCTGGCACAGGCGATACAGAAAACAACAAAGCTGCCACTCCACCAAGGGCCGCGAAACCCATAACGCCAGCATTAAACAGCCCCGCATAGCCCCATTGCATGTTCACGCCCATCGACATGACCGCAGAAATTAAACACAAATTGAGGATGGCAAAAGCAACCGACCAGCTTTGTAAGAGGCCCACTAAAATCAGCAGGCCAATCATGGCACCATAAAGAACTAGAACACGTGTCGTCATAATGTCTTCCCGCTAAAGATGCCGGTCGGTTTCACAAGCAAAACCACAACCAAGATGACAAAGGAAACGGAGAATTTGTAATCCGTCGACAAAATCTGAACCAGACCTTCCGGTGCCCAGTCTTCCGGCACAAGATAGGTGATTACCTTTTTATAGGCGTAAGTAACGGTGACTTCCGAAAACGCAATCACATAGCCACCAACGACAGCACCAACAGGGTTCCCCACCCCGCCGACAATGGCCGCAGCAAATATCGGCAAGAGAAGCTGCTGGAAAGTGAATGGCTTATAGCTTTTATCAAGGCCATAAAGTGTGCCTGCAATCGTTGCCAAGGTCGCAGCGAGTATCCAGGCAATCATCACCACGCGATCAGGGTTGATGCCAGATAACAGCGCCAAATCTTCGTTATCTGAATAGGCCCGCATGGATTTACCAGAGCGCGTTTTATTCAAAAACCAAAACAACAGCGTCACGCAGATGATGGTAGTAATCACCGTAATCCCCTGCGAGGTCTTAATAGCAAGCCCCTCGTCCAGCCCTGTCATCTGCTTGAAATCACGCGCCTTGATGATAAAGCGAGCACCATCAGACACCCGTTGATCATCCGGCCCGATAATAAAGCGGATCATGCCATTCATGAAGAACATGATGCCGACGGATGCAATGAGGAAGATAACAGGTAGCGAGCGTTTTTTACGATAGAAGCGATACACAAAACGGTCTGAAATCAGCACCATGATAATCGCGCAGGCAATACCGAAGGGCAATGACAACAAAACAGTCGGAAGCGCGCCTGCCGTAATGCCCCAAGATTTAAACAACCACATGAACAAAATGGAGAACATCGCGCCAAATGACATGGTCTCGCCGTGAGCAAAATTTGAAAAGCGCAAAATCGCATAGACGATTGTAATACCGAGAGCGCCAAGCGCCAATTGACTGCCATAAGCAAGTCCCGGCACAAAGACGAAATTGGTAAAGACGACGAGAGCGTTGATAATTTCCATAGCCTCAGCCCCCCAAGAACGCTTTACGGACTTCAGGGTCAGCCATGAGCGCCTCACCTGTATCCGTGTATCGATTGCGCCCCTGCACCAACACATAGCCCTTATCGGCAATATTGAGTGCTTGTTTAGCGTTTTGCTCAACCATCAAAATCGCAATACCTGTGCGGGCAATCTCGATGATGCGGTCGAATAGTTCGTCCATCACGATGGGTGATACGCCCGCCGTCGGCTCATCCAGCATCAACACCTTCGGTTGGGTCATCAGCGCACGACCAACAGCCACTTGTTGGCGCTGACCACCTGAAAGCTCACCAGCGGGCTGACGTCGTTTTTCTTTCAAAATCGGGAACAGCTCAAACACCTGTTCCATCGTGGTCGAAAAATCATCCTCACGAATGAAAGCCCCCATTTCGAGGTTTTCTTCAACGCTCATGGAGGTAAAGACGTTCGACGTCTGCGGCACAAAAGCCATGCCCTTATAAACGCGGTCTTGTGGTGACAGCTTGGAGATATCCTCACCATCCATCTTCACAGCGCCTTCACGAATATCAAGCATACCAAACACGGCCTTCATCGCCGTGGACTTGCCAGCACCATTGGGGCCAACGATCACAGCAATCTCGCCCTTCTCAACACCGATTGTACAATCGTGGAGAATGTCAGCGCCGCCGTAGCCGCCTGTCATATTTTCACCAATCAGGAAGCTCATGATTCAGCTCCCTTCTTCTTAGGCTTATTTTTAAGTCCCGTTCCAAGATAAGCTTCGATCACTTCTTCATTGGATTTGACCTCTTCAGCGCTACCTTCAGCCAGTACTTTCCCCTCAGCCATTACGATCACAGGATCGCAAAGACGGGAGATAAATTCCATATCATGCTCAATCATGCAGAACGTGTAACCGCGTTCTTTGTTGAGCCTTAAGATCGCATCACCAATGGTGTTAAGCAGCGTGCGGTTTACGCCAGCACCCACCTCATCAAGGAACACGACTTTAGCGTCGACCATCATGGTGCGACCAAGTTCAAGCAGCTTTTTCTGACCGCCGGAGAGGTTTCCAGCAAGCTCATCAGCCACGTGAGAAATTTCAAGAAACTCTATGACTTCATTCGCTTTTTCACGAACACGCTCTTCTGCATCACGAACTTTGGCAGGACGTATCCATGTATCAATCAAGCTTTCACCCGGCTGATCACCTGGAACCATCATCAGGTTCTCGCGCACAGAGAGTGTCGAAAATTCATGGGCGATTTGGAACGTACGCAACATGCCTTTTGCAAACAGTTCATGCGGCTTCAATCCGGTGATGTCTTCACCATCCAAATAGACATGGCCAGAGGTCGGTTGATAAGCCCCTGCTATCACATTGAAGAGAGTGGTTTTGCCTGCACCATTGGGCCCGATCAATCCAGTGATTGATCCGGTTTCAATACTGATTGATGCACCATCGACCGCTCTAATGCCGCCAAAATGCATATGCACATTGTCGACAACGATCTTCGCTGTTTGCGTCATTACGGAAGTCTTTTTGTAAAGTGGTGATGGTTCGGGGACAAAGCCCCGAACCAAAAGAGTTGCTTAGCGGTAGCCAACAGTTGAGAGTTTTTGATCTTTAATCTCGATCTCTCTGTAGTTACCAGCACTTTCGCCTGGGCCAATCAGCTCAACAGCAGAAGCACCAACATAGTCGATGTCTTTGCCTTCTTTGATAAGCTTAAGCGCTTTTGCAAGTTCGCCCGGGAAGATTTTCTCGCCCGGTGCATTCGCAACTTCAAACACTTTGTCTTTGAGCTTAGCACTGTCTGAAGAACCAGCAGCCTGCATTGCGAGCATGATCAAGGCTGCAGCGTCGTAAGATTCACCAGCAAATGGGCTTGCACCATCAAAGCCAGCGCCTTTTGACAATTCAACGAATTTCGCAGCACCTGGGCTATCTGTACCGGGAGCAGCACCGTATGAACCGTTCAAGTCATCACCGATTGCTGTTGGAAGCGCATCGCCAACCATGCCGTCTGGCAGATAGAACGTGTCGAAAGCACCTGAATCGATTGAACCTTGGATGATGCCTTTGCCGCCTTGGTCAAGGTAGCCAGCAACAACAAGCACGTCACCGCCAGCAGCAGCAAGTGCGCCAACTTCAGCGCCGTAGTCGCCTTTGCCATCTTCGTGTGCTGCAACGATTGTTACTTCGCCGCCTGCTTTTTTGAAGTTAGCAGCAATCGCGTCTGAAAGACCTTTGCCGTAGTCATTGTTGGTATAAGTCAAAGCGATTTTCTTCACGCCTTTACCAGACAAAATGTCTGAAACGATTTCGCCCTGACGTGCATCTGATGGCGCTGTACGGAAGAACAAGCCATCATCTTCAGCTGTTGTAAGACCTGGTGATGTTGCAGATGGTGAAATCATAACAACGCCATTTGGACGAGCAACGTTTTGAAGGGCTGCACCAGTTACACCAGAACAGTCGCCACCAACGATCGCTTTAACGCCGTCAGATGTAATCAAACGCTCAGCAGCAGCAGTCGCCGCAGCAGCATCCACACATGTTGTGTCAGCACGAACAGCCGTTACCTTTGAGCCATCAAGCAAAGCACCACTGTCTGATACTTCTTTGATTGCAAGCTCAGCACCAGGGCCCATGTTTGCTACAAGCGATTCAATTGGACCAGTAAAGCCCAAGAACACACCGAGTTTAATGTCTTCAGCAGAGGCTGTTGCGACAGACCCTGCAAGCATAGTTGTTGCCAAAGCGGCAAACGCTAATTTTCTCATATTACTCTCTCCCTTTTGCAGCCATTAGACTGCCTTTAAAGTTGGTCGAAATGTTCAATCTCATTGGACATCACACTTCAACTTCCCTGAACACTGCTCCTCCGCAGTGTGGCCAACAAAGAATGCCAGCCGTTCAGATGATTAGCCACACTAACGAATTTTATTGGATGGACAAGTCTTTCGACAGATTGCCGCGTTAAAAATGGCAAAAAAATATCATAATAATGAACGTCACTTTGACCTGCTGACCCGCTTATCTAGCGTTACTCTTGTTCAGAGAGCCATTTAAAAGCGCCACGCCCCGCCCGTCGCCCCGTGGCCAAACAAGCGGTGATTAAGTAACCACCCGTTGGCGCATCCCAGTCCAGCATTTCACCCGCTACAAAGGTGCCTTCTCGCGCTTTGAGCATAAAATGGTCATCAAGCCCGTCAAACACCACACCACCAGCCGTGCTGATTGCTTCATCAATGGGGCGTGGAGCCGTAACGGGTAGCTTGAGTGTCTTGAGGTGGCTTGCCACTTCCTCAGCGTTGTTAACATCCAGATCAGGCGCACAAAGCCTGAGAAGACCTAATTTAACACCCTTCAAGCGAGCGACCTTACGGGCATGATTTGAAAATGAGTTTTTTCCACGATCACGAGCAAAGGCTTTAATGAGCTTCTCAAGCTTCACATCGGGCATAAGATCAAGCGTTACTTCCCCTTGCCCCTTTAGCAAGCAATCGCGAATTGCAGCGCTTTGGGTGTAAACCACGCCGCCCTCAATGCCCGTCTTCGTTACAACGAAATCACCGCGCACAGATTTGCCATCGACAGTGAGAGAGATATTCTTGACCGGCTCCCCTTCAAAGCGCGACGAAAAGTGCTCATCCCATGCACAATCAAAACCGCAATTTGATGGTTGAAAATCTGCAAGTTCAACGCCCTGCTCTTTGAACAGTTCAGCCCACGCCCCATCAGACCCAAGTCGCGACCAACTCTTGCCACCGAGCGCAAAGATGGTTGTTTGTGGCTCGACACGCAGCTTACCATCGGGCGTCTCAAATAATAACGCAGCGCCCTCAAAACCAACCCATTGATGCTTTGTGCGAAAGGTAACTCCAAGGTCCGTTAATCGCAGAAGCCAAGCACGTAGCAGCGGTGATGCTTTCATGGATTTCGGAAAAACGCGCCCAGACGTGCCGACGAATGTTTCCTGCCCCAACCCCTCGCACCATTCAACAACGTGAAATGACTCAAATTCTGAAAGAGATGACTCAAGCTTTGAACTTTGACGCTTAAACCGTTTTATTAACTCAACATAACTATCTGATTTTGTTATGTTTAATCCACTTTTACCAGCCATCAAAAATTTGCGCCCGAAAGATGGTTTGGCATCAAACACACAAACCTCAACGCCCTCAAGCGCCAATGTTTCTGCAGCCATTAATCCAGCGGGACCACCACCGATGATGGCGCAAACGGGCTTAAGCAGCTCAACCATTGGAAGGCAACGCCGCATCAATGAGGCGCAGCTGTACTGTAGATCGCCCCTGCCATGTGTTCTTAGAAAGCGTGCCCGCCAAATGCATTTGCTGTTGCCGCCCTTCTAGCAATGCTTTGCCGAGCGGCTGATCTGCGCTCCTAAAGGCAATGGCTGCGAGCGTTGCACCGTCGGCAGATTTTGCTGAAACCTTCACATGGCCATTACCCACCACATCCGCATAGGTAATACGATGGGTTGGAAAAGCAAAAACAGGAGCCGGATGCCCCGCCCCATAAGGACCAGCGCGATCAACCTCACTCAACAGGTCCAAACTTGCAGCGCGTGCTGTCAAAGCGCCATCAATGGTGAGAGAACTGCCTGCGCGCGCCGCCTCAACATCTGCCGACAACCGCTCATCAAAGAAAGCACGAAGATCGCCAAGCTTCTCCTTGGCAACAGTCAAACCGGCGGCCATCGCATGGCCGCCCCCTTTTTCCAAAATGCCTTGAGACAAGGCCTCACGCACAGCGCCACCAAGATCAACCCCGCTGATCGAGCGACCAGATCCAGTCCCCTTACCGTTTTTATCAAACGCCAACGCAAAAGCAGGACGGCGATAACGCTCTTTGAGGCGAGAGGCGACAATGCCAAGCACGCCTGGGTGCCAGTCATCACCTGAGGTAATCACCAAACTCGGTCCACCCGAAACATCACTATCAGCACCAATTTCCGCGTAAGCCTGCGCGTCAGCTTGTTCCAGCATCAACTTCTCATAGGCTTGGCGCTCTGTATTCAGCACATCAAGTCGCTGCGCCACCTCTTCAGCTTCATAAGCATCATTCATCGTCAAAAGCCGCGCGCCAAGACTGGCATCGCCAACCCTACCGCCCGCATTGATACGCGGACCAAGCAAGAAGCCAAGATGATAAGCCGCCAACGGCCCTTCAACCCGTGCAACCTTGGAAAGGGCTGCAAGCCCCACGTTCCCAAGCTTGCGAGCAGTCACCAAACCCTTTGTGACAAACGCCCGATTCAATGTCTTAAGTGGCACCACATCACAAACCGTTCCCAATGCAACAAGATCAAGCAAATTCAATAAGTTAAGAGATTTAGCGGAATCAGAATATTCGCTAATATCTCGCATTAAGCGATGGGTTGCGACCACCGCCATGAAGGTTGTTCCGACTGCTGCCATGTGACCAAGGCCGGATGTATCATCATGCCGATTGGCATTGACCACAGCGCTTGCAACAGGCAGTTCATCACCCACTTGGTGGTGATCAAGAACGACAACATCAACACCTCGCTCTTTCGCAGTCGCCAAAGCATCAAAACTTGTAACACCGCAATCAACTGTCACGATAAGCTCAGCGCCCTCATCAATCAGCGTACCAATTGCCGTTGGATTTGGGCCATAGCCTTCGATGATACGGTCTGGAATATAGATGCGCGCATCGACACCAAAGTGGGTCAAAAAGCGATAGAGCACCGCAGATGAGGTGGCACCGTCAACATCATAGTCACCGAAGATTGCAACCTTCTGTCTGCCTGTAATGGCTGCCGCCAAACGTTCAGCCGCAGGCTCCATGTCTTGCATCACATAGGGGTCGGGCATTAGGCCTTTAATGGTGGGATTGAGGAAGCCAGCAGCTTCATCGGCAATAATACCGCGCCCTGCAAGAATACGGGCCACCAGATCAACGGTTCCCGTCTTTTGCGCAATATCCAGCGCAACATTATCAAGAGCGGGCGTTAAACGATCAACCCAGCGTTTTCCGCCAATTGATCGACTAACATTAAGGAACGTCCGCCCTTCAAGCATGATTTTTGTCCGTCAGGCTACATCTGAAACTTTGATACGTCGCTGTGAACACCTTTTATGTAGCGCACAGTACCCGTTGATGAGCGCATCACAACTGTATTCGTCTCAATGCTATTCCGGTTCATTTTCACGCCTTTCAGCATGTTTCCGTCTGTCACGCCAGTTGCCGCAAACAGCACATCACCTTTGGCCATATCTTCCATAGAGAATATCTGGTTCACATCAGCAATGCCCATCGATTGTGTACGTTCGCGCTGTTCTTCATTCCTGATAACAAGACGTCCGAACATTTGGCCACCTGTACAACGCAATGCAGCAGCCGCAAGCACACCTTCTGGCGCGCCACCCTGCCCGATATAAATATCTATACCGGTTTCGTCTGGGTCTGTTGTGTGAATGATACCAGCAACATCACCATCGCCAATCAAACGAACAGAAGCACCGGTGCTTCTAATGTCTTCAATAATCGCCGCATGGCGAGGACGATCCAGCACACAGGCACGAATATGCGACGGCTTCACGTCCTTTTCTTTGGCAAGAGCATGGATGTTGTCTGAAACCGGTGCTTCAAGGTCTATGACGCCAGTGCTGTAACCTGGGCCAATGGCAATTTTATCCATGTAAACATCTGGTGCATAAAGCAAATTTCCTGTACGAGCCAAAGCGATGACAGCCAGCGAATTTGGCGTATTCTTCGCACAAATTGTAGTGCCTTCAAGTGGATCAAGAGCAACATCAAGCTTCGGACCAACGCCAGTCCCAACTTCTTCACCAATATAAAGCATCGGCGCTTCATCACGCTCTCCCTCACCAATGCGCACAACGCCTTGGATTGGAAGATAATTTAATTCGCGCCTCATAGCATCAACGGCTGCTTGGTCTGCCGCTTTCTCGTCACCGCGTCCAACCCAAGCATAGGCACCAACAGCTGCGGCCTCGGTCACGCGTCCCAGTTCCATCGTCAACTGGCGGTCGAGGATTTCCATGCCGTCTGTTTCTTGGCCCATTTTATCGTCTCCTAAATTTCATACCTAAGCTTACAAGCTTGGCACTTAAGATAGCGTCTCAATACGGATCATTTTTGGCTCACCAACAACGTTTCCGTCCTGTTTGATGAGTGACAGTGCATCCGCAACCGCCTTTTCGTTGGTCTCATGCGTAATGATGATCACAGGCTTTGCCTTGGCGCCATCATCAGCGTCCACATCACCTGAATTTTCGTGTTGGACCACGCTTTGCAATGAAATTTCACATTCCGCCATACGATTTGCGATGCTCGCGAAGGCACCAGAACGATCATGAAGGTTGAGCGCAATGTAATACCCCCCTTCATGGCGGCGCATACGCGCACGCTCATAAGACTGAAGGCTACTTGCTGGCTTACCAAAGACTGGAAGCGCTGTACCTCGGGCAATATCAGCAATATCGCCCGCAACAGCAGACGCCGTCGCATCACCACCAGCGCCCGGCCCGCTCAGCATAATAGAACCAAGCAAATCAGTCTCGACAGTGACCGCATTAGTCACGCCATCAATTTGGGCAATGGCAGAGCTTGCTGGAACCATTGCAGGGTGAACACGCTGTTCAATCCCGCTATCGGTGATTTGCGCAACACCCAGAAGTTTAATCCGGTAACCAAGTTTGTCAGCTGCTTTAATATCTTCAAGCGTAATTTTTTCGATACCTTCAAGATAGATCGCGTCAAATGACACCTGAGTTCCAAAAGCCAAACTGGTCAAAATCGCAAGCTTATGCGCTGTGTCATGGCCACCAATGTCGAATGTCGGATCAGCTTCCGCATAACCCAGTTTTTGCGCGTCAGCCAAACAATCTTCAAACGAGATTTCATCAGCCTCCATGCGGGTCAAAATATAATTGCATGTTCCATTCATAATGCCGAAAACGCGACGAATTTCGTTACCCGCTAACGATTCACGCATGGTTTTGATGATTGGGATGCCGCCCGCAACGGCTGCCTCATAATTAAGGCTCACGTTATTTTCTTCAGCCAGTTCGGCCAGTTCAACGCCGTGCTTAGCAAGCAATGCTTTGTTGGCTGTGACAACGGACTTGCCCGCTTTTAGCGCTGCAACAACGCTGTCGCGTGCTGGCCCTTCATCGCCGCCAATAAGCTCGACGAAAAGATCAACATCATCGCTTTTAGCAAGGGCAACGGGGTCATCAAACCATATCATGCCATCCGTCGAAAACCCACGATCTTTATCGCGAGAGCGTGCGCTGACGGCGGAGATTGAAAGCTCAACATCGCTTCCAGCAATCATCTGGTTGGCTTTGCGTTGAACAATATGAACAAGCGCAGCGCCAACCGTACCAAGGCCAGCGATCCCAAGACGAACGGTATCAGACATAGTTTCTCTACTTTCTTGAAGCAAACACACGGGGGTGGTGCAAATCGTTATTTCTTCTGCACTGTCAAACGCTATTGCGCAAGAAAGCGCTTCACGTTTCTAGCTGCTTGGCGGATTCGTTGTTCATTTTCCACAAGTGCAAGCCTGACGTGGCTATCACCATACTCACCAAAGCCAACACCAGGTGCAACCGCAACCCCTGCTTCTTCGACAAGCAACTTGGAAAACTCCAGTGATCCAATGTCTTTATAAGCATCTGGGATCGGCGCCCAGGCAAACATAGTGGCTGGCGGTGATGGAATATCCCATCCAGCTTGACCAAAAGCATCCACCATCACCTCGCGCCGGTCTTTATAGATTTTTCGCGCATCTGCAATGCAAGTATCATCGCCATTAAGGGCCGCTGTTGCTGCCACTTGAATGGGCGTAAACGCGCCATAATCCAAATAGGATTTCACCCGCGCTAAGGCTGAAATCAACCGCTCATTGCCCACAGCAAACCCCATACGCCAACCGGGCATTGAGTAGGTTTTAGACATAGAAGTAAACTCAACGGCAACATCCTTTGCGCCATCAACTTGCAAGATCGAAGGTGGCGGGTTGTCGTCGAAATAGATTTCTGAATAGGCCAAATCTGAAAGAATGAAGATGTCGTGTTTTTTCGCGAATTTCACACAGTCTTGATAAAAATCCAAATCCGTCACATAGGCCGTTGGATTGGATGGGTAATTCAAAATCAAAGCCAAAGGCTTAGGAATTGAATGGCGCACCGCCCGCTCACACGCATAAAAGAATTCTTCATTTGGTGTTGCAGGCACAGAGCGAATAACCCCACCTGAAATGATAAAACCAAAGGCATGAATGGGGTATGTTGGGTTTGGCACCAAAATCACATCACCGGGTGCCGTAATCGCCTGCGCCATATTGGCGAACCCTTCTTTCGATCCCAAAGTGGCAACGATCTCAGTTTCTGGATTCAGCTTTACGTCAAACCGTCGCTCATAATAGGCAGCCTGCGCTTTACGTAGACCATTAATCCCCTTTGAGACTGAATAACGATGGGTCTCAGGACGCTGCACCGTTTCCACAAGCTTTTCGACAATATGCGGCGGGGTCGGTAAATCAGGGTTACCCATCCCAAGGTCAATAATATCTTCGCCATTGGCACGGGCCTTTGCCTTCAGTTTATTGACAGGTTCAAAAACATACGGAGGTAAACGACGTACGGAGTGAAAAGTATCCATTGTTATCTCGAGTTCTAGAGGCGTTCTTGGAAGGAATTAAGGTCTTTAGTGAGTCGCTTGAGATTTAACGCTTCTAATCGCCTTTGCAAACAATTTCCCCGTCTTCCAGTTCTTTACAAGCAGCGGCGATTTCGGCCCGCGCTTCATCACCATGCGTTCTGGCAATGGTTTTAAGACGTTGTTGCAAAAGCTTTGATCTTCTTGCGTCAGTATCAACCCCACTTCTCTTGCGAGATTGAGCAAGCGCCTGCAATTCATTATCGAGACGTGCACGTTCAATCGTCGGCTTTAGCGGAACCTTGCGTTCATATTGCGAACCGACAAAAATTGGAAAGCCTTTTTTATCAACAGCGCCTGTGCGTTGGTTTTCAAGGTCAAACGCGCCAAATTCAGTTGATGCCGTACATCCGGTCAAAGCAACAAGCAACAAGCCGACAGAGGCTGTTACAAAGCCTCGCCCCATCTTAATCGCCATTTGATCGAAGTTAAACATCGATGAATCACATACTTTCTAGAATCGCGGCCACAGATTTTGTGACAAAAGTCATTCCAACTTCATAACGTCTAAATCTCAATAAACAAGCAAATCACTCAAATCACCAAAAATTTTAGTGAATCAGCGTCCAACTTGCCCAATTATTAGGCGGCGCCTGTATTATTTTAACAAAAGACGAAGACCTGCTATGCATCAGAGCTTGAAAACATCTATTTGCGAGACATTCTTGTCACAAATAAGTAAATATGATGGCAGCGACATAAATACTGGAGCCCGCAGGCACGATGACGTCCAAAAGTGATCAACCGACCAACAAGAACTCAGACAAAAAACCTGAGATAACTGACGAAAAAGATAGCGGCGGTGAGAATACGAGCGCTTTCAATTTAAATAACCTGTTGGATGACCCTGAAAGTTTCGCTCGCAATGCCAGCGAAGCAATGGGCGAAATTGGTAATGTTGCAGCAGCCATTATGAAGCCAATTGAACAACGCGGCAGCGAATTGGATACATCAGACCGCTTTCAAGATTTCTTCTCAACCATCGCAGCCGTTGGCAAACATTGGGTTGAAACGCCAGAAAAAGCGCTAGAAGCACAAACCCGCATCACCCAGCAATATATGGAGCTTTGGGCAAGCTCGATGAAGCGATTTTCTGGTGAAGAAGCCGAAAAAACAGTCGAACCAGCCGCAGATGATCGCCGCTTCAAAGATGAGCAATGGGAAGAAAACCCACTGTTTGATTTTCTAAAACAAGCCTATCTCATTACGGCAAATTGGGCTGACGACCTCGTCGCAGAAGCCGATACATTAGACGATCACACACGCCTCAAGGCCCAATTCTATGTCAAACAATTTATGAACGCGGCATCACCGTCAAACTTTGCTGGCACCAATCCTGAAATTTTGCGCGAGACCCTAGAAAGCAAAGGACAAAACATTGCTAAGGGTATGAAAATGCTCGCAGAAGATATGAAAGCCGGTGATGGCGGAATACGTCTGCGGCAATCCCCGCCGACGGCTTTTGAAGTCGGCAAAAACTTAGCGACCACCAAGGGTGACGTGGTTTTTCAAAATGAAATTTGCCAAATCATCCAATATGCGCCCACCACTGAGAAAGTTCGAAAACAACCAATCCTCGTGGTCCCGCCTTGGATCAATAAATACTATATCCTCGATTTGAACGAACAAAAATCGCTGATCAAATGGATGGTCGATCAAGGCAACACCGTGTTTGTTCTGTCTTGGGTGAACCCGGGCCCAGAGCTTGCCTATGCGGGATGGGACACCTACATGCAGCGCGGCATTTTTGATGCGATGGATGTGGTGACATCCATCTGCCCGAAAACAAAAATCGATCTGGTTGCTTATTGCGTTGGCGGCACCCTCTCCTCCATCGCGCTTGCCCATATGGCAAAAACTGGCGACGAGCGAATTGCCTCGGCAACCTTCTTCACAACACAAGTCGATTTCACCCATGCAGGTGAACTTTTAGTGTTCATCGATGAAGGTCAGATTGATGCACTTGAAAAGGTAATGGAAAACCGTGGTTTCCTTGAATCAGGCCGCATGTCGACAACCTTCAATCTTTTACGCTCAAACGATCTGTTCTGGTCTTATGCCGTCAACAATTATCTCAAAGGCAAAGAACCCCGCGCCTTTGACCTGTTGCACTGGAATTCTGATAGCACCCGCATGACACCGAAGAACCACGCGTTTTATCTACGTCACCTTTATATGCTGAACGACATCACCGAGGGGCGTGTGCATTTGGCGGGTGAAGATATTGATCTTTCAAAAATCAAAATTCCCGTCTTCACGCTTGCCACAAAAGACGACCATATTGCGCCTGCAAAATCTGTCCTGCGTGGCTCGACTTTTTATGGTGGCTCAGTTGAATTCGTCCTTGCAGGTTCCGGCCATATTGCGGGTGTCGTGAACCCTCCAGAAAAGAAGAAATATGGCTTTATGACAGGTGGCGAAACCATTGATGATGGCAATAATCTCGACCATTGGAGAGAGACCGCAACCGAGCACGAAGGCTCATGGTGGCCCTATTGGGACAAATGGATCCGTGGCCTTGATAGTACACAAGTGAAAGCACGGGCGATCGGGAACAAGAAATACCCAGCAATTGAAGCAGCCCCTGGTTCTTATGTGAAGGCGCAAAGTGTGGGGGTGGATGCGGAGTGAGCTTGGGGCTTTGCAAAATGATGCGGCCCAACTGCAGTTACCATAAATTTGGGAATTACATGATCTACCAACAGAATTAAATTTTCTGAAATAACTCATTTATTTAACGAAGGATGTTGGAATATGAATATTTCTTTCTGGCGAAACTGGTTACTCCTTTGGGCGCTGATGCCTGTATTTTCAGCGTTCTTCAATATGGCCAGCCGTCGTTTAATCTTGGATACCGTGCCCATACAGCCCCTCCACTCGTGGGGTATAATGCTTATCACTTTCATATCAGGCACCTTCTTTCTTATTGCACCATATTTAGTCTTAAGGCGGTATATTAAGGGCTATGGTTTCGGTCCTCACTGCTTAGCGGTTTTTGCTTTGTTGATGAGTTGGGGTGTCGCATTTTGGCTCATCTCAAATGTCGGTTCCATCCAAGCATTTTTCAGATGGGAAAAAAGCTTTTCTCTCGCGCTACGGCTTGCAAAGCACGTTACTCCACTCCTCTACGGAGACATAATAAACCTGCCATGGAGTAAATTATTAGCGCATAATTTGATGACGGCAGCCATCACATTCATCGGCCCTGTATTGGTTATCTG
>CAZKKW010000045.1:0-16723 GCA_964553335.1 uncultured Hyphomicrobiales bacterium | reverse complement strand
TCAAACCCGCTACGCCATGCGCCTTGGCTTTCGTCAAATAAAAGGCTTGAGCGCGACGGTGGCAGACCAGCTGGTCGCAGCGCGGGGAGATGGTTATCGCAGCCTTCGTGATTTATGGCTGAAAGCTGGACTTAGCCGCGCCATTATCGAGCGCCTTGCTGACGCTGATGCATTTCGTTCAATCGGACTGGACCGCCGTCGCGCCCTATGGGATGCCCGTCATTTAGATAGCAACCCCAAGCGCAAAGACGGCACGCAACATCTACCCCTATTTGATCGTGCAGATATGCCCTCCTTACAAAACGAGCCAGACATTGAACTGCCGAAAATGCCATTGAGTGAGCATGTCATCAACGACTACCGCTATTTAAGCCTATCCTTGAAAGCCCATCCGGTTTCCTTTGTACGCGAGCAACTTTGCCGAGCGAACGTGCGACCCACGGTTGACCTTGAGGTGATGCAAAACAACCAATTTGTAAATGTGGCGGGCTTGGTGCTGGTGCGTCAACGCCCAGGCTCTGCCAAAGGCGTGATCTTCGCCACCATTGAAGATGAAACGGGTATTGCCAATATTATTGTCTGGCCCAAAACCTTCCAAAAATATCGGCCCATCGTTATGGGCGCCCGTTTCATCAAAGTATCCGGCAAACTGCAAAAAGCAGATGGCGTCACCCACATCATTGCCAACCACATAGAAGACTGGACCAACCACCTAGCCCTTCTGTCTGAAGATATCTACCAAGTCGACCTTTTAGATCGCGCTGATGAAGTGAAGCGACCGGTTGATGACATTGGCACGAAAATCGCGAGCCGCGCTAAACGAGGCCGTCGCAGTGTTATCCCCCCTGTCGCGAAAGATTACATCGAGGCCTATATCAATGCGCGTGTGGAAGGATTAGCGGCCACCAGTAAAGAAGGTATTGAGGCAACAAAAAACGTACTACCTAAAGGGCGAAATTTTCATTAGATTTTAGAAAGACACAAACAATAGAGCCTTTAACTTTTTTCAATGCCAACAAATTATCAAATAGCCATTGCAGGCGCTGGAATTGCAGGCTTATCAGCGGCCTTGTTTTTAGAACGGCAAGGCCATGATATTGTTCTTTACGATCAATTTGATAAACCTAGACCGATTGGGTCGGGCCTCGTTCTCCAACCAACTGGTTATTCCGTTTTATCAGCCCTTGGTCTTGAGACTGAGATCAAAAAATACGGCAATAAAATTCTCAACCTCAATGGCACAATTTCGCGCAATCAACGCAAAGTGCTGGATGCAAGTTACAATACATACAGCCCCCAACGAGCAGGGTTTGCCATTCAAAGAACCGCTCTGTTTGATGTGCTTTATCAAGCTGTGTTGAAGACATCTGTTCGATTTGAATCCTCGACAGAGATCGTCAGCACATCGCAAAAATCCCACGACAAAATTTCAATGATTACTGATAAAGGGGACAAAACTGTACCTTTCGATTTCGTCATTGATGCCCTTGGTTCTCAATCACCTTTGTCGCCAGAAAAGGGAATAGCTCTTTCATACGGCGCTTTATGGGCAAATCTTGACTGGATTGAAGATGCACCCTTTGCCCTTGATCAACTTCAACAACGCTACCACAAGGCAACCCATATGGTTGGGGTTCTACCAACAGGGACCACACCTCAAAACACTACTTTTTCAACGGCATTTTTTTGGAGTTTAGAAAAAGCAAGATATTCAGACTGGTTATCTAAACCGATAAATAATTGGAAAGAGCAAGTTCTCGCCTTATGGCCTGAGACAGAAGCGCTCCTTAATCAAATTAAGTCTCATGATGATCTGGTCATGGCCCGTTATCACCATCGCACCCTGCGCCATCCCGTAAGCGGTCGTGTCGTCCACCTCGGTGACAGTTATCACGCGGCCAGCCCGCAACTTGGGCAAGGGGCTAACATGGCTTTGCTCGATGCCTTTGCCCTTGATCAAGCGCTCATCCGACGTGAAGGCCTCGATGCCGCCTTACAAGAATACGCGCGTCTGCGCCGTGTGCATATTTTAATTTATCAACTCATCAGCAAATTGTTCACGCCAGTCTATCAATCAAATAGCGAGTTTTTGCCGTTTATGCGCGATCAACTGCTCGCCCCATTAATGGGGATTAAACCGATGCAAATCATCCTAAGCGCCATCGTGTCTGGCACGGTAGGAAATCCGTTTAAAACCTTGGATCTTACAGAAGTTTTTGTTCTTGAAAATATGCTCAATAAAAAAGGGCCATAAGGCCCTTTTAAATTCGATATATCGCAGCGATTAGATCGCGAGATATTCGTGGCGAAGTTCTTCGTTATCGAGAACCTCTTTCGCTGTTCCTTCAAACACGATGTGACCCGTATCAAGGATCAGCGCACGGTCAGCAAGTTTAAGCGCTGCCACCGCATTTTGCTCAACGATGATTGTCGTAATGCCAAGTTCACGCACACCTTGAAGGATACGTTCAATCTCTTGCACAATCACAGGTGCCAAACCTTCATAAGGCTCATCGAGAAGTAAAAGCTTCAAGTCCCGCGACAAGGCACGCGCAACAGCCAACATTTGCTGCTCACCACCAGACATGGTGATCGCTTCTTGGTTGCGGCGTTCCGCTAGGCGTGGGAAGTGCTCATAAACCTTCTCAATTTCCCATCCAATGTTGCCATCTACTTGGGACAAAATAAGGTTCTCTTCAACCGTCAAACCACCGATAATACGACGATCTTCTGGCACCAATTGAATACCGGCTTGAGACGCTTGGTAAGACTTCATCTCATGAACAGCTTGTCCGTTGAGATAAATTTCACCTTGGCGAAGGGCCGGATCATCGAGGCGTGAAATTGTGCGAAGCGTTGATGTTTTACCCGCACCGTTACGGCCAAGAAGGGCAAGAATTTCACCTTCTTTAACGTCAAAGGAAACGCCCTGCACAATGTAGCTCTCACCGTAGTAAGAGTGCACATCACGTACTGAGAAATAAGCCATATCGCTTGCTGAAGCGACTTGCTCTTTTGATGGTTCTGCGTTCATTAGTGCGCCCCTCCAAGATATGCTTCTTGCACTTTAGGATTGCCGCGCACTTCTTCAGGCGTGCCTTCAGCAATAATTTGACCTTGTGCTAGTACCGAAATTTTATCGGCTAGTGAGAAAACAACGTGCATATCATGCTCGATGATGACTTTCGTCATGCCGCGTTCTTTGAGCTTCTTCAAAAGATCAATTGTGCGGTTTGTATCGTGACGCGCCATACCAGCGGTTGGCTCATCAAGAAGAAGAAGACGTGGCTGTTGAACCAAACCCATCGCAAGTTCCAAACGACGCTTGTTACCACGCGAAAGGCTTGCCGCTTCATTGTTGCGTTCTGCAAACAGGTTCACATCTTCGAGAATATGTTCTGCTTGTTCACGCAACTCAACTTCTTTGTCGAGACCCTTCCATGCATTAAAGCTAAACGCACCATCACGTTTTGCCATTGCCGGAATGATCACATTTTCAATGAGGTTAAGCTCCGGGAAAATTTCCGGCGTTTGGAAAACCCGCGCAACACCAAGCTGATTAATCTCATGCGGTTTTTGTTCATCTAGCGTGACGCCATCAAAAATCACATGACCAACATCTGGCTTGATGCGACCAACACAAACATTCAGCAGTGTTGACTTACCGGCTCCATTGGGGCCGATAATCGCGTGAACCGTGCCTTCTTCAATTTGCAAATCAACATCTTTGAGGGCATGGAGACCGCCAAAGCGTTTACTCACGTCAGCCACGTTCATTACGATATTAGGTGTCGACATAGTGCTTACTCCGCCGGTTGGACTTCGCCGGCGGACGGCTCGTCATCTGTTTGTTTTTTGCGGAACAAGGCACCAATTCGACGGAACCCTTCCATAATACCACCTGGCAAGAAGATCACGATCAACATGAACATCAAACCGAGTGTGAGTTCCCAACCGCCACCGAAGAAGAGGCTAGAGATTTCCACCATGATGTGTTGCAACGTTTCCGGCAGGAAGGACCAAAAGCCTTCCAATGTCGGAATATTGACGGAGGAGAAAATCTGCTCGAGATATTTGATCACACCAGCACCAATGAGCGGCCCAACCAATGTGCCGACACCACCCAAAATGGTCATCAAAACCACTTCACCTGACGCCGTCCACTGCATCCGTTCGGCACCAGCCAACGGGTCAGTAATCGCCATCATTGTTCCTGCAAGACCAGCATACATTGCTGAGATTACAAAAGCTGCCAATGTGTAAGGGCGTGTGTTCAAGCCTGTGTAGCTCATACGGTTCTGGTTCGATTTAACCGCACGCAACATCAAGCCGAATGGTGAACGGAAGATACGAACGGAAACGTAGAACATGACAATCAAGATGATCGCGCAAATATAGAAGCCTTCCCAACCACTCACTTTGAAGCTGAAGAGATTTGTCACGGGTGCACCAAATTCTTCCACACCGAACCATTGGTCAATGTAGCGAACATCTGCATCAAGCAGGCCGATGTTCTCGCCTTCTTTCAAAAGCCCGCGGATCTGCAAGCCTGTCTCACCATTTGTGATCGGTGTTAAGACCGAATAGGCAAGATTGAATGACATTTGCGCAAAAGCCAGTGTCAAAATCGAGAAGTAAATCCCTGAGCGACGTAACGAGATGTAGCCAATGATCAAGCCAAAGATACCCGCGATGACAACGCCAAGAATAATGGCTGGAATAATGTTCATGGTGAACAGTTTGAAGGACCAAACTGCCGCATAAGAACCGACACCGAGAAACGCCGCGTGTCCAAAGGACAGATAGCCTGTCAGTCCGAACAGAATATTGAAACCAATCGCGAAAACGCCAAAGATTGCAAATTTTTGAAGCAAATCTGGATAACCAGCGCCGAGAGGAGCCATCCACCAAGGCATTGCGAGGATCGCAATGGCAAAGATGATGATGAGATAGAGATCATTTGTTTTTTTCATGACTATTCCTCCATCACGCCCTTGCGACCAAACAGACCACGTGGTCGTGTCAAAATCACAATAACAGCGATGAGATAAATGATGATCTGGTCAATACCAGGTAGGATTGATTTTACTTCGGTCATCGAGGCAAAAGATTGCAAAATGCCGAGTAGGAAACCAGCAGCAACCGCGCCACCAAGAGAACCCATACCGCCGACAACAACAACCACGAAGGATAAAACGAGGAAGTCCATGCCCATTCGATAATCAGGCGGAAGGATCGGCGTATACATAACACCGGCAAGACCTGCCACCACAGCAGCAATGCCGAAGACAACCGTAAAGCGGCGATCAATATCGATACCCAAGATACCGACAGTTTCACGGTCATTCATGCCAGCACGAACAACCATGCCGTAGGTTGTAAACTGGAGGAATGAGAATACCGAGAGAATTATCGTGCCAGCAAAGAAGAAGTAGATAAGCCGCCAATACGGATAAATCACACCTTCAAGGCCAAAAATTGCGCCAATGTTCAAACTACCATTCACAACAGCAGGAGCGTTTTGTGGAAGTGGGTTTGCGCCATAGTAGTGCTTGACAATTTCTTGCAAACAAATCGCAAGACCAAATGTCACTAGGATCTGCTCAGCATGGGGACGCTTATAAAACATGGAGATAAGCCCACGTTCCATAATCACACCAACAAGGAGCATGAAGGGTATGGCAACGATAATAGAAAACGGCACCGAGTAATCGATCAGGAATAAACCAAAATCACCAAGATAAAGTTCCGCGTATGAGGTTCTAATCTCAGCAGCAGTGCCCCATGGCGTTAGATTGTTCTCATCAAGAACCACCTTTTCCAAAGACAAAAGTTTGTTGAAAGTTACCGCACAAAAGGCGCCTAGCATAAACAATACACCATGGGCGAAGTTCACCACGCCAAGTGTACCGAAAACGAGCGTCAGCCCCAGCGCAATCAACGCATAAGCCCCGCCCTTATCTAACCCATTTAAGAGCTGGAGAAGGATCACATCCATCTTATCATATACCTTAGTTGTTAAATGCCGGAATTACATTAGCTGTGTGCCGGAAATGAACCGCCGCGTAGAAACGCGGCGGTCAGTCTTATTAAATATCAACGAAACGTTGCTTACGCACCGTCGTTGTATGGACCAAGTTCGCCACCAAGAATTGCGTCATCGTACTCAACTTGTGCACGAGGAGTAACTTCAACAACTTCAAGAAGGTCGAATTTAGATGCTGGGGCTTCTTTACCCTGCACGACGAGAACGTCTTTAAAGCACTGGTGATCAGATGCACGGTACTCAGTTGGACCGTTACCCATACCATCAAACTTGAAGCCTTCAAGTTGTGCACCAACAGCAGATGGCTTGAATGAGCCAGCGCGCTGACATGCATCAGCATAAAGAACTGTTTGTGTGTAGCATGTGTGTGCAGCCTGTGATGGCGGGAAGCCATACTTAGCACCAAACGCTTTAACGAATGCTTTTGAGCCTTCGTCTTGCAATGACCAGTTCCAGTTAGTTGAACCGTAGATGCCTTTGATGTTGTCACCAGCACCTTGAGCCATCAAGCGAGAGAACAATGGAACAACGATTTGGAAATCTTTGCCATTTACTTGCTTGTCACGAAGACCAAACTGAACAGCTTGTGTCAGTGAGTTCACCATGTCTTTGCCGTAGTGGTTCAACACGAGAACGTCAGCACCAGAGTTTAGAACTGGAGTGATGTACTGTGAGAAGTCGCCCGCACCAAGTGGTGTCTTAACAGCTGCAGAAGTTTCCCAGCCTAGGCCTTCAGTGTACTTCTTAATTGAACCTTCTTGTGACCAACCCCAAGTGTAGTCAGCTGTAAGGTGATAAGCTTTACGCTCAGAACCGAAAGCATTCTTAAGCACTGGAGCAAGGGCTGCACCTGTCATTTCTGTATTAAAGAAGTGACGGAAGCCGTTTGCACGACGGTCTTTACCAGTTGTGTCATTTGAGTGTGTCAAACCAGCCATAAAGATAACGCCAGCTTCTTGGCAGAGACCTTGAACAGCGATAGCAACACCTGAAGAAGAACCGCCTGTGATCATCACAGCGCCTTCTTTTTCGATCATGCGCTTCGCAGAAGCACGTGCCGCATCAGATTTTGTTTGTGTGTCACCAGTAACGAAAGCAACTTTCTTACCGTTTACACCACCTGATAGAGCTTTTGAGCTGAATGTGTCGAGCATTCCGCCGCCACCAGCATTGATGTGTTCAACAGCAAGTTGATAAGCGCGAAGTTCATCAGCACCTTCATCCGCATATGCACCAGTTTGTGGTACGTTAAAGCCAAGCGTTACAGTGTCGCCTTTAGGCTCATTTGTATAGGCATTTGCCGTGTTTGAGAAAAACATTGGTGTTGCAAGTGCTGTACCAGCAGCTGCACCTGTCTTCAAAACCGAACGACGGCTTACAGTAGAGCGATTTTCACTCATAGGGTATCCTCCCGAATACGTGGCGTTCCTCATGAACCCCACTAACGACCCGTAAAGAGAATTAATAAAGTGCAAAACAGCATTCCCATGGCTGCAAATGCACACAATTCTCCCACGATTGACATACGGTAGAATCCAAAACACTTCACGGACAATACGACTTTTTGTGAATGTGCACTGCAGCATGAATTAAATCGTATTAAAACAACAACTTAATCAAAAAAAGAAATCATGACTTATTAAGAGTCACAGCATCAAATCAAGGAGTCAGGTAAGATTCCCTAAAATAGCTATGTTTTTACGCGCCACCATCTGCCAAAAAGAGGGAATAAATTTTTTGACGTGCTACAAACCAGAAAACCGCGAAACATAATAAAAATCAAAGGATTCCTACATGAATAACGCCGCGTTTCTTTATTCATTTCTTGCTGTGCTAGCAGGTGTTGCCGTTCCTATACTGGCGTCGATCAATTCCGCCTATGGGCAAACGATTGGAAATGTTCATTGGGCATCGCTCACCCTTTGTGTTGTAGCCTTTATCACCATTCTCATCGTCACCCTTGCAAGCGGCGTCTCCATGCCAAGCCTTGAAACTTTCCAACAAGCAAGCTGGTGGCACTTTTTGGGCGGGTGCTTTTTCGCCGTCTACGTGGTGCTGATTACATTCGTTGCCCCGAAGATTGGCCTTGGCAACGCGATTATATTTGTGGTGGTCGCCCAAATGTTTACGGCCGTCACCATTGACCATTTTGGTCTTTTGGGTGCAGCTGTCCAACAACTTGACTGGAAACGTGCGCTCGGCATCGCTTTTCTCATCGCTGGCGTTGCCCTTGCGCGTTCCGTTCCCGCAAGCGCTAGCAATTAGCCTACAAGATCGGAACATTTTCATCCCAATCAAAAATTGATTGTAACCCATGCCATTTTGCCCCATATACCCATCAGCCTATACTTTAATATGTGGGAGAGATTGGTAGCATTGACGTGCTTACCAACGCCGAAGGAGCAACACCCCGGAAACTCTCAGGCAAAAGGACCGCATATTGCATCAGGCATCTGGAGAGCGGCAACATGTCACGTGTTGCCCACCGAAGGCGAAAGTGATTAAGCTGTGAAATGCATAGTTTAATACCAAACGCTCAGGTCCCAAGACAGAGGGGTTCGCTGGTCAACACCTGTTGGCCATACGGATCAACTTTGTGAGGAGGGACTTTAAATGCCTCAAAAAATGCAAAATATTGCCGTTATCGGTGCCGGCATCACAGGAATCACCACGGCTTATTCTCTTTTGAATCGCGGTTTCGACGTCACCGTTTTCGACAAAAACCGATATGCCGCCATGGAAACAAGCTTTGCCAATGGTGGCCAGCTTTCCGCTTCCAATGCGGAAGTATGGACCAAATGGTCAACCATCCTCAAAGGCATAAAGTGGATCTTTGAACCAGGCGCCCCTTTGCTGGTGAACCCAAAACCAAGCTTTCACAAATATTCATGGATGGCTGAATTTATGGCGGCCATTCCGCAATATGAAAAAAACACCATTGAAACAGTTCGCCTTGCCATCGCAGCGCGTGAACATTTGATAAGCCATGCCGAACGCGAAGGTTTTGAATTCAACTGCGAAGATCGCGGCATTTTACATGTCTATACAGACAAGAAAGAATTCCAAGCAGCCGAAAAGGTCAATGAGCTTTTAAACGCTGGTGG
Source organism: uncultured Hyphomicrobiales bacterium (assembly GCA_964553335.1). Taxonomy (GTDB): domain Bacteria; phylum Pseudomonadota; class Alphaproteobacteria; order Rhizobiales; family JACESI01; genus JACESI01. Next base: position 7,573 of record CAZKKW010000045.1, on the reverse strand, counting down.
CCTAGAACGTCATGCTGTTTCACCGTCTGAAATTCGCGATATTGAACCAACAATCAAAACTGATCTTCACGCAGGCATGTACACAAAGAGCGATTTCACGGGCGACATCCACCTTTATACCCGTGGTCTCTCCAAAGCATGCGAAAAGCGTGGTGTTGTCTTCCACTACAATGCGGAAGTGACCAACACAAAACCACAAAACCACGGCGTGTCGATTGATTGGAAAAGCGATGAAGGCGACATCCAATCTGATCAATTTGATGGCGTAGTGGTTTGTGCGGGCGTGCAAAGCCGTTCCATCGCCAATATGCTGGGTGACCGCGTCAATATTTATCCGGTCAAAGGCTATTCCATCACCGTCAACTTGAATGACAAGAAAAGCCAAAGCGCCGCCCCTTGGGTGAGCCTACTGGATGATGAAGCAAAGCTCGTTTTAAGCCGTCTTGGCGATGATCGTCTCAGAATTGCGGGCACGGCTGAGTTTAACGGTTATAATTACGACATTCGCGATGACCGCATCAAACCCATCACCAAATGGTGCGAGCGTTTCTTCCCTGATGTCTCAACAGAATATGCCGTGCCTTGGGCAGGCCTTCGACCGATGATGCCAACCATGATGCCGACGGTTGAACCGGGCAAACATAAAGGCGTGTTTTATAACACCGGTCACGGCCATTTGGGCTGGACACTATCTGCCGCAACCTCAGAGCTAATCGCCGAACAGGTTCTAACAACCGCACGGTCCAATAGCCCAACGGCAAACTAAGCATTGTGTGGCATATCTAATAAAGATCAAAGGCTCAGTTAAAATGCTGGGCCTTTATCTTTGGTATTTTATAAAGGGGGTAAGCTGTGCCACACGGTCATATAGATGGCGTGCCGTTTGATTAAAATCTTGCGTCAACCAATAAACCGACGATGTACCATTTTCATCCGCAGCGTCATAAACCGCTTCAATCAACGCACGCCCCGCACCCGTTCCCCGAACACTTGGGTCGGTATAAAGATCTTGAAGATAACAAACATCTTCAAGCCGCCAATTGTGCGCGTGGTAGATATAATGAACCAACCCAATCGCCTTGCCATCCTTTAAGGCAAGCAACCCTTGTTGGCTTTTATGGTTTGGGTCGATCAGCCGTGAAAAAGTGGTTTGATAAACCTCTTCACAAACGGTTGCTTCATAATATTCAAGATAAGCGCACCATAAGGCGCGCCACTCTTTTTCATCATCTTTGTTGATTGGCCGAATTTCTAAACTCATGAAGCGTAGACCATCTCTTGACTTAATCGCTTTTGCATCAATCGCAGTGTTCAGCAAATATTAGTCTGAATATCGCTTTGATGCCATAATAAAACGCCCAAGCTTTCAAACGAAAATGCCGACAGCGTGCGTTTTTAAAACACACGCTATCGGCATCAATCTACTGCCTTTGGTGCTCTTAGCTGAGGAAACACTCGCGCGCTAAGGCCATCGCTTTGTCTATGCCCTTCAAATAGTCAAGCCTCAACCAGCCTAGAACTTACCAACGACATTCAAAAAGATGCCCTGATCATCAAGGGTAACATCGGAAACATCATCTGAGAAACGTCCGAAATTGTACCCAATACCAGCTTTCAAGTTTTTGCCAACATGACGATAAACAGCAGCCAATAAACCAAAGTCAGAGGTCTCCACTTCCGGTGTGTAAAGAACGCGACCTTCTAGCGTTGCGTCCCAATTTTTCACCACATGCCAGTCAAGCCGCAAAATACCCAAATGAGCGGATGATTTAACGAAATCATCGGCAGCACGGGTGGCTGATACTTCACCGATACGGAAACCATATTTGCCGCCAATACTGAAATTCTTGGACAAATCATAAATCAAATCCGCATTGAAAATATGACTGCGTTGAGCAGGACCAAGGGTATTGCCTTGCACTGTAACTTGATCTGGCCCTGGCAACTCATACAAGTAATTGTATTTCAACAAGGCGTTGAGCTTGTCATTTTTCGTCGGGCGATAAGCATAACCAATGCTTGCATCGATATAATCACCATCGAGGAACGAACTTTGATCCGAATCTGAGATGACCGCATCAGCATTCAACAACAAACGCCAATTTTCACTTTGCTTATGTTGCAAATTAGCAGTGACAAGAACGGTATTTCGATCGAGACCGAGATCGTTGGAGTCTTCAAAGCGAAGCTCAGACTTCAACCTCCAACTCAATTTATCCTTATCTTTGTATGATACCCCAGCCGACACAGCCACACGCCGCAATTCAGTGCCAGTGTTTTCATCGCGCACATCGCCATATTCAAGATTGCCATCATATGTCCAATGACTATCTGGCTTGAACGACACACCATAGGTAGAAGTCAAATTACGAGCATCTTCATCCAGATCGAATGAATTCTCCAAGGTAACAGACCAAAGCTCATTAATTTGTTGGCGTCCACCTGTCACAAAAGAACCAAGCGATGGGCCGTTAAAGGGTGTCGAATTTCGCAAACCGCTATCGGTGTTTAAACGATAACCAGCATAATATTGACGCTCTTTAGTTGGCTCATAGGTAATACCCGCCTCACCCCCAGGGCCGCTTGTCCCGTAAGACGCCTCACCCTTAAAGGCAATATGTTCCGTCAGGTTAAATTCCGCACCTGCACCAACCCGATCATTGCGATCAATTTGGCCGCTACGGCCAACTGTTGCTTGACCAAATAGCCAAGCTTTTCTGTCATCAGAAAACTCGTGAGTAATCCGCGCCGCAATATCACCTCGCGTGCCAGTGCCATCGATTGCTGTTGGGTTATCAACATCAAAGAAACGGCCACCAAATTCGAGGGCAGTTTTCGCACCAATATATGTTGAAATGCTCAAATCAGCTTCAAGATTGGTGCGATCATTTTCATCATCAAACCATTCTACGCCTGCGCGTAATTTGTGCTTTTCGGACAATTCAATATCAGCAAAAGCGCCCGCAATGCGCTGGGTAACATTGGTTTCTGTGTCAAGTGTCGAGAAGCCCGCACCCCGCCGTTCAAAATAAGCACCGACTTTACCCTTATGCTTTTTCGAAAAGTCAGAAAGATCAACATGCGCTTCCGCTCTAAAAGCATTCGCAGTACGATTGGCAATGCCAGCGCTTGCGATATCATTTATCGTGAGACCGCCATTGATGGAATTGGATGTACCAAACCCTGGCCCTCGGCTTTGCGCAAATTCTCCGCGCAGATATGAATTCTGGCCCAAACGCACCTTAGCATCTGCTTCCAAAAGGCGCTGATCAGCGTCACCGGTTTCTTCTTTGATACCCGTTATACCAACTTGCACTTTATCTTTGACCCATGCTTGCGCACGACCGCCATAAGAAAAGCCATCAACATCGGTCAAAGCAGGCGTATATTCATACTGCACCACCAAGTTAACAACATCATCACCCAGCGCGCTTTCTGTAACCAACGCACCGCCGCGAGCCGTAGAATTCAACGGTTTCTTCAAAATGACCACACCTTGAATGTAGTCAAATTCATAATCTTCACCGAAACGAAGAACTTGCCGCGAGCGAACAATGTTAGAAACAGGATCACGAATTTCAATGGTTAGAATTTCCGACCCAGACGTAACATCTTGTTGCGTGAGGAAATAAACTGACCCACCCGTGCCACGAAGAACATCGCGCTGCGGCAATGTTTCAGGCTGCGCACCATAGGCCGTCACTTCAGCAACAGGCTCGCCAAAACTTGTTACTTTTTCTGTTTTCAAAACCGCTTGCGCACCATAAAGACCACGCTCCAAACGAGCAAATTCGGTGCCAGTGATTTTCGTTTTATAATTGCCCCATAAAACATGGCTTTGACCACGTTCTAGCCGCACATAAAACTTACCCTGTGTTGGCGCATCTTCCACAATGGTCGAATCGTCGCCATAGATTGGGTAATATTCATCAGGATCAATTCGCCGCAACAGCGAACGAGGGTCTTTTTCATCGAGGTTTCTAAAGAGGTTTTCAAGCTCTTCTTCTCTCGTGTCAGCTGCTGCCGTTAGCAGGTATTTGCCTTTAATTTTACCCTTTAGATAAAACGCAAGGCGACCTCTTGCAAAAGAACGATCAAACTCACCCGGTGATGTTTCAACCAGCGCAGAAGAACCAATCCTTCTGCCAACAGTCAAATCAGCAAGACCAACATAAAAGAACTCATTATTTGGAATCTTGACCTCACGGTCGAAGGCAAGATTACCGTCCTTCAAGCCTTGTACGTCAACCTCAACAACATGGTCACCCGGCGGCAAGATACGTTGAATGACAAATTTGTTGTCTTTGTCCGGCGTCACAGCCTCACCCAATGTTTCCACGGTGTAGCCACCTGGAACATTGCGCCCAAATACGGTGATCGCACCGCCATGTATTGGAATATTGCGAATATGGGCGCGATCGCTCCCTTTTTCATAGGCAGGTGTACCCGCATCATGCGCAATAACTTCCTGATGGGCTTCGGCATGACCAGACGAGATCAACATCAAAGGTGCCGTTTCGTCAAACCGACCTTTGGCATCATAAGCCCGCAACACATAAGCGTAACGACCTTTGGCATGGGCTGGCAATTGCCAACTTGCTTTGCCACCAGACACGGGAACCACTTTAAGGGGTGATGCAGATGTAAAACCACCTTGAAGTCCCGCGCGCGGCTCATCGCCTAACGCATAAATCAACACTTCTGAACGATCAATAAATCGCGGATAGTTGGTGAATTGAACAAATTCAATCGATGCACCAGGCGCATAAACCCGCTTTTGATCTGAGGTGATAACATTCAAACGTGGCTCAACACCGAGACCGTCAAATTTCACCTGAATATCAACCGCCTCAAGCGCAACATCTTGTGCTCGTTGTCGATCCGGTTTGGTTTTTGCAGGTAAAGACCCTTTACTACCACCGCCAGCGACAGGATCACCATCGACCGAGATAGAAAAACCAGGACCATCAGTAAGGGCTGAAAAATCCTCACTATACTGCTCAGCTGATCCGCCATTTGCATGACCAAATTCAACCGCTGCAAACTGCACAGAAACACCCAAAACAATCGCTATTGCAGTTGTCAAACGCAACTTTTGTGATGTGTTGTTCAATTTATTCAAAGCCTTTGTAGCCACCATTTGCTCCAACGTCATTTCGCTAACACACGCGTATCAATTTCTAGTTTGTAGTCTCCGGCCCGCTTCCAGCGCTTTTTGATCATTCTTGAAAGCACGCGGGTCCGTTCACGACCGATTTTTTTACCTTCGCCAGCTTCCCAATAATCCAAACGAAGCACTGATTTTTCTTTGTTCAATGTCGCAATGATTTGCGGGATAGCTTTTTCCAACGCATGGTTTGGTTCAGCACCGTTAAAGGCTGTGGCATTCAAATTGATGCGCACAACACGCAACAAAGAAGCGCCAAAGTTAAGCTTGGTGAGTTTACCTCTGGTCAAGCGGACAACCCGTGGGTTTTCAGTCACAATGTGATAGCCCGTTGGCAGTGTTCTCTCATCCAATTTCAAGATGAAGTTAGACCCAACGTCAGCGTCTGGGATCGCAGCACATGGCACATGGAAGCGGCCATGTTTGTCGGTGGTAATCAACTCACCGCGCACCGTTGCTAACCGAACGCCTGCTAGACCTTTTTCGCCATCATCGTGATGTTTGTTGTTGTTTTCATCATCAAACACCCGACCAATAATCTCACCACAATCAAACACATGTTCTGTTTCACGGGTGACAATCGCAATACCAATATTGGATACTGGCGATCCTGTTGTTGGATCTTCCGCCCATGCTCTGTTTTCAAATTCGAAAGCTGTAGCAGCGGCACTAATTGCGACATTATAGGTAAAAGTTACCGATGAATTCGCAGGGATATTTTGGTTCGCAAACACCAGTCTGCGACCAGATGAAAACGGTTCCGTTGCAACACCATCGATCTGCCCAGAACCTGGACGGAAAGTAAGTCCTGGCGGCAAAGTATCTGCAATATCGACGCCATTCACATCGAGGCCATCTGGATTTGTGACAACCAATGTGTAAGACAGCGTTTCACCAAGTCGCACAACATTCCGCGCTGCCGTTTTCTCAATCTGAAGAAGCGGACGATCTGTATCAACTGGCAAAGTGAAACCGGTGCCATCACTCACACCTGGTATTGGCGCATTCGTTAGCGGTGATGTACCGCCAGCTTGGCCAAAGTTGGTGAAGTTACCTGCAACTGCAGAATTGACTTGCACCTGAATATCGACACTCACCGTTTCGCCCGGCTGTAAAACACCACCACTGGTCAACAATTGCTGATCACTAGACCCGTTAAAGCCAGCATTCGCGGTTGCTCCCAACGTAGCTGGTGCAGCAAACAATGTTGTATTTGTTACAGTGAAATTACCGGCACCAAGAACACTATCCAGATCATCGGACAGGATAAGGTCATTCACTTGGGTCGTACCCGTGCTCTCAGCAGTGATACGGAATGTCAACAGACCATCACCACTTGCAGCAAGCACCGGAACTCCGATTAAGTCTTTATCCACTGACACCTGAGGGACACCGCAGAACTGCAATGGAATATTGTTGTTAAAGACATTCGGGTCGCCCTCTTGAATATTAAACTCAAAATGGAACGGGTTAGCCGCAGCCGAACCATCAGACAACACACCTGTTGATCCCACTTCTCCAGCACCCAAGACACCAGGATTTGCAGGCAGAAGGGATGTCACATCAAGCGCTGGACCAGGCAAGCGATTTACGCTTGGCACGCCACTTGTTGGATAAGTAACATTCAGTGTGTAACTGCCAGCAGCAGAAACAAAGAACTGATAGAAACCATTTGATCCATCTTGAACAATTGTAATGTTGTTAGATGTACCAACCCCGGTTTGTGTACCAACTGGGCCTGTCACAGAGATGAAGCCACCAGGCAGGATTGCCGATGTTTCTTCACAATAGAAATAACCGGTCGGGTCAAAATCTTCACTGTCAACAATACCATCACCATCACGGTCCGCCGATGCTGATTCCAAACTATCCGGCGTACCATCACCATCGGTATCGACCAATGGATTAGGCGTTGGATTTGTATCGAGCGCGTCATTAGGCGTGACGGTAGGGTCATTTGAAGGAATAGGCGTTGGCACCTCGTTTGATGAAACAAACGCTGTGTTAGGTTGTGTTGGCAAACCGGCCGTAAAATCCATACGGGCTGTTAATGTCAAGCTGGCAGATGCACCTAAAAGCAGATCCGCATTCGGCTCTAACAATTCATCAACAGTCGAACCATTATATGCAGCGTTTGCACCGCCAGCGCCGGCAAAACCAGTCGCTGTGACATTTGTTGAAATAATCGTCCCAGGCGCAAGTGTGGTTGAAAGATCATCCGTTACCTGAACGTCTTTCAAGCCGACATTACCATTATTCGTAAGATCGATTTGATAAACCACATCATAAACAAGTGGGAAAACTTGCGTGAGACTGACCAAAGTCTTTTCAATGACAATTTCAGGTAGAATGGCTGGAAGGACCAAGAGCGTTGGCTCATCGCCATCATTGCCCGGTGTACCATCA
>CAZKKW010000044.1:1924-17202 GCA_964553335.1 uncultured Hyphomicrobiales bacterium | reverse complement strand
GGCGGGTTTTTGCTACCACGGCGGACATCGAATTCCTCGCAGATTTCTTCGCGAATATTATCTGCACTGGAGCGCTTCAGCCCGAAAATGGAACGCAGTTCTTCGCTAATTGTTGCACGCGTTAGAAGGACATTCTCGCTCATCGACATATTGGGCGCGGCACCATGCCCAAGACGCTCTTCTGCAACGAATGCCATGCCCATTTGACGGCGTTGGTTGACGCCGATTTGGCCTGCGGGTTTGCAAAAAATTTCAAGGGCTGCTGCATCACCAAGACTTGCTTCACCGGTGAGGCTTGCGAAAAACTCGTTCTGTCCATTGCCCGCAATGCCAGCAATTGCAGCAACTGTTCCAGCTTTTAGCGAGAACGAAATATTATTGAGTGATGTCCCAAACTGCGAGTCAGTTGGAAGTGATAAGTCTTTCGCTTCCAAAACGGTTTCAGCTTGGTTTTGTTTTTTGGTGCTTGCTTTAACATCCGCAACGCTGGTGCCAACCATCATGCGAGCCAGCTCGGCTTTCGATGTTTCGCGTGGGTCACAATGGCCGACGAGTTTCCCGTGACGCAAAATGGTAGCCGTGTCGCATAGGGCGCGTACTTCATCGAGCTTGTGGGAAATATAAAGGATGGACCGCCCTTCATCACGTAGCTTTCTCAGCGTGACAAACAGCGTATCTGCCTCTTGCGGTGTCAGCACAGATGTCGGTTCATCCATAATGATCAGTTCTGGATTGGCCAGCAAACAACGAACGATCTCAACCCGTTGGCGCTCACCCACTGAAAGATCGGCAATTTGGGCGGTTGGATCCAGAGGCAGGCCGTATTCTTCAGATATTTTGGAAAGGCTCTGGCTTACTTCTTTTAAGCTTCTGTCTTTGGGTAGCGCCAGTGCTACATTTTCAGCAACGTTAAGCGCGTCAAATAGGGAGAAATGCTGGAATACCATGCCGATGCCAAGATTTCTGGCAAAAGCAGGGCTGGTGATTTGAACGGGGTTACCCTTCCAGCTAATCTCGCCACTATCCGGGGCGAGTGCGCCGTAGAGCATTTTAACGAGGGTCGATTTGCCAGCGCCATTCTCGCCGAGTAAGGCGTGAATCTCTCCTGTGCCAATGGTTAAATTGACAGCGTCATTGGCAACGAGTGTGCCAAAAGTTTTTGTAATGCCCCGAACTGTCAGCATAAAAGCAACCAAGTAGTGAATTGGTGGGTATCATTGTAATGTTTTCTACGAAAGTAAATCTGTTTTTCCAAGAAAGTAATTCAGATTTTGGAAGAAAGTTGTAAGGCATTTGTTGGCTTGCTCGACGTCATGCCCGATCGCTTAAATTTTATGCTAAATATTGGGCCTAATGTGCCGATTTCACGTCTTCGCGGCCCCTGATTGGCATCATGGTGGCCGTCATCATCGCAACTTGTTTTTCCACGCTGTCCTTAATGGCAAAAGCTTTGCCTTCCGTCACAATGAGCGTGCGTCCAGGCTTCACGACGGACCCTTCAAAGCGGTAGGTCTCACCGAGGGCGGGGGCCAAAAAATTGGTCTTGAATTCAACGGTCAAAATTTCTTCCGCGTCGCCCAAGAGTGATAAAGCGGCATAACCGCAAGCGCTGTCTAAAATTGCGGCAACACCGCCACCGTGTAAAAACCCATGTTGTTGAGTGATTGCGTCGTGGTGTTGAACCGTAAAGATGACTTTGCCTGCTTCGACTGTTTCAAGATTGACGCCTAGAGTTTTCATCATGGGTTGCAGGTTGAAATTGTCGCGAACCCGTTGCTTGAAATTTTCTGATTTTGGCGTGAAAGAATTCAATCTTTGCCTCCGCTTAAAAACTCAGGACCAAAGCCGATAACCTCATCATCAAGCTTGCCAATTACCTTCTCGTCTTTACCCTCATAATCGAGCGATTGCAGGAGGTGGCGAATAACGTTCAGCCGTGCCCGCTTTTTGTCGTTTGAGCGAACAATCGTCCAAGGGGCGTGTTTTGTGTGCGTGCGCTTAAACATTTCATCGCGGGCTTTGGTGTAATCATCCCATTTATCGAGCGCTTTAACGTCGATAGGGGAAAGCTTCCAAACTTTAAGCGGATTATGGCGGCGGTCATGAAAGCGCTTAAGCTGCATTTCGCGACCAACATTGAGCCAGATTTTAAACAGCTTAATGCCGTCATCCACCAGCATGTCTTCAAAGCGCGGCGTTTCGGTCAAGAATTTATCATGCTGCTTTGGGGTGCAAAACCCCATGACAGGTTCAACGCCTGCGCGATTATACCAAGAGCGGTCAAACAACACCATTTCACCCGCTGTGGGGAGGTGCTTGATGTAACGCTGATAATAAAGTTCGCCCTGTTCACGGTCGGTTGGTTTTGATAGGGCGACGACGCGGGTAGAACGTGGGTTTTGAAATTCTTTTACCGCGTGAATTGTGCCGCCTTTGCCTGCCGCATCGCGACCTTCAAACACCATTGCAACCCGCTCTCCGCTTTCGCGCAACCAACGCTGCACTTTCACCAGTTCAATTTGAAGTGGCTCAAGGGCTTTTTCATAGTCTTTGCGCTTCATTGGTTTTTTGTGCGGATAACCACCAGATGAAAAGGTACGCTCGGCAATTTCATCAGCGAGGTTTGGATCGTCTAAATCAAAGTGATCAAGCGGATTAAAAGCATTCGACATTGTATATTCCCTTCATGCGATGGGTCTAACAATGCCTGACTGGTTTCATCACTGCAACGGTTGAGAATGATCGAGTTGTAACGTGATTAATCGATCTGTCGAACTAAGACATGTGATACGGCCGTATCTTGGCGTTCAGGGCTGATATAGTCAGTGACGACGCCCACGCGCAATCTGTTGCCAACAGGGGAAATTTCTAAGCGGCGCTCAGCAATAAAAGTTTTGAAGACGGCAACCAATTCTCCTTGCCCAAGATCAACTAGCTCGCTCCAACCCCAAGAACAATCGCGCGGATGGCATCTTTCAAGCGCTCTGATTTTTAACTTCAAAATATCCGCGTTTTGCTGGCATGAACTTTCCACTTCAATGCGGTGTAAAATCTTCTTCTCAGCACGCACATTGACCCAGTTTCCCTCTAACTCATGCGCTTTGCAACTTTCAGCGCTTGCTGGCGTTGCCAGTGACAAAACAGCAATGATGAGGGCTGAGAGGATGAGATAATATTTTTGCATACTAAGCTCGCGGGTGGGCTTTGTCATAGATTTCGGCCAGACGATCCATATCAACACCCGTATAGATTTGAGTGGTTGAAAGGCTTGCATGACCCAGCAATTCTTGAATGGTACGAAGATCGCCCCCGCGACTGAGAAGATGGGTCGCAAAAGAATGTCTGAGTGCATGGGGCGTTGCGCTTGAAGGAAGACCAAGGGCAGAGCGCAGGCGTTCAACGGCTTTTTGAATAAGGCGTGGATTTAAAGGGCCACCCCGAGCGCCGCGAAATAGGGGCTCGTCGCTTGCAAGAGTAAACGGGCAAAGGTGAATATACTCAGAAATGGCGGCGGATACGGCTGGCAATAGGGGAACAATCCGTTCTTTGTCGCCTTTACCTACAATGCGCATTGTTTTGGCGCGTTGATCAGGCGCTTGTGCGCGGGTGAGTGAAAGCGCTTCTGATATACGCAGACCTGCTGCATAGCAAAGTGTTAGCACCGCTGCATCGCGCGCTGCAATCCATGGTTCTTCTGAAAGCTGTTCGCTCGCATCGACAACGCGCTTTGATTGGCTTTCGCTAAGCGGCTTTGGTAGCGTTGTAGCCCGTTTTGGGCTTCTAATGGCTCCAAAAGCGGAGGCATCAATTTGGCCTTGGCGTTCTAAAAACCGAGCAAGCGAGCGGATGCCGGACAGGCTTCGCCCCATCGTTCTGGCTCCCGCACCATTGGCACGTCTTCTTGCCATGAAGGAACGAAGATCAGCAGGACGTAAATTTGATAAGTCTTTGACCTTTGGCGGGTGGCCCAAGTGTTCGGTCAAAAAGCGAAAAAACTGCTCTACATCCCGTTCATAAGCTTCCACGGTTTTTTGCGCGAGTTGGCGTTCGCTTTCAATAGATTGCACCCATTGTTCCCGCGCTTTGGCAAGATCTGGACTGGCGATAATCAAAATGTTGTCGGTGCTGCTCATACCGATATTTTGACAGTTGCATCTTAAGGTCTGGTGAATTCAGCTTTTTATGTGCAGCCTCCAATGTTATTGAAGGGCACGTGTTCATAACAAACGGCCAATAGCTATGTATGAAGCCATTACCAACAAGATTAAAGTAGTCGTTGAGCCAATTTATCTGGAAAACGAATCCAACCCCGATACGAATCGCTATTTTTGGGCGTATCGTGTGGAAATTGAAAATCTGGGCGAAACTGTTGTGCAGCTCAAAGATCGATTTTGGAAGATTTCAGACGCAAACGGAAGCGTTCAAGAAGTTGAGGGGCCGGGGGTTATTGGACAACAACCATATATTAAAGCAGGGGCGCGGTTTGAATATACAAGCGGTTGCCCGCTCACGACCTCTTCTGGCTTTATGAGGGGGCATTATTCGATGATTGATGAGGACGGCGAAGAATTCGATGTTGAAATTCCAGCCTTCTCACTCGATTTGCCTGATGCAAAACCTGTGTTGAATTGAGGGCTGAATTTAGTGATTGATCTTCGCCCTATTATTCTGGTTGTCGGTGTCTTGTCGTCTATTCTTGGCGTTGCCATGTTTATTCCGGCCTTGGTTGACTTGGTGAATGGCAGCGAGGAATGGAAGGTATTTTCCGCCTCTGGGTTAATCACTGTTTTGATTGGTTTGGGCCTTTTTGTCGCCTCGCGCGGTGACCGGCCAACTCTCAATCTTAGACAGGCTTTTTTGATGTCTGTTGTGACTTGGGTGATGCTTGGCGCTTTTGGTGCGCTGCCTTTTTATTGGTCTAGTTATATAGACAGTTATACAAATGCATATTTTGAATCGATTTCTGGTCTAACCACGACAGGCGCAACAATTATGGTTGGGCTGGATAATACCTCTGCTGGCATCTTGTTATGGCGCGGTATTTTGCAATGGATTGGCGGCTTGGGTATCATCGTTATGGCGGTCTCTGTTTTGCCGATGTTGCAAGTCGGTGGCATGCAGATTTTTAAAGCTGAAGCTTTTGATACGGCCGAGAAAATTCTGCCAAGTGCGACACAAATTTCAGGCATTATGACGGCGATTTACACAACGCTGACGGCCGCCTGCATGATCGCTTATTTTTTGGTTGGGATGCCTGCCTTTGATGCGTTGGTCCATGCGATGACGACGGTTGCAACAGGTGGGTTTTCGACCAAAGACCTTTCAATTGGGGCGTTTGATAGTGGGTGGATCGATTTCGTTGCTGTCATTTTCATGGTGCTCGGTTCGCTACCCTTTCTGCTTTACATCAAAATGATGCAGGGACAGCGCAATGCGCTTTTTACGGATACGCAGGTGCGTGCCTTTTTGTTGACGTTGCTTGGCTTTATTATCATCGTTACATCCCTTGAAGTGGCGGGAGAGTTTTTTGTACCCGCTGAAGCGTTTCGCCACGCAGCGTTTAACGTCGTGTCGATCATGACGGGCACTGGATATGCGACCCAAGATTATGGTGCTTGGGGTGCATTTTCGACAGCAATATTCTTCCTGCTTATGTTTGTCGGTGGCTGCGCTGGATCGACCTCATGCGGCATTAAAATTTTCCGCTGGCAGGTTTTGTTTCAAGATTTGAAGCAACATGTAAACAGCGTTGTGTTTCCCAATGGCATCTTTGTAAAGCGTTTTAACGGCGTCGTGCTGCAAGACAGTGTATCGGTTGCCGTGATGGGCTTCTTCTTCTTATATCTTGCTTGCTTCGCAGTTCTTGCTGCTTTGTTGAGCCTTACAGGGCTTGATACGTTGACGGCCTTGTCAGGGGCAGCGTCGGCCATCTCTAATGTGGGGCCGGGCCTTGGCTTGGTGATCGGGCCAGAGGGTAATTACGCAAGCTTGAGCGATGTTGCGAAATGGCTCCTTGCGGCTGGCATGCTGCTTGGACGGCTGGAACTGTTTACTGTGCTGGTCCTTCTAACGCCTGCGTTTTGGCGGGTTTAGCCAGTCTGTTTTCCATAGATGGTTGTGTAGTTCGATTGGTCAGTTGATCGTTCTGTTCACTATCACCGTAGAAAATAGAGCGGAAGAACCATTTAATATCGGCACCAATGCCGAGCAAGGCTGGCACCATGAACAAGACCAAAATTGTCGCAAAGGCGAGGCCGAACACGATGGTGATGACCATCGGCAACAAGAATTGCGCTTGGCGGCTGGTTTCAAACATTAATGGTGTGAGGCCGCCAATGGTGGACAGCGAGGTTAGAAGCACAGCCCGCAAACGATCTCGGCTGGCACCGATGGCGGCGTCAAAAATACTTTCACCTTCTGTGCGGCGTTCTTGGAAGCGGCTTACCAAAATGAGAGAATCGTTGACCAAGATGCCGGATAGACCGAGCATCCCGACAAACGACAATATGGTGAGCTTGAAACCCAGTACAAAATGCCCAACCACAGCACCCACGACACCAAATGGGATAATCATCATCACCGCAAGCGGCATGGTGTAGGAGCCGAAAATCCATGCCAAAATGATGTAGATGAAGGCGAGCGCAATAGCGACGCCCACTTTCAAATCAGCGAAAGCATCAGCGCGTTCTTTGTCCTTTCCATCATAGCGGTAGGTAATGCCATATTTGGATGTGATGGCGCGCACGCTGCCGTTTTCTTCCAACTCGTCGATCACCTCTTGGGTGGTGGTTAGGTTATCGTTGATGTCAGCGGTAACAGAAACGGTGAGCTTGCCGTCTTTACGTTGGATCACCGCGAAGCCTTGGCTTTCATTGATCTCAACAATCTCACCAAGCGGCACGAAGTTATTCGCGGGCGTGCGGATCGGGAAATTGCGAAGAGCGGCTGTGCCCTGTGCTTCCATTTTTTGCTTGACCCTAAGCGTGATTTCTTCGTCACCTTCAGCCAATAGGCGCGGGATGGCGCCTTCAAAGGCGCTTCGAACTTGTTGGCCAACCGCATCAATGGACAGGCCAAGCGTGCGGCCACGGTCGTTGAGTTCCAAAATGATTTCAGGTTTGCCAAAGGGAAGATTGTCTGCAGCCCCTGATACGCCCGGGATAACGGCGATCAATTGGGTAATCTCGTTGGCTGCTTGTTTCAAAATGTCAGGGGTTGCCCCTTGCAATTGAATGTCGATATCACGACCTGGTGCACCGCCCCGTCGTTGGGAAATTGAGAAGGATTTTAGGCCTGCAATTGTCGGCACGCTTTCACGCCATGTTTTCACGATCAGCGGCGTGCGGACATTTCTAATTTCTGAGACGGTAAGATCGACCTTAATGTCCGCCACGTTCTGCCCACGGTTCACACCAGACTGGCCATAGGTGATTAAAACACTGTCGATGAACTTCTCACCGTCGCCGATTTTGTTCTCAAGACCATAGGCAGTTTGTTCTAAATCAGCGAGAATTTTCAGCGCTTCAGGCCTTGGAATACCCGCATTGAAAACGATGTTCGCCGTGATGGTTTCAGCTTCTGGTGATGGGAAGAAGCTAAAGCCGATTTTACCGCTACGAATAAGCCCGACGGCAAAGACCATCATGGCAGCAAGGCAAATAGCAATGGTTACATAGCGCCAGCGGAAAGAGGTTCGAATGGCCCAATCAAAGGGACGATCGCGGAAGGTGGCAAACCCACGATCAAAGAGGCGGCGGAACCAGCTCTCCTGCCCCTCAGGTCGTCGGCGACGATTAAGAGCCATCAGATAAAAGATGCTTTCAATGAGAAGGCCGGTAAAAAATCCAAAAAGGCCGAGGGCAACGGGGATAAGGCTGGTTGAGACAAGGCCCACGACCCATTGTGAAATGGCGATGCTTTGTCCAATAATGAGGCCAAGTCCGCCGAGGAAAAGCGAGAGGAGATAACTGGCAGCAGAACCGATCCAAGAAAAGATCAATTGGATTGTTGCGAAGATTGGTGCAAGGCAAAGTTGGATAAGCTCAATGAAAGCAACAAGCAAATGAGCAAGCGGATTGCTATCTGCCTTAACAAAGGAAACCCAGCTTTCAGCGTTAAACCATGAGGCATAGATTTCAGAGGCGCTTACAAATGATACGTCGCTTGAAATGGCTGTTGAAATGAGCGTTGAGATTTCGGGCCCGTTGGCGTTTTGCGCAGAAAAGGCAAAAGCGACAATGAGGAGAGAAATCAGGAACTGACGCCAAGGTGACCAAAGGCGTTTCTTATGAGATTGCAGGGAATGACCGAGGTGGCCGGGTAAGATCAAGAAGCATTCAATTAAGCTGGCAATCAGTGTGCAGATGACGACAATTGGGATCGCTCCCATAATTTGACCAACCACATCGCCAATCAAAAGGATTGGGCCAAAGGCTGCCGCAGTGGTTAGGCTTGCTGCAAAAACGGGAAGCATCATGCGGCCCGCCCCACGTTCTGCCGCGACAAAAGAATTGTCGCCCATTGAAAGGCGCGTGGCGGTATGTTCACCGACCACAATCGCATCATCAACGATAATGCCAAGCATCATTAAGAGGGCGAATAGTGACACCATGTTGATGGAAGCACCCACCAGCAGCATCACGCCTAAGGTTGCAGCGATGGCTACTGGAATGCCTGCCGTAACCCAAAAGGCCACCCGTGCGTTCAAGAAGATGAAGAGCACGATGACAACCAAAAGCAGGCCGCCAATGCCATTCTTTAGCAGAAGTTGAATGCGTGCTTTTAGCGCGTCGGTGCGTCCAGAATCTGCGGTAATAATAAGTGATTTTGGGAAGCTGCCGGAAACCTCAGCCAAATAGTCATCGACAATTTTCGATTGTTGAAGCGTATCACTGTTAGTGGCACGATTGATGGTCAATGAGATGGCTGGATTGCCATTGATAAGGGCACGGGTTTGATCAATGTCGTAGGAGGGACGAACCGTTCCAATGTCGCCAACCGTGATGCGATCGCCTGATTCAAGGGCGCGTACTTCCAGTTTGCGAAGATTACTAATCTCGGTTGTTTCACCAATCGTGCGCAGTTGTTTGTCAACCAAGCCTTCCAAATCACCGGATGGCAGGTCGCGCGTATTGTTGCGCACCACGGTTGAGACGTCGTCGATTGTCATGTTCAACTGACGAAGCGTGCCTTGTTCAATATCGATATGAACTTCTTTATCCCGCAACCCGCTCAGTTCAATATTATCAACGCCGCGATTGAGAAGGTCATCTCTGATCCGTTTTGCAAAGGTGCGAATGGTGGATTCAGGGAAGGGCCCATGCACAACAACCGTCGCCACACGGTCAAAGGCGCGCGGTATGGTAATTTCAGGATCTTCAGAATCTTCTGGTAAAGTCGTAACGCTATCAAGTGCTGTTTCTATTTCGGCTTCAGCGTCTTTAAGGTTGGTGCCGCTATCATATTCGATGGTGATAGCTGCGCCGCCTTCACGGGCGGTTGAATCAAGTTTCTTCACGTCATTGAGGAAGCGTAGTTGCGGTTCAACGGCCGCTAAAATATTTGCTTCAGCGTCTTCCGCACTGGCACCGGGCCAATTGATGTTGATGGTTATCCGGTCAACGACGAAATTTGGGAAGAATTGAGTGTTGAGATTTTGAACGGCAAAAACGCCCGCAATCAGCATGAGCACCATCAACAAGTTGGCGGCATTTGGGTGGCGAACGAAAAGGCGCAGCAATCCATTTGCTTTGGATTGACCAGCGTTTTCTGTGTGATCTGGTTCGGCGTATTCGCTCATCACGGTTTACCCTTTGGGCTTGGCTTGCGGTTTTTCAGCGCTCTTAATTTTTTGACCTTCGCGGCGAATAAGAATGCCTTCGCCAACTTCCGCAATTTGGGTGATGATCACTTCGTCATCCGCTTTTAATCCGCCACCAACA
The DNA here is from genome assembly GCA_964553335.1 of uncultured Hyphomicrobiales bacterium. Lineage (GTDB taxonomy): Bacteria > Pseudomonadota > Alphaproteobacteria > Rhizobiales > JACESI01 > JACESI01. The sequence continues at coordinate 7,261 of CAZKKW010000044.1, read as the reverse complement.
ATAATTGATTGCCCATCAAAGGCTGCGATGGTCACTGTGCGCGCACTCAAGCGATTTTCTTCGTCAACGACATAGACGGTATCGCCTTCAAAAAGGGCTGTTTCTGGAATGCGGAAGGTTTGTTCGAAAGATTGATCTGGAACCGCGACACTGACAAATGCGCCGGGGCGAACGCCTTTTGAAACGGCAGATTTATCCAATCTGGCGTAAACTGCAACACCACCACGGTCTGATGCAATTTCAGCACCAATGCGATCAATTGTTGCTGGAATTTGTAAGGTTGATGCGCCGACTTTCCAAATCACATCCACAGTGCGCCCGTCGATGTCTGCGTTGTTGGCAACGAGTCGACCATATTGACCGTCTGACAGGATAAATTCTGCATCCAGCGTTTCTGCTTCATAAAGTGTGATGATATTAAGCGCCGATGTGATCGTCTGGCCGATCTCTACGTTTGTTGCTTGAATGACAGCATCAAAAGGGGCTTTAAGTGTTGTTTTTTTCAAGTTTTCTTTGGCTTGGCGCACCAAAGCTTGCAAACGGAGGAGGGTCGCTTTGCGGGTTTCAAGTTGGGCTTTTTGTATCGCAATATTTGATTGGTTGGTTTCGAAGGCCGCCCGTCTTTCGCTCACTACCAGTTCACGTTCTTCGACAGTTCTTAGTGTGCCAGCCTTTCTGGCGAGCAATTTTTTCGCTCTGTCCAAATCAGTTTGCGCCAACTCCATTTGTTCACGTGTTCTTGCCAGTCCGTCTTCTTCCGTGTCGATACGCACCTGAATTTCTATAATTGACGCTTCCGCTTCTTTTAAATTGGCTTCTGCTTCTGTCACCGCGATTTCAAAGGGAAACGGGTTGAGCTTTATCAAAGCTTCATCTTTTTTAATGGTCGCACCGGGTTTAACGTTTGGATTGATCTCTACAACAGTGCCATTGACGAGAGAGGTCAGATTAACTGTTCGTCCTGCAATCAACTCACCATAGACAGAAATCGTTGGCTGATTGAGGCTTGCTTTGAGAATTTGAGTTTGTACGGTGTAGACGGCTTCCTTTTGAACCCGTTTTGGACGCTCTTTTCGTGAGTCAGCCAGTTGGTTCATCAAATAACCAGAAGCAATTAAAATTGCCGCCATGACAATAAATTGTAGCCCACTGCGTACAGCAAAAACGGCAAGCTGCCACGCTTTCTTGCCCCGTGATTGGTTGGCAATCATCGGCTCCGCCAAAACGTCCGCATTTTGCGGTGAGATCTCGGTGGTTTCGCTAACAGTAATATCCGTAGTAGGCGTTTGCGTCATGTTGCGTTCTGTTTCGTTGACGGGAAGGCTTGGTAATTTGGTTCCCTTGCAATTGGAATGTGATCAGTTGATGACCATATTGCTTGTTCCTACAATATAGGGACTATTTTGCTAGAAGAAATAGTTATTGCGCCTATGATTAAGGCAGCCTGCTCAAGTTCTGGTGAGATCAGGCTTTGCTAGCGGCCAATTCGGCAGGCGTTACGGTGTAATCTGTGCCGCAAAATTCACATTTCACCTCAATTTTGCCGTCGGTTACGACAGTTTCAAGCTCTTCTTCTGACATGGCGCGCAAGACCGACCAAATTTTTTCAGCGGAGCAAGAGCATTTATCGTTTATCGCTTGCGGATCAAAGATGCGTAATCCTTGTTCGTGAAACAGGTTATACAGCAATTTTTCAGTGCTAATTTGTGGGTCCGTCAGCTCGTGATCTTTGATGGTGCCAAATAGGCTTTGTGCTTCAATCCATGCATTGTCTTCGTCGAGCGGGTCGCGGGTGTCCTCACCGTCGCCGCCATGGAGGTCGCGATGTTTTATGCGGTCTTCTGATTCAGGCATAAACTGAATGAGCACACCACCAGCCCGCCACGTCTCAACAGGTTTGCCCGTTTCATCAACCTCAGTCAGTTCACCAACGCCAAGGCGAACATAGGTCGGAATTTGTTCAGACTGCATGAAATAAGAATGAGCGACCTCTTCAAGGCTATTGCCTTCAAGGGCGACCATACCTTGATAGCGCTGCATATAGGCGCCTTGATCAACCGTCATTGCCAAGACACCTTTGCCAAGAAGGTGTTCAGGTTCCGTCTTTCCAGCTTCAATGGCGGCTGTTAAGCGGTCTTCGTCAAAGCGGGCATGGGCGCGAATGTCGCTTGGTGTGCGAAAGTCGACAACGAGCAGGGTGACAGGGCCATCGGTTTGGGTTTGAACAATGAATTGGCCTTCAAACTTCAGGCTGGTGCCAAGCAGAACGGTAAGTGTCACCATTTCACATAATAGTCTGGCAACGGGTTCTGGATAATTGTGACGGCGGATCATGCCATCAAGGGCAAGCCCTAGTTTTACGGCGCGGCCTCGTGTGTCGAGTTCCTCAACGGCAAAAGGTAAGACAGCATCATCACCGACGGGCGTGATTTGGTCGAAATCAATGGTTTTATCGCTTTCAGCACTCATGGGCTTATTTCATGCACCATTTTAAAATTGACTTTTGCGCATGCAATCGATTTTCCGCTTCATCGAAAACAACAGATTGCGGGCCGTCCATAACGGATGCCGTCACTTCTTCTTCACGGTGGGCAGGCAGGCAATGCATGAAAATCGCATCGTCTTTGGCTGTCGCCATCAATTTATCATTTACTTGATAGGGCATGAGCAAATTATGGCGGCGAGATTTTTGATCGTCGCCCATGGAAACAAAGGTGTCCGTGATCACACAGTCCGCATTTTGCACGGCCTCGAATGGATCATTGGTGAGCTCAAGTTTTACGCCTTCACTTTCTGCCCATTTTAAAACTGCGGCGTTTGGCTTTAGTTCTTCCGGCGTTGCGACAGCTAGGGTGAAATCAAAACGTGCGGCGGCGTGCACGAAGGAGGACAGCACATTATTACCATCACCAGACCACGCAAGTTTCTTTCCTTTGATCGGGCCGCAATGTTCTTCAAAGGTCAAAATATCGGCCATGATTTGGCACGGGTGGCTGTCATCTGTAAGCCCATTGATAACGGGCACCGAGGCAGCATCTGACAATTCCATCAAACGATTATGTTCTGTGGTGCGGATCATGATGGCATCCACATAGCGCGACATTACTTTGGCCGTATCTGCAATGGATTCGCCACGCCCTAATTGAAGCTCAGCACCTGAAAGACAGAGCGTTTCGCCACCAAGTTCACGCATGCCGACATCAAAGGAAACACGGGTTCTGGTGGAGGGCTTATCAAAGATCATGGCAAGCATTTTACCAGCAAGCGGTTGGTCGCCCATGCGTCCAGACTTTGTGCGCTCATCTTTAATGGTGCGCGCGTCATCAATGATGGTGCGCAATGTCTTAGAACTATGATCTTTTAAATCCAAAAAATGACGAGGGTTGGTCATATCGACTCTCGGTTCTTACAAAATTAAGTTAGATTATTGAGCGGATTGCGCGGCTCGAATATTGTCACAGGCTTTTTCTAAGCTTTGAACGGCAATATCGAGTTCTTCAATGGTGGTGGTGAGCGGCGGCAGCAACCGAACAACATCTGTGCCTGCAGGAACCATCAAAAGATTGTTCGCTCGCGCGCTTGCTATAACATCCATATTAGGAATGCGGGTTTTAAGACCAAGCAACAAGCCCTCTCCGCGCACTTCTTCAAAAATGTCAGAATTGGTGTCGATCAAACTGGCAAGCTTTTGTTTGAATACCAAGCTCTTTTGTTTGACCTTATCAAGAAAGCCATCTTCTAGCATTACATTGAGAACGGCCAGGCCAACGGCCATGCCCAGTGGGTTGCCGCCATAGGTTGAACCGTGCACGCCAGGCCCAATACCTGTGGAGGCTTCTTCTGTCGCCAAGCACACGCCAAGCGGGAAACCACCGCCGATGCCTTTTGCAACGGCCATAATATCTGGCGTAATACCTGCCGCTTCATGAGCAAATAGGGTGCCGGTGCGTCCTGCGCCACATTGTACTTCGTCAAATATCAGCAAGAGACCATGTTCGTCGCACAGCGCGCGCATCTCGCGTAAACTTTGGTGTGGGATGACCCTGATCCCGCCTTCGCCTTGGATCGGTTCAACGAGGATGGCGGCCGTTTTGTCCGTAATGGCAGCCTTCAGTGCGTCAAGGTCATCAAAAGGCACTTGGTCAAAGCCATCCATGTTGGGGCCGAAGCCTTCCATATATTTGTCTTTACCGCCTGCAGCGATCGTTCCAAGGGTTCGCCCGTGAAAAGCGCCTTCGATCGTAATGATCCGGTTGCGCTCGGTGTCGCCCTTTAGCCAATGATAACGCCGCGCGGTTTTAATCGCGCATTCCATCGCTTCTGCGCCAGAATTTGCCATGAACGCACGATCCGCGAAGGTTGCTGCACAAAGGCGATCTGCGAAGGCGCTTTGTTCTGGAATTTCATAAAGGTTCGATAGATGCCAAATACCCTCTGCTTGGGTTTTAAGTGCTTCCACTAATTTTGGATGGCTGTGACCCAGTGAATTAACGGCAATGCCTGAGGCATAATCCAGATATCGCTCACCCTTGTCAGACGTCAGCCAGCTGCCTTCGCCTGATACAAATTTGAGGGGGATGCGATTATAAGACTGAAAAAGTGCGTTGGATGACATCGTGTTTGCTTGGGTGTGGCGATTGAAGATTTTGGGCCTGTAAAAACGAAAAAAGTCGCCTCGAAGCGGCGACTCCTAAATTCTCTTGATGATTATGTGCATTGCGCAGGGATAATTGTCAAGATTTTCAGAGTTTTGACCTAGATCATCGCGCCAAAAATAGCAGCCTAATCCATATCTAAAAATCAACCTTAGGTTGCATTTGAAAAAAATGACTCGTTTTGATTCGTAGTAGTTTTTGTTCACTTGGGGACAAAATAACTAATCGTTAACTTTTACGGCCTGAGCGTTTGCGGCGGATTCAGTCGTTTGATTAAAGTAACAGCACAAAAGCACGATAAGTGCGGCAGTCCTGAAATGTAATACCGGCTAGACAGTTTGATAAAAATATCGGCTGTAAGAGGTGAGGGATTCTGCCAATTCTTTGAAAGGGATCGTATGTCTTGGACTGATGAGCGGGTAGATGTTTTAAAGAAACTCTGGATGGATGGCCTTAGTGCTAGCCAGATTGCGCTTGAACTTGGAGGTGTTACGCGGAACGCTGTGATTGGTAAAGTACACCGCCTTGGTTTGTCTGGTCGAGGCAAAACAACATCAACCGCAAGTCGTAGTCGCGCGCCGAGAGCGCCGAATGCTTCGTCACGACCAAGAGGGCAATCGGGCGGCACCGTTGGCAATGCAGCGCTCAAAATGTCGCCAGATTCTGCAGCTGAACCAGCGCC
>CAZKKW010000044.1:0-1824 GCA_964553335.1 uncultured Hyphomicrobiales bacterium | reverse complement strand
CCGGGTGAGGCATCAACGAACAATTTGGGGATTGGGGTTTCAGCAAGCCATGCAGCATAGTCTTCGACAATCTTGGTGACATCGTCGGGCTCGCCTGCAATTGGAATTTGGCGTGGCCATGTAAGCGTTGGTCGGCGGTCTTCGCCTTTATCTTTGAAAGGACGGCGATAAACCTCCATTTCCTCGTCGGTAAGTTTGCGCAGGATGGAACCGGGTAATACCGCCTCAATGAAAATGTTCTTTTCCAGAACCATGTCTTCGCCTGCCTCAGAGCGAAAACCTTGAAAAATGCCGCGTGCTTCTTCTGGCCAATCATCCCAGCTTGGAACAGGTGCAATAATGGCTTCCATAAAACAAATGCCTTTAACGCGGTCTTTGTTGCGACGTGCCCAGTCAAAGCCTAGCGCTGACCCCCAATCGTGGAGGCAAAGATAAATCGGGCCTTCAGGCAAAACCGCCTCAATGAAACTATCGAGATAGCGGCGATGTTCAACAAAACGGTAGCTGTCTTGATTGGAGTGATCAAGCTTGTCGCTATCACCCATGCCAATCAGATCTGGAGCGATGGTGTAATATTCGTCGCTCACATGGGGCATGACATTGCGCCATAGATAGCTGGAGGTCGGATTGCCGTGCAGAAACAAAATCGGCGTGTTGCCAGCATCCCCCAAGGCGACATAAGCCATTTTCTTACCCGCAACGGATACGAATGATTTTTCATGTTCTTTGGCTGAAAGTGGCATTGATATCTCCAAGTTTGATCGTTTGTAAGCCTAGCGAAAATTCTGAAAAAGCACAGCTAATTATCTGTTCATTTTAATGTGGCATCTTCGGTCAGGTGGCATTAAGCCACGAAAAATGGGCCAAATCTAACCTGTTCTTCTGCGTTATCTAACTTCGATAACTTCTATGTGTAATTGACAGCAGGGCTTGGAGCGGGCATAGAGTGCGCCATCGAATTTTAGATGGAAATGTTATGCGCTTTTCAGTTGCAATGAAGACAACAAAAACGGTTTCAACGATGACGTTTACAACGTCTTCGAAACCGTGCGCGTTTATGACAAACACCACAAAGACGAAAAACACCACGAAAACCTAACACCCACTTCTGACCCGACCTCTCTCCGGCGATGAAGCTGGGGATCAACGCTTCATGCCTTAGGGCAAAGCGCGGTTGGGAGAGGTGATAAGAGGAACGAAGATAATGGGTTTTAAAATTGCCATCGCAGGCGCTACCGGTAACGTTGGCCGTGAAATGCTCGATATTTTGCACGAACGTGGCTTTCCAGCAGACGAAGTTGTGCCACTTGCTTCACGCCGTAGCCAGGGTACGGAAGTTTCATACGGTGATAAAACGCTCAAAGTGAAGGCGTTGGAAAATTATGATTTTTCTGACACGGATATTTGCTTGATGTCAGCGGGTGGTTCTATCTCAAAAGAATATGCACCAAAGATCGGCGCTCAGGGTTGTGTTGTTATCGATAATTCATCGGCTTTCCGCTATGATGCTGATGTGCCGCTGATTGTGCCGGAAGTAAACGCAGATGATGCAGCAGGTTTTACAAAGCGCAATATTATCGCAAACCCGAACTGTTCAACCGCTCAGCTTGTGGTGGCGCTCAAGCCGTTGCATGACAAAGCGAAAATCAAGCGGGTTGTTGTTTCAACGTACCAATCTGTTTCTGGCGCTGGCAAAAAGGGTGGCGACGAGCTCTTCACTCAGTCTCGCGCTGTTTTTGTGTCTGACCCTATCGAGAACGAAGCTTTCACCAAGCGTATCGCGTTTAACGTGATCCCGCATATTGATGTGTTCTTGGATGATGG
>CAZKKW010000043.1:0-17797 GCA_964553335.1 uncultured Hyphomicrobiales bacterium | reverse complement strand
CTGTGATGCGACAACCAGCAACCTTACCAACCTTGGAAATGTTGAACACTTCAAGGATTTCAGCGTTACCAATGAATGTCTCACGACGCTCAGGGCTAAGAAGACCGGACATCGCCGCTTTCACATCATCAACTAGGTCGTAGATAATGTTGTAGTAACGAATTTCGATGCCCTCAGCTTCTGCCAGGTCGCGGGCTTGTTTGTTCGCACGAACATTAAAGCCGATGATTGGAGAATTAGACGCTGCCGCCAAGGTCACATCGCTCTCGGTGATACCACCAACAGCTGAGTGAATGACTTGGCCGGATACTTCTTCGGTACCAAGTTTATCAATCGCGCCGATAATAGCTTCGATAGAACCCTGCACATCGCCTTTAACAAGCAATGGGAAGTGCTGCATCTCGGATGTTTGAAGCTGATTGAGCATTTGCTCCAATGAGCCGCGCTGTGTTGTGAGTTTGGCCATCGCCTTGTCACGATTTGCACGTTCACGATATTCAGTAATCTCACGGGCTTTCGCCTCATCTTCAACAACCGCCAAACGGTCACCCGCTTCAGGCGCTGCGTTAAAGCCTAGCACTTCAACAGGTTTGGAAGGTTCAGCCTCTTTGACCTGATTATTATGATCATCAACAAGCGCGCGAACTTTACCCCATTGTGCGCCAGCAACAACAATGTCGCCAACTTTCAATGTGCCACCTTGAACAAGAACAGTGGCAACAGGGCCGCGGCCTTTATCAAGCTTGGCTTCAACCACAGTACCCTGCGCGATTGTTTCGGCATTGGCCTTAAGGTCAAGAATTTCAGCTTGCAACGTGATGGCGTCAAGCAATTGATCAAGGTTGGTGCCTTTAAGGGCGGACACTTCCACCTCTTGCACTTCACCGCCCATGCTTTCCACAAACACTTCATGTTGCAACAATTCATTGCGCACACGGCTTGGTTCAGCAGCCGGTTTGTCGATTTTATTGACCGCAACGATCATTGGCACTTCCGCCGCTTTCGCGTGGTTGATCGCCTCAATCGTTTGCGGCATCACACCATCGTCGGCTGCAACCACGAGGATCACGATATCCGTTGATTGCGCACCACGTGCGCGCATTGCCGTAAAGGCTGCGTGGCCTGGTGTATCAATAAAGGTGATTTTCGCGCCGTTATTTTCCACTTGGTAAGCACCAATATGCTGCGTAATGCCACCGGCTTCACCCGAGACAACATTTGCATTGCGAAGCGCATCAAGTAGTGATGTTTTACCATGGTCAACGTGACCCATAATGGTCACCACTGGCGGGCGCGATGTGGCGTTTGGATCATCTTCATTGACAATAACATCGTCAAACAAGCTGCCTTCAACATCGGACTCAGCAACACGGGTTACTTTGTGGCCCATTTCTTCGGCAATGAGCTGCGCAGTATCTGAATCGATAATGTCGCTTGCCTTCAGCATTTGGCCTTGTTGCATCAGCATCTTGATTACATCAACAGAACGTTCCGCCATACGGTTGGCGAGTTCTGCAATGGTGATGGTTTCAGGAATAACAACTTCGCGAGAGATCTTTTCTCGCGGCGCTTTTGCTGCCGCCCGCGCTTTTTCGCGCTCACGTTGACGCTTGATCGACGCGAGTGATCTTTCGCGTTCACTATCATCCAACGCATTTGAAAGTGTTAGCTTGCCGCGACGACGTTCATTCGTGCGGCGTGTTGGTTTTGGTTCAGCTGCTTTGTTTGGACGCTCATACGCTTTGAGGCCGCCTTTTCCTTCATCAGCATCCTTGCGTCCACCGCCACGCTCTTCAGGTGCGCGTTTTGTTGCAGGTGCCGCCGGATTTGCTTCCGCAGTCATCGCAGCTTTTGATGCTTCTTCTTCAGCACGGGCTTGCTCTTCAGCCAGACGGGCTTCTTCTTCAGCTTTTTCGCGCGCTTCCTCTTCTTTGCGCTTTTCAATAGCTAAGCGTTCAGCTTCCGCACGTTGTTGACGCTCGCGTTCAGCCGCAACGTCTTTTTCTTTGCGCTCTTCTTCACGTTCGCGGGCAAAGGCCAATGCTTTTGCACGGGCTTCTTGCTCGTCGTTTGAGAGCTGGCGCAAAATGGTAGAGCCGGTATTTCCGGTATTTTGTGCAGGTTGAGGTGCGCGAGCAGCAGGCTTGGTTTCCACAACTGGTTTAGCAGTAGCAGGCGCTGGTTTTGACGCTGCCGCTGGGCGAGCCTCTGCTGCAGGAGCCGCATCACTTGTGGGTGCGCTGCCAGGCGCAGAAAAGCGTCGACGCTTCTTTTCGACAACAACTGTGTTGCTGCGCCCATGCGAAAAGCTCTGACGAACTGTGTTGCCGCCACGCTTTAAGGACAGCGTTTTCTTGCCTTCGCCGCCTTTTTCATCGCCTGGTTCGTTAGTATCGCTCATACGTTCTGTCACTCTTTTCAAACTGCTACAATGGATAAAACATTTTAAGCCATTGTTATTTCTTCATTTTCTTCTTTTGGCAAGGAGCGAAACCGCTCTAGCCGTCTTGTGTTTTTAAGGCATAACTCAGTTATACCACCATCTCTTAGTGCTGCGTGTATCACATTTGTTCGCCCAAAGGCCAAGTCCAATTGTTCTGATCGCAAACTTTGATGAATCTCAATGTCTGCTGCGCGATCATTATACCGCAGTTTTGACTTCACTTTGCCGATCGATCCAGCGGATCCATCACTTGCAAAAAACAAAGCGCCCAGTCCCTTCTTCGCGGTAACTTCCAGCACTTTTTCAAGGCCGACCGTTACCAAACCCGATTTTTGAGCCAAACTTAGCGCTTGTAAAACCGATGCCTCTAGGAGCATATCGACCCGTTCGCCAAGTTTTTCGTCTGTTTTTGCATCTTGCTTAAAACCACGGGAAAACAACGCTTTTTTAACCGCTAAGTCAATGTTTTTACGTTCTGCCGTGATCCACACACCACGTCCAGGCAAATTGCCTTTCAAATCAGGTGTAACGATATTATCAGGATCGAGCACAAACCGCAGCATTTGATTTGTCGGTAGACTAACACGGTGAACAAGGCAGGTTCTTTCAGGAACCGATGTGTCACGCTCGTTTGTGCTGCCACCTTTGCGATGCTTATGTGCCAATGATCTTGATCCTATTTAAGCATTAGGCCTTTGTGTTGTCTCCTTCTGTCTCTTCAGTTCCTTCTGCATCTGCCTCAGCTTCTTCTTCCGCTGGAGGTGCTAAATCTTCTTCTGTAATCCATCCAGCCTGCAAGCGGGCTGTCATGATCATGTGGTCTGCTTCTTCACGCGTAAGGCCGAAACTTTCCAGCGCGCCAGGGAAACGTTTTACTTCGCCGTCTTGACGTTCAGTCCAACCAAGTAGGTCATCTGCGACGCAACCAGCAAAATCATCGACGGTTTTCATGTCGTCTTTGCCAAGTGCCACCATCATCGCAATGGTCATGTTTGGAATTTGTAAAAGCGCATCTTCAACGCCAAGTTCGACACGCTCATTGTTGAGTTCTTGCTCACGCTTGTCGAGATATTCCTTGGCGCGAGACTGAAGCTCGGTTGCTGTGTCATCATCAAAACCTTCGATGAAAGCAATTTCATCAAGTTCCACATAGGCAATTTCTTCCAATGAGGCAAAGCCTTCAGAGGCGAGAAGCTGGGCGACGACTTCGTCCACATCAAGAGCTGCTGCAAACAGTTGCGTGCGCTCAGCAAATTCTTTTTGACGACGTTCGCTCTCATCTTCTTCAGTCAAGATGTCGATATCCCAACCCGTTAGCTGAGAAGCAAGACGCACATTTTGGCCACGACGACCAATGGCGAGAGAGAGCTGCTCATCTGGAACAACCACTTCGATACGATTTTGATCTTCATCAATCACCACTTTTGCCACTTGGGCAGGCTGTAGCGCGTTGACGATGAATGTCGCTTGATCATCGTTCCAAGGAATGATGTCGATTTTTTCGCCTTGAAGCTCGTTCACAACGGCCTGCACACGAGAACCGCGCATACCAACACAAGCACCAACAGGGTCAATTGAGCTATCATTTGAAATCACAGCAATTTTCGCACGCGAACCTGGGTCACGCGCCACGTTACGGATTTCGATGATGTTGTCATAAATTTCAGGCACTTCTTGTGCGAACAATTTAGCCATGAATTCTGGCGCGTTACGGGACAAGAAGATTTGTGGTCCACGCTGTTCACGGCGAACATCTTGCAAATAGGCACGAACACGGTCGCCATAACGGAAGTTTTCACGTGGGATGAGTTCATCACGGCGCAAAATTGCCTCACCACGGCCAAGATCAACAATGACATTGCCATATTCAACACGCTTCACTGTGCCGTTGATGACTTCACCAATACGATCTTTAAATTCGTCAAACTGACGATCACGCTCCGCTTCGCGTACTTTCTGGACAATCACTTGTTTTGCGGATTGAGCGGCGATGCGGCCAAAATCAAGCGGCGGCAAAGGTTCGCCAATAAAATCACCAAGGGTCGCTGCTGGATTTTGCTGCTGCGCTGTGGTGATGTCGATTTGAATGGTTGGATCTTCGAGATTATCAACCACTTCCAACAAACGCTGTAGACGAATTTCACCCGACTTCGGATCAATTTCCGCATTGATGTTGGTTTCAGCGCCGTAGCGAGATTTAGCCGCTTTTTGGATCGCATCTTCCATTGCTGTGATGACAATTTCACGATCAATTGTCTTTTCACGGGCAACAGCATCAGCAATTTGAAGTAGCTCAAGGCGGTTTGCACTAACAGCCATTGGATTTTCCTCTCTCAGTCTTCTCTTTTAAGAAGGGCGCAGAATTTGTGCGGCCTCTTCCATCAATTTATCCGTCATAATCAATTTAGCCTCACCCACTGTGTCGAGGGGGAGCCAGACTTTTGGTTCTTCGCCTTCTGGCGCATCGGGTAATTCAATACCAATTTCTGTGCCGCGCTCGCCTTGCTTGGTGCCAAGCAGCGTGCCGCGATAGCGTCTGCGACCATTGCTAGGAACAGTCAATTCTAGTTTCGCAACATGGCCAGACCACCTGGCAAAATCACCAGAACGCACCAAGGGGCGGTCAACACCTGGGCTTGAAACTTCTAGGTGATAGTTGCCGCTAAACGGGTCGTCGGCATCAAGTACAGGTGAAATATTGCGGCTAATCTCTTCACATTCATGAACACCCATTGTTCCGTCTGGGCGTTCTGCCATGATTTGCACTGTCATACCATTAAGACCGGAAATGCGCACACGCACCAAGCGGTAGCCAAGATCTTCAATGGCAGGCTCAACAATTTGGGCCACACGCGCATCAAGACCCGTTTCGCTAACGATTCGGGGTTCGTTTTCCGCCTGATTGGTTTGCTCTTCTACCATTTAAATCCAGTTAGATTTTGCCAATCGACCAATTGTGTTTTGGCAATAAAAAAGAGCGGGTCCGGCTGGCCCACTCTCACATGAAGTGATTGAGTTGTTGATGCTGTATAACAGGAAGTCGTCTTAAGCGCAACAATCAGTTTATGCCGAGTTCCGCGCGCAGTTTTTTGGTCAATTTAGCAGCCACCAATTCATAGGATCGCTCAATATAGGCTTTCAAGTCATCATCACTTAAACCGCCCTCATCATAATGCTGCATCCACTTCATGCCGCGCGAGGCGAGATAGGGGGCAGGGCGCAAGCCTTTTTGTTCTTTCAATATATCGTAGGAAAGCGGCGTAACCTTGAAGGTAACAGCTTGGATGTTGGGATTGGTGACACCTTTAGACCCCATGCCGCCAATCGCAAAAACCTTGCCGCCAATTTTCCAAACATGAGCACCGCCCCATTGGACAACATAGGTGCTGGCTTTCATGGTCTTACAAAAGGCGTTAAATTCTTGCTCGTTCATATTGTCATCCGTTGACCTTGAACGTTAGATAACGAGGTATGCGTCCTTCGCGTAACGCTTTTGCTTCATAGCGCGTACTTGGCCAATTGTCCCACGGGGTGAGCGCGTTTTCTTCGCTGCCATTGAGCCAATTGAACGCTGGATTTTCAGCGCAGTGTTCGATCGTCCACTCTACATAGGAATCGATATCCGACGCACAGCGAAATTCTGACCCATCAATCAAAACACGCTGGATGCGTTCTAGATTGACCGTGTTGACGAAACGGCGCTTGAAATGCCGCTTCTTAGGCCAAGGGTCGGGATAAAGCAGGTAATAGCCACTGAGGGAGGAAGCTGGTAGCCAGTCAAGAAAAGGGCCACCTTCATCATTATAAAGGCGAATATTTTGCAAGCCTTCTTCTTCAATCATTTGTAAGGCACGAGCCATGCCGTTTCTAAACGGCTCAATGCCAATGAAACCAATGTCGGGATTCTCTTTTGCGCGGTGAACAAGGTGCTCGCCACCACCAAAACCACTTTCGAGCCATACACTTGAAACCTTGGTGGGAAAGAGAGTTCGAAGATCTTGCGGACAAGGGCCAGCAATAGATAGCGTCAACGGATGCCCATCATAATCCCCCATCAGTTCAGCCTGCCGCCCGCGCAAGCCTTTGCCAGCGCGCCTGCCATAAAAGCCGCGCTTTAGTCGTTCGTCATCAACAGGAGCGTCTTGTTCGTCCATCATGCTTCTTAAATGTAAAAAGACCCCAGTTGCAAACCGGGGTCTGAAAAATCTGTTGTTGTGATGCAGTAATTAGAGCGCTTTTTTCAACGCATCTACAAGGTCAGTTTTCTCCCAAGAGAAACCACCATCCGCATCCGGTGCGCGGCCGAAGTGACCGTAGGCTGCTGTGCGTGCGTAAATCGGCTTATTAAGATCAAGGTGTTTACGGATACCTGTTGGTGACAAGTCCATCACCTGACCAAGCACACGCTCCAAAGCTTCTTCTGACACTTCACCAGCACCACCCATGTCCACATAGATTGAAAGCGGTTGAGCGACACCAATGGCATAGGACAATTGAATTGAGCATGATGGCGCGATACCAGCTGCAACAACGTTCTTTGCAAGATAGCGGGCAGCATAAGCGGCTGAACGGTCCACCTTGGTTGAATCTTTACCAGAGAAAGCACCGCCACCATGTGGTGCGTAACCACCGTAGGTATCAACGATAATTTTGCGCCCCGTTAGGCCGCAATCGCCATCTGGTCCGCCGATGACGAATTTACCAGTTGGGTTGATATGCCATACGGTCTGGTCTGTAATCCATTCACCCGGCAATACTTCGCGGATGTAAGGCTCAACGATTGCACGAATATCTGCTGACGTTTGGCTTTCATCAGAATGCTGCGTCGATAAAACGATTGATGTAACGCCAACAGGCTTGCCACCCTCATAAGCAACAGTGACCTGACTTTTTGAATCAGGCTCAAGTGTTGGCTCTGTGCCGTCTTTGCGAACTTCCGCTAAACGCTCAAGAATTTTGTGGCTGTAGTGAATTGGCGCCGGCATCAACACGTCTGTGTCTTTGTTGGCATAACCAAACATGATGCCTTGGTCGCCAGCGCCTTCGCCTTCGTCACTTTCCTTTACACCACCAACATCAACGCCCTGCGCAATGTCAGCTGATTGACTGTGCAAAAGCACATCAATGTCAGCATTCTTCCAATGGAAGCCATCTTGTTCATAGCCAATGTCTTTAATAGCGTCGCGTGTGATATTCTCGATCAGGTCGTGTGTGATGCTTTCAGAACCACGCACTTCACCAGCAATAACAACTTTATTTGTGGTGGTAAGCGTTTCGGCCGCAACGCGTACCTGCCACGGGTCAGAACCTTCTTTAATGGCAGCATCGAAATAGGCGTCCACAATCGTATCAGAAATACGATCAGATACTTTATCTGGATGGCCTTCGGAAACAGATTCACTTGTAAAAAGATACGTAGACCGCGCCACGGCATTCCCCTTAATTGTTTTCTTATTGGATCTCATTTGACCGCAATATTTCACTGTTAAAGCTCATGGCAATTATAGTGCCCAGCGTCAAGTTGCCGAGGGTGCTATAGCCATAAGTTTGATCGAAATTTTTTGGTTCTAGGCCTCGTCGCCAGCGAGAGACCGAACTAATTCAACGATACGGCGTCTAACCTTCGCATCTGGGATGCGAGAAAACGCCTTATTAAGCTGCAAGCCCTCAGGGCTTGATAAAAATTCCACCATATAAGTTGAAGAGTTTTCTTCCATACCAGAAGTGCTTGGCGCGCCTGTTGGGCCAGGGGCACCATCAAAGAAAAAAGAAACAGGAACCTGCAAGACGCTCGAAATGCTTTGCAGACGGCTTGCACCAATCCGGTTTGTACCTTTTTCATATTTTTGTATTTGTTGGAACGTAATGCCGAGATGTTCACCCAGTTTTTCTTGGCTCATATTGGTCATCATGCGACGCAGTCGAACACGACTACCTACATGTATGTCAATTGGGTTTGGTTTTTTCTTGCCCGCCATTTGCTAATGGCCTTTCTCACTATGTATCCGCATACGCATATCCGTAGATAGATTGCCACTGCTGTATAACAGTTTTAATCCATAATACGATTGAATAAACCCAGTTGCTAGGTTTGAAGCAAGCGAAAATTGGACGTATAAATCTTTGTTGCCTACCTGCGTCTAACCACACTTTTGACGCTAATTAATAAGAACGCGCTAAAGATGATTATCCAAAACAGAAGTTGTTTTATATCAGAGTTCGACAATAATACAACTTTTACGGGCAATTTGGCGTCAATGATTCCACTTTCCCCCAATCGAAGGCTTTGTTGGACGCGTCCATACCCGTCTATGACAGATGAAATTCCATTGTTTGCCGCTCTAACCACAGGCAAACCCTCATCAACAGCTCTTACTTTAGTTTGATGAAAGTGTTGGTGTGGACCTGGTGTTAATCCAAACCAAGCATCATTGGTAATATTTAAAATCCATTCTACATTTAAATTATTATTTGCTTTTGATACTTGGAATGGGAAAACTATCTCATAGCAAATCATTGGTAAAAATGGAGGCGCATTGGGTGTTTCAACTGCGCGGCGTCTCGATCCTGCTGTAAATCCACCTGGTGTTTGCACCAAAGCTAATAAACCAAAGCTTTCTAAAATATCTTGATATGGCAAATATTCACCAAAAGGAACAAGATGAACTTTGTCATACGCGTCTTTGATCTCACCTGTGTGTGATATGGTATACAAAGAGTTGTAGACTTTTCTTTTGTCTTGCCCCGCACGTTTTGGATCGGCTCTTACAGCGCCTGTTAAGAGTGTTGTGCCGGTTGGTAAAAGTTTATCAATCGCTGACAAAACATTTGGGTTTTCTGTCAAAAAGAAGGGAAATGCCGACTCTGGCCATATCAAATGAGTTGTGGATAACAGACCTAAATCACCCGGCCTCGTGCTCCGCGATGACATGTCGAGATAGCGCTCGACGATTTCCGCCGCTTTCTCCGGTTTGAATTTATCTTTTTGGGGAATATTTGGTTGAATGATTCTGAGCTGAACACCCGCGACAAATTCATCCTTTGCTTCCGACAATCGCAACACGCCAAATCCGATCATCGAGACAAAAAGAATGGATACGGCAACGAAAAATGCTTTGTTGCTCTTTGGTCCTTCGTCTGGTTGATCAAAAATCAACACCGGCGCGGTAAAAATCAGTACTGCCAAAAAGCCATAAACATAGACACCGACAAGTGAAATTGCTTGCATCATTATATCGTTTGGTGCCAGCAAATATCCCAAGGTGTTCCAAGGAAACCCAGTTAGGATTGTTCCTCTAACCCATTCAAAAAAGCAGAAACTGACCGCAAGCATGACAACACGTCCCCAGCCATCTTGCCAAAAGGTGCGTGCGAGCGCTGTTGCCAATCCAAAGAATATGGCAAGGAAAAGGGGGAGGCCGATCACAGCAAGGGGCAAAAGCCAAGCAAAGGTGTCAGCATCGACCAAAAACGCAGAGCCCAACCACCAAAGGCCAGCGACGAAATAACCAAAGCCAAAGCTATACCCGATCCAAAACGCTGGCATGACGCGCGACAATCCTCGATCGTCAAAAGATGGCACAGCGCCATCAAGCAGAAGCACAAGCAAAGGGAAGGTGATCCATAACAAAGGGAAAAAGTGGAACGGCGCTTGGCCAAGGGCTGACATCGCACCAATGACGAACGCTAATAAAATCGTCCATTTCTTCGGCAATAAAATCAAGCGATTGGCAGTTTGTCGAAAACCTGCGAGCATATTACTGTCCCGATTTTTCATCGTTGGTCGAATTGTCGACGCGTTCCATCTCTTGCGAACGACGGCGACGGCGCTTTGCAGCAGCCTTTGCTTTGATGATGCGAACGCTTTTAATGCGTCGTGAATCAGCTTCGACAATTTCAAAGTCAAAGCTGCCGAGCGCACGCACAACTTCGCCACGCACCGGAATGCGGCCAAGTTCTGAAAAGAGCAGGCCACCTAATGTGTCGACATCATCGTCCGCTTTCACATCCACAGAGATGCCCAAAGCCTCACTCACATCTTCCAGCGGTGCACGGGCATCTGCAGACCAAGTTGTTTCATTTTCTTGCGTGATTTGAGCCTCTTCTTCATCATCATGCTCATCTTCAATATCGCCAACAATTGCCTCAACCACGTCTTCCATTGAGACAAGACCGTCTGTGCCACCATATTCATCAATCACAAGCGCCATTTGCGTACGGGTTGTTCGCATTTTCGCAAAAATATCGGAAGCCGGCATAGAAGGCGGAACGAAGAGGATTGGTCGCAAAATTTCAACTTCATCGAGGGTTTGGGTTAAATCCACATTACTCAAATCATAATCAATCACGTCATTGCGCAAAGGCTTACCGTCATCCTGTGGGTTTTGTTCTGCCTGCGCCATGATGAAAGCCATCACGTCTTTCACATGCACCATTCCGACCGGGTCATCGAGCGTTTCACGATAAACTGGCATGCGTGAGTGGCGGCCTTCCTCAAACAAGAAGATCATTTGGCCAAGCGTAATGCTGAAATCCACCGCATCAATATCGGCTCTGGGCACCATAATGTCATCAGCGCGCACTTCACGAAGGGCCAGAATATTTGAAAGCATCGCCCGTTCTTCAGGCGAGAATGTTAAATCAGCATCGCCTTGCCCTAAAACCACTTCGAGGTCTTGGCGCAAGCTCACGTTTTTTCTGAAAGGCAGCATGCCTTTAAGCCGCTGCAACAAGGTTGTCTTGGGTGCCGCATCTAGCTCAGATGCGTTGACCGACTCAGGTTCGTCGTCAAGAACGGGGTCTTGTTTGCTTGGGGGTGCCTTCTTTGAAGACGCTTCGTCGGTCATTGTTTATTATTGCCCATCATCCGGCAGATCATAAGGGTTTGGTATTTGCAGTTGCTCTAAGATTTTCACTTCGAGTGATTCCATCTCTTCTGCTTCTATATCAGTTTCATGATCATAGCCAACTAAATGCAGAAATCCATGCACCATCAAGTGCTGTAGATGGTGCACTAAAGGCTTTTTCTCAAGAGCAGCTTCGCGAATAATTGTTTCAGATGCAAACACCAAATCCCCAAGATATGGTCCGAATCGGCCTGCATCAGGGGGGTGTTGGGGGAAAGAGAGCACATTGGTCGGTTTATTTTGGCCGCGATGGTCATTGTTGATGGTCTTGATGCTGGCATCATCCGTAAAAAGCAGACTGACTTCAGAGCCATTCAACACAGTCTTTGCCATGAAAAATTGCTTCTGCGTCAAAATGGCCTGAAAAGCCTCTGATGCCATCGCTTCAAGCTTGGAAAGTTGTTCCCATTCTCCAGCGTCAATGCGAGCGTCCAGCTCTAACCGTATTTGATGCAGGGGAGCCTCAGTCGTCATCCCGCTTTTCCATGCGCGCTTTGTGTTTTGCATCGTCGTCATAAGCATTGACGATACGGCCAACCAATTCGTGGCGCACAACATCTTCTGCGCCAAAGTGAATTTGTTTGATGCCTTTAACGCCTTTTAGAACACGCAAAGATTCAACAAGGCCAGAGGACACACCACGCGGCAGGTCAATTTGGCTGGGGTCACCGGTGATGAACATTTTTGATCCTTCACCAAGGCGGGTCAAAAACATTTTCATTTGCATAGAGGTCGTATTTTGCGCTTCATCCAAAATTACCGCCGCATTGGTGAGCGTGCGCCCGCGCATAAAAGCAAGCGGTGCAATTTCAATCATGCCTGTTGCCAGCGCCCGTTCCACCCGTTCTGGCGGCATCATGTCGTGCAAAGCGTCATAAAGCGGGCGCAGATAGGGGTCGACCTTTTCTTTCATGTCGCCTGGCAAAAAGCCAAGGCGTTCGCCTGCTTCAACAGCTGGGCGGGTCAAAATAATCCGGTCAACTTCGCCACGTTCCAGTAGGCTGGCTGAATAGGCGCAAGCAAGATAAGTTTTACCCGTACCCGCAGGGCCAGCACCGAAAACAAGTTCTTTCTTGTTCATGGCGCGAATATATTCGTCCTGCGTTTTAGTGCGGGCAATAATGGTTTTCTTACGCGTTGAAATTTGCGCAAACTTGACCTTCGACTTTTTCTCCAATGTTGGCAGGGTGAGCTGGCTTTTTTCCGCATCAATCATGCGCAAGGTGCCTTCAATCTCACCTGGATCAATGGTGCGGCCATTGGTGAGTTGCTCATAGAGCACTTCAAGCGTGCGATGGGCGTGATCACAGGCATCTTCAGAACCACGCAATACAACTTGGTTGCCGCGGGTAATCGCTTCCACGCCGATGCGTTGTTCTATAATGGCAAGGTTTTGGTCGTATTGGCCAAATAGGTCCATTGCGAGACGGTTGTCGTCAAATGCAATGATCCGTTCTGTCTCTTCAAGCTCGGTTGTCAAACAGCCTCCAACGCTTTGTGCTCATCAAGCAGGGTCGCAAATAGTGAGTTTGTACCAATCTTGGAAATATGAACAGTGGCAATTTGTCCGATCATGCTTTCCGGCGCTTCAACTTGAACTGGTTGCAGCCAAGGAGAGCGGCCAACCAATTGGCCATCAAACCGACCTTTGCGCTCCAATAGAAGCGACATGGTGCTACCTTCGCAAGAACGATTAAAGGCACGCTGCTGCTCGGTTAGGAGCGTTTGCAGAGCTTGAAGGCGTTCGCTTTTTACCGCTTCATCAACTTGTGTTTCAATATCAGCGGCGGGTGTACCGGGGCGCGGTGAATATTTGAAGGAATAAGCGGACGTGTACGTTACACGCCGGACCAAATCCATCGTATCTTCAAAGTCTTGGTCTGTTTCACCGGGGAAGCCAACAATGAAATCACCCGATAACGCAATGTCACTGCGGGCGTCACGAATACGGTCAATCACGCGGAAATAATCATCGCGCGTATGGCGTCGGTTCATGGCTTTTAAAATATTGTCCGACCCACTTTGTACAGGCAAATGCAGATAAGGCATTAAGCTCTCAAGATCGCGGTGCGCTGCAATCAGCGTGTCATCCATATCGTTTGGATGGCTGGTGGTGTAGCGAAGACGATCGAGGCCATCAATTTTTGCAAGGTCAAAAAGAAGGTCGCCAAGCCCGATGCTTTTACCGCTTGCATCTTCGCCGTGCCACGCATTGACGTTTTGGCCAAGGAGCGTGATTTCGCGAACGCCGTTTTCAGCCAATGTGTGGGCTTCTTCTAAAATTTGTACGCGCGACCGAGAGACTTCCGCACCCCGTGTGTAAGGCACCACGCAAAAGGCGCAAAACTTATCGCAGCCCTCTTGCACTGTCAGAAAGGCCGCAGCCCCTCGCGATGTAATCTGGCGGCGTGTTGGGGCTGGCAGGTGGTCAAATTTATCTTCGCTTGGAAACTCGGTTTCGACCAAGTTTTTTGCTTCAAGCGGATTAGCAGCCTTTGAAACAAGGCCCGGTAATTTATGATAGCTCTGCGGACCAACCACCAAATCGACGATGGGCGCGCGGCGTTGAATTTCCGCACCTTCCGCTTGCGCCACACAGCCCGCAACACCGACCATCGTGTCTTTACCCAGTTTCGCGCGACGTTCTTTCGTCTGGCGGATGCGGCCAAGGTCGGAATAGACTTTTTCAGCCGCTTTTTCGCGAATATGGCACGTGTTTAGGAGCACAAGATCAGCATCTTCAATCTGATCTGTCTGTGAATAGCCTTCACCGCCAAGGCTATCTGCCATGCGGGTGGTGTCATAGACATTCATTTGACAGCCATAGGTCTTAATGAAGACCTTTTTGCTCTCTTGTTTTTCGCTATCGCTCAATTGCTTCTCGTGCTTCTTGCTATGTGTCTGCCAATGATCGCTTTGACGTCAATTTCTGGCTCATTTAAGCGCAAAAACCTAGTTTAGTCATCAGCCGACACTGATTCACTTTTTTCGCACAATAGGCAAGAAACTTGAGGCATTTTCTTTGATCAATTTTGCGCGCGATTACGATTTAATCGCAAAAGCGTCTGATTTTAAGCTTCTCACACGTTCTTCTAAGGTAAACGACAATTGTTTCCGGTCAGTTGTTCCATCGGCGATAATTGGTTCACCAAAACAGATGGTGACGTCAATCGCGCCTTCTTTCAAGATAGGCCAAAGGCTGGAAACAAGGTCCATATCGCCATAAAATCCGGTGAAATCGCGCTCATCTATGAACGCTGGCATGCCGCTTATATGTGTGTAAGCAATGGCAACTGGTTGCACATGGATTGTCTCGCCACCGCCTGCCGCTTTTTGAACAGCACCCAAAAGGGCGGAGCGGAACGGTTTGACATGGACGCCGGAGGTTGATGTTCCTTCAGGAAAAAGCACCATGGCGTCGCCTTCATGAAGACGGTTTGCAATCTCACTGGTTTTCTCACCCGTTGCGCTGCGATTTTCGCGGTTGACGAAAACGGTACGCTGAAGTTTTGCAAGCATGCCAAAGGCTGGCCATTTGGAAACTTCTTGCTTGGCAATGAACGACACGGGTCCGGCAACACTAAGCGCGACAATATCAAGCCATGATACATGGTTTGCGGTGAGCAAAAGCGGGCGCTCAACGCTTATTTCCCCTTTAACATGTACCTTTAAACCAACGAGGGAAGCGGCCATATGGTGCCATAGAAGCGGAAGCTTACGGCGTAGAGGATTGTTGGTTTTATTGAAGAACCACTGGAGCGGGATCAAAGGCAAGGTCATCGCAATGAGGCAGAATATGGTGAGCCATGCACGACACGAGGCGATCATTGTTTGGCTCCTCGAAACGGTTGATCCGTTTAATCAGTCGATTCTAGCTTATCAAGCGGAACGCCGTAAAGCTCCAGCCTGTGATCGACCAGCTTAAAGCCCAATTCCCGCGCAATGACTTCTTGCAGTTTTTCGATCTCTTCATTGTTGAACTCGATCACTTTGCCGGATCGAAGATCAATCAAATGGTCATGGTGTTCTTCCGGCACGGTTTCATAGCGCGAGCGTCCGTCGCGAAAATCATGACGTTCAATAATGCCTGCGTCTTCGAATAATTTGACCGTGCGATAAACGGTAGAGATTGAGATGTTGTCATCGACCTTCACAGACCGGCGATAAAGCTCTTCCACGTCGGGGTGGTCATGAGCGCTTTCCAGCACGCGGGCGATAATGCGGCGCTGTTCGGTCATGCGCATGCCTTTAGCAACGCATTGATCTTCCAGTGATAAGTTTTTATCCGCTGTCATGTCACATTTGACCGTTGTTGAAACGCTGAACTGAGCACCTAAATCTTCTTGGGCTACGGATTAGCTAAGATCGCACCGCATGACAAGCGCTCGTGTTCGTGACCCCTCGTCATTTCCCCCGTTTTGTCCTTCATCTTGGGCCGAATAATAGGCTTTTCGCTCACCAACTTGGTTAAATCCAAGACCTTGGTAGAGCTTGATTGCTGCCTCATTCGTCTCATCAACTTCTAAAAATAGAGTCGGAATACGGTCTGCATATAGATCACTCATCACCGCCCGCATAAGAGCTTTACCCAAACCATAACGGCGTGCGCTTTTGGCAACACCGATCGAGAGTATCTCAGCTTCGTCGCCCGCAATTCTGGTAAGTACAAAGCCGCGCGGGTCTTGGCTTGCTGGTAAGAACATCGTGGAGGGTCGACGGGCCTGTAGGCCGCGCACTGTGTCGCTTTCAAGCAGGTGAATAAATTCAGAAGCTGTCCATCCTCTCGGAAAACAATCTTTGTGGATACTGGCTAATTTTGATGCGTGGCTCGTGCGCGCGCCTTCCACCACAATATCACCTGCGCCAAATGACCAAATCATGAGGACACCCGTGCGATAATCTTATCTGGGTTTTGCGGTTTGGCATCTGCCGCCCGCAAATATAGCGGTTTTGGCAGCGCTGCATCAGGTTCCAATGATTTGCCCAATAGGGCAACATCGGCGATGGCGGGTGCTGCGTCATGGCTTACAATGGACGCATTTGGAAGCTGCGATGCGATGGCATCTGCACCCGTGCCAATAAGCGCCAAGGTTGCTTGTTGATGCCATGCTTCAGGCAATTCATCGCCCTTGGTATAAAGGGTTGGCCCATCAATGGATGCGCCGTGCTCTTCAAACAATTCTGTATAATATTGGTCGCGCTTTGCATCCAGTATCACGAGGGTGGAACCACCAGCGTTATTCTTTTTTGAAAGCGCCTTTAGCGATGAGATGCCGACCACTGGGATATTGAGGGCCGCCGCATAGCCACGGGCGGCTGCCAAACCCACCCGAACGCCTGTGAACGAACCGGGCCCGATTGTAACGGCAATTTTAGTAATGTCGTTTGGAGAAAGGCCACATTCATTCAAGACGTGGTCAATCATGCCAATCAACCGTTCTGCGTGGCCGCGTCCTATCTCATCTGAAATTTCACAAGATGGTCCATCGTGCACCATCAGGTGCACGGCACAATTAACGTTAGATGTGTCTATTGAAAGTTGAACCATGGTTATTTCTTAGCGCGTTTTTCAGCGCATGGAAGCCCTTAAGGTCTAACTGTTTGTTACAAACGTCGCTAAATTAGGCTCTAATAAGTAGGTTGTTGCCCGTATGGCTCTACTGATTGTACTTGCGGAATGAAGTGTTTTAGCAAGTTCTGGATGCCGTGCTTAAGGGTCGCGGAAGAGGATGGGCATCCGGCACAGGCGCCGCGCATGTTCAAGTAAACGGTGCCATCTTTGTAGCCATGAAACGTGATATCGCCGCCATCTTGAGCAACAGCAGGGCGCACGCGGGTTTCGAGAAGTTCTTTGATCGTGTTGACGATCTCAGTATCTGCTTCTTCAAAAAACTCTTCTTCGTCGCCACCTTCTATCTGTGCATTTTCAAGCACAACCGGCTGGCCCGCCATGAAGTGTTCCATGATCGCACCAAGAACCGCCGGTTTTAGATGTGGCCACGGCATGCTGGGATTTTTTGTGATGGTAATGAAATCGTAGCCAAAAAAGACAGCCTCAACGCCATCAACTTCAAACAAATGCATCGCAAGCGGCGCATTGGACAGATCATCCCCTTTGCGCAGATCCACTGTTCCTGATGGCAAAACAACGATGCCTGGCAAGAATTTTAAGGTCGCTGGATTTGGTGTTTCTTCTGTTTGAATGAACATATCTCAGTTCCTCTTTGGTGCGCGCATCAATGCGATACGTCAATCTGGCAAGTTAATCGGCTAACAAAGCATATAAGCGCATGTCGTACGATCTGCAATTCATATCAGTTTAGAACTTTTCTAATCTAAGGTAAAGCAGCAATTGATCACATGTTGATTAGTTCTTTTTAGAGGAAGAAAATAGCGGCAGAAAACATGCCGACCATGAAGCAAAGTGGCGCATAATATTGTCGGTTAT
>CAZKKW010000042.1:0-18020 GCA_964553335.1 uncultured Hyphomicrobiales bacterium | reverse complement strand
TTGTTTCAACTGCAGCTGATGGAACGCAAACCGTAGTCTTCGAACAGTTCGGACGCTTTTTCGACCAGCTAGCAACATCTTCATGGGGCGGGATTGCTTTTGCGGATGGGCGTAAAATCTTCGTTGTCATGCCGGATGGTGCTAATCGCGAACGCACAATTGAACGCCAATACCAAGCCTCCGGTTCTGTCGGTGGATTGTGTTTTGGGCCGAAGGGTAGAAAGCTTGCTGCAAGCCGCAACAATGGCGCGAGTGTCTATTGGGTTGGCACAGATCGTGAAACGCCTGATGAGTACGAATGGCTTGGCGCGCATGGCCCGATAACATGGTCGCCGCGTGGTGATTTCGTCGTAACTTCTATGCAAGAAAACGCGCTTCATGTTTGGCGGGCAGACAATAAAAAACATGGCCGGATGGGCGGTTATCCAACCCGCATCAAGTCCATGTCTTGGAACCCAAAAGGCACGGCTTTGGCAACCTCGGGTTCTAATGTCGTGGTGATCTGGCCCTTTGCGACCAAGGATGGTCCAATTGGTCAAGGGGCTGTTCAATGGCCATTAAACTCTAATGTTGCCTTGTCTCAGCTTAGTTGGCACCCCACAAAAAGCGTCATCTTGACGGGCAATTATGAGGGGGATGTTACCTTGGTTCGCGAAGATGGTGCGCTCTCACCAGTGGCTCAAGGGCTTGGCAGTGCGGTGACATCGGTTGCGTTTTCAAAGGATGGTAAGAGCCTCGCATTCGGCACAGATCAAGGTGCTTATGGTGTGGTGGCCTGCGCTGATCTTTAGCGGCCTTCGCGGTACCACATGGTCGCAAACGCGCCGAGCAAGAGCGCAAGACCAAGCAAACCTGCAAAGAGTGGCAGACGGTTCACGCCTTTCAAAATGGATGCATCGGTCATTTTCAAACCAAGCCAATCACGGCCTCCTAAGGAGCGATTGTCGCCACCGCCTTTGAGCGCCAAAACGCGGGGGATACGGTCTGCTGCGCGAATAACGCGGCCATTTGTTTCTGCGACCAGCGGTGCGATCAACTCAGATGTCGAGACCACATCCAAAAATTCTTTCGGATTTGGTGGGCCAATGTGGGCCAGTGTTTTCAAGTCACCATCAACGATTTCATAAAGACCCGGCGAGGGCGTTTCTAATGTTCCTTGACGCAAGCCTTCATCAACATCTTGCATGGCAAGGTCAATCGTTTCACCTGTTGGTGTTGTGACTTGAACCGTTGTGTTTGCATTGCTGCCTGTTTGTTCAGCTGATGGCTCTGCCATGGTTTGACGTTCAATAACCAAGTCATCGCCTTTGGCAAAGCCGCGCAGGGCTTCTTCTTCAAGGTCCGGCTCTTTCATCAACCAATGAGAAAGACGGCGCAGCAATTGAACATGAGGGCCGCCGCCTTCAAAGCCGCGTGCCCAAAGCCAAGAATGATCTGATAACATCAAGGCGACGCGGCCTTCTTCTTCACGGTTTAAAATAAGGATCGGGCGTTCGTCCTCGCCTTCCATCACCACATTGCCGCGCGGGTTTTCAACATCAACGCTTCTAAACCAACGGCTCCATTTGGGTGGATTTGATTTAGCGCCTTCCAAATTTCTTGTTACCGGATGGCGAAAACCTTCCTTGGTGACTTTGGCATGGAAGGGGTCTTCAAAAACGCTGCCGATTGGCTCTGCCGGAAGAACGGGTGCGAGCGGTGTTTGGTAGATTGAGGTGCTGTCAGCATAGTCTGGACCCGCCGCAATCAAGATCGCGCCACCCTCCTGCACATAGCGGGCAATATTATCGAAATAAAGGATCGGCAACACGCCTCGGCGTTTATAACGATCAAAGATGATCAGATCGAATTCGTTGATTTTAACCGAGAACAATTCGCGCGTTGGAAATGCAATCAGGGAGAGTTGGTTGATTGGCGTGCCATCTTGTTTTTCTGGCGGGCGTAAAATCGTGAAGTGGACGAGGTCGACTGTTGCATCGGACTTGAGCAGGTTACGCCAAGTGCGTTCACCTGGATGTGGCTCACCAGATACCAAGAGCACGCGCAAATTCTCGCGAATACCTTGGATGGTTTGAATGGCGTTGTTGTTGATGGTGGTCAGCTCACCTTCAAGCTCTTCCACCGTGATTTCCAAAATGTTCTTACCGCCGCGCTCAATGTTGATTGCAAGTTCGATGTCTTGACCAATGGGCACGGTTTCTGTGGCCGATTGGTCGCCGTTTAGTTGGATTTTGACACGGGCGGTTGAGACATTGGCATTTGGCGTTGCTTCAACGCGGAACTTGATACTCTTTTCTTCGTTCACAATGCCAAAGCGTGGCGCTTCTGTGAGGACGAGCCGCAGGTCGAACTCTTCGTCTTCGCCCGTTAGAACGGCATGAAGGGGGGCGTCGAAGCCTAGCGATTCACGTTCCTTTGGTGTGTCATGCACTTGACCATCAGAGATGACGATAGCGCCAGCAATCCGGTCTGGTGGCACATCGGAGAGGCCACGTTCTAATTCACTAAACAGCGTTGTGCCTGCCCGTGATTTATCCCGTCCATCGGTTTCGATGATGCGGGTTTCTAGGTTCTTGATTGAAGCAAGGCGGGCTTTGAGTGCTTCAACCACTTCATCGGTTTGCGCTTTGCGGTTGCCGAGGCTCTGGCTATTGGAACGATCGACCACCACGGCGGCAACGCTGGTCAGCGGTTCGCGATCTTCTTGAACAAATTCAGGATTAAGCAGCGCCAAAAGGCCAAAGCTGAGCGCAAGCACGCGAATTAACGCGCCACGGGTGCGGGTGAAGAGTAACAGGCACCCAAGCGCCAAAGCAGCGGCCGCGAAGGCTGCGATGAAAGGCCAGTCGAGTAGGGGTGCAAAATCAAGACGCCAGTTCATTATTGTCCCAACCGTTCCAGCAGGGCAGGGATGTGCACTTGATCTGCTTTGTAATTACCCGTGAGTGTATACATGACGATGTTAACACCCGTGCGGAAGGCGTAGATGCGTTGCTGTGGATCATCTGGCGATGTTGGAAGCAGCGGATTGGCGTTGTCGTCGGTTGCCCATGCGCCTGCAAAATCATTGGCTGTGATCAAAATCGAAGAAACACCATCAGCTTGCGAGCGGGTTCCTTCATTGCCTTTATTCTGGTCATCAATCGCTTCCACCCAAAGGGGACTGCCGATCCAACGACCAGGGAAATCTTGAAGCAGGTAGAAGGCACGCGTTAAAACATGGTTTGCGGGCACCGGCTCAAGAGGTGGCACATCGAGGCTTGCGACGATTTCACGCAGTTTACCGTTTGCGGCCGTGTTTGCGCCAATGCCGCGTTCTATCTGGTCACGGGTATCAAAAATGACGGTGCCGCCTTGTTTCATGAAAGCATCAACACGCGCCATGGTCGCTGCATCAGGCGTTGCAGCGGTTTCCGTTACGGGCCAATAAATCAGTGGGAAGAAGGTCAGTTCATCTTTGGAAAGATCAAGCCCAATTGGCGGGCCGGGTTCTAGGGCTGTGCGAAGAGAGATATAATTAGTAAGGCCAAAAAGACCCGCGCGACTAATTTCATCAACCTCTGCTTCGCCGGTTATCACATAGGCAAGACGGGTGGTCAGTGTGACATCGAAAGGAACGCCGTTTTCGCCGTCGCCATCTTGTGCGTGGGCAGTGTCTGTTGAGAGCACCAAGGTGGAGGCGGTGATGATCACAAAAGCACTGGCAGCCGTCATGCGCATACGTTTGGTGACATTGCGGTTGAACAGCCCCGCCATGGCGGCAACCACGGCTGCATCAACGAGCAATAAGATCATCACCAAAGTGAAGAATATTGGGCGTAAGTCTGTCGCGATATCACCGCTTATTTCTGTGATGGTGGCGTCCGGCAAAAGCTCTGCTGGTTTAAGGGCCTCAAAGGATGTATCTTGTCCCATCAAATTGAACGCAATCAAGCTTTCTGCTTTGCCGTAAAAACCGGGTGGTGTTTTGCTGGTTGGCGTCACGACGTCAATTTCGTTGAGCGCAATTGGTTCTGCTGTTTCAAGCGGTGACCCTAAGCGACCATCTGCCGCCAATGTTTGGAAAGGCGGGAAGACTTGTGCTGCATCTGTGTCCCCGTTTTGAACAGCGGAAGCGGGGACAGATGAGAAGGCAACGAGCTTTACCAGCATATCGACGAAAGCGCCGGAGATTGGAAGGTTTGACCATGTTGCATCAGCGGTTACGTGGAAGAGGACCAACCAGCCATCACCAATGCGTTCTGCCGTGACTAACGGGGTGCCGTCTGCAAGCTCTGCCCATGTTTTTTCAAGTAGGTCAAAATCCGGTTCTGCAAGAACTTGCCGTGTTACTTCGATGTCGTCTGGAAGGTCCATGCCTGCAAAGGGGCTGTTGAGTGAAAAACGCGCGAGCTTTTGCGGTTCTTCCCATGTGAGTGACCCGCCTAGATTACGTTCCCCTTCGCGAAGCCGCACGGGGGTGAGCGTGTCTTTTGTTGCTGCAAGACGGGGACCAGCAAAGCGCACAACGGTGCCGCCTTTGGTCATGAATTTGCGAAGCCGATCGGTTTCGCGATCTGGTAAGGTGCCGACATCCGCCATCACCATTAGAGAGACACCTGATTGCAGAAGGGAAGGGATAGCTTCTGCCAGATTAGGCGTTGTCGCTTCGCGCAAATCGGCGAACGGCGCTAAGGCGCGATTGATGTAATAAAGCGGGGAGAGCAACGGTTGGTCTTTATCTGTCGAGCTGCCCGTTAAAAGTCCAACGGTGCGGCGACGGGTTCGGTCATCTATGAGGTGCACTGCGCCTGCATTGGCAATTGGCGTGCCGTTATTATTGATGAGGCTTAGGCGGACGATTTCGTTTCGAAGCTCAATTGGCAATTCGATCTCACCAAGGCCAGAAAGCGAATCGTCTTCAAACAGGACTGGAACATCTGCAAGCGACACATTGTTTTCATCAAGCGCCCGCAGAGTGATTGGCCCCGTTTCAGCCCCCAATCGCTTCACCGTAACATCAAGAGTTGCAGCGCCGTTTATTGCTTGTGTGATTGTTTGACGAGAGGCCGCATCATGACGGATGGTTATGCTTTCAAAGCCATTTAAAGCCTCTGCAAGTGCAGTGTCGTTCTCGCTGGCAAGCGGGCTTGCAAGCCAAATCACGTCTGCTTCACCAAGATTATCTTTTGCTCGCAAAATGCGGTCTGCCGCAATGCCGCGTAATTCTGGGAACGGTAGGGCTGATTGAGCGGAGAGCTTTTCTAAAGCGATTTGCGCATCATCAAGGCGAACTTCTGCATTGTCTGGCTCAGTGGTTATCACGAGGGCCACAGGGCGACCATTGCGGGACGCGGTCTCTAAAATGCCTTTGGCTGTGTCTGCCCGTTCTTGCCAATCTTCAGATGACGTCCAGCCATTATCCACCACAAGCACTAACGGGTTGTCGCTGTTTCCACTGGTCGAATTGGGTGACCATAAGGGGCCCGCAACCGCAAAAATTGCGATGGCTGCCAAAGCCAGACGCAATAAGGTTAGCCACCAAGGACTGGCGTGGGGTGTGTCTTCTTTCTTGGTCAGTTCTGCCAAAAGCCGTGTTGGCGGGAAGTCTTGTAATTGAGGGCGCGGCGGGATTAACCGCAACAACCACCAAATCACTGGCAATAAGACCAGCGCGAGTAAGACCCAAGGAGAAGCAAAGAGCATCGGCCCGAACATCAAATGCGCCCTCCAGCTAAGCGGTTATAGAGGGTCAATACAGCTTCACTTGCAGGGCGGTCTGTGTGGTGAACCAAGAAGGTCCAATCAAGCCTACTGCACAGATCTTTCACGGCTAAGCGCCTGCTTTCTAGCCGTTCGCGATATTCTTCGCGGTAGGATTGTGCGCGGCTAGCAGTAACCTTCATGCCGCTTTCTGGATCTTGAAATTCAACCCGCCCTTGATAGGGAAAAGCCTCTTCCACAGGGTCAAGTATTTGCACCACATGGCCTTTGGTGCCAGCGCGTGCAATTTGTTGGAGGAAGGTTTCAAGGTCTGCGATCGGGTCTAGAAAGTCACCGAATAAAATAACTTCAGAAAAGCGATTAATGCCATCGGGTGCGGGCATGCCTTGATCTGATTTTAGGGTGCCTGCACGGGCAATGCGCTCGGCGTAAATTTCTGCGGCATTGCGTCTGGTGGTGGCGCGTGAATGCCCCAAAAGGCCAGTACGCTCGCCGCCTGATGCTAAAAGTTCCGTCATGGCGAGAGTTAAGACAATGGCGCGGTTTCGTTTTGTAATGCCTGATAGGGAAGAGCCAAATTGCATGCTCTTGGTAAGGTCGAGCCACAGCCAAGCGGTTTGGGCGGCTTCCCATTCGCGGTCTTTGATGAAAATAGTGTCGTCGCGGGCAGAACGTCGCCAGTCAATCGCGGATGCATTTTCACCTTCGACAAAGGGGCGGAACTGCCAAAAACTTTCGCCCGGTCCAGCCATGCGGCGGCCATGCCAGCCTGTCATAATGGTGCGGGCAACACGGCGTGCTTCTAGCAACAGATCGGGCAGGCTTTCAGATGCCTTTTCTGCATCGGATAAAAGCCGAAAAGGTTCGTCTGCCGCTGTTTCTAAAGTGCCGTTGGCGTGTACCATTAGCCAATTTTGCCTTTCAAAGACGCGATCACATCACGGATGGTGATGCCATCAGCACGGGCTGAGAAGGAAAGCGCCATACGGTGTTGAAGCACAGGCTCTGCTAAGGCCAGCACATCATCAATGGAAGGTGCGAGGCGGCCTTGCAACAAAGCGCGGGCGCGAACGGTTAGCATGAGAGCTTGTGAGGCGCGCGGGCCCGGCCCCCATGCAATGTGTTTGGTCATTTCATCTGTTGTGTCCGCATCAGGGCGGGCAGAACGGACCAATTCTAAAATCGCTTCAATAACACTTTCGCCAACGGGCATTTGACGCACAAGCAATTGGAATTCGCGCAGTTCTTTCGCGCTCAATATTGGTTTTGCGACAGCTGTTTCAGCACCTGTTGTTTCAAGCAGAATACGGCGTTCAGCATCAAGTTCGGGGTAGAGCACATCAATCTGCATTAAGAAGCGGTCAAGCTGCGCTTCAGGAAGGGGGTAAGTGCCTTCTTGTTCCAGTGGGTTTTGCGTGGCAAGCACGTGGAACGGTTCGTCGAGGTCATAGCGTTTGCCTGCAACGGTTACATGATATTCCTGCATGGCTTGCAAAAGGGCGGACTGCGTGCGCGGGCTGGCGCGGTTAATTTCGTCTGCCATGAGAAGCTGGGTGAAAATTGGACCTTTCAAAAAGCGAAAACTGCGTTTTCCCTTTTCATCTTGTTCCATCACTTCAGAACCCAAAATATCAGAAGGCATCAAATCCGGCGTGAACTGGACGCGCCCAGCATCCAAGCCCAAGACGGTGCCCATGGTTTCAACGAGCAATGTTTTTGCAAGACCCGGCACACCAACAAGAAGACCATGACCACCAGAAAGAATGGTTGTCATCGCTCGTTCGACCACAGTTTCTTGGCCATAAATGACAGCGCTGATTGCCTCGCGCGCTTCTTGAATGCGGGCAGCCGCATTGTCAGCAGCTTTAACAATCGCTTCCTGATTGATATCCTTTGAAGGTTTGGTATCTACGGCACTCATTCAGAAAGCTCCTGTCTGCATATGATGGTCGTTCATCATAGCGATTGTTACGGGGTTGAGGTGACAGTTTCTCGTCTTTTCAACAACCCACTTGCTGTATGTAGAAACATTAGGGCAAATCTCCATCGAAAATCGATTCATTTTGGCTTTGCGTCAATCAATTTCTTGACATTAATATGTTTGCAAAACGCTCTGTGATCGGCTCCAATGTTGCGGAATTGAAAACAATCGCTACATACCCATTGTTATGGCTAAAGATTTGACAGATATCGCGGACATTGATGACGGAAAGATGGCAGGGGGCTTAGAGGCTCTTATGGCACGGGCAAAATATGCTGGTGCTGGTCTGCCGCCGGTTGAAAAATGGAACCCGCCGTTTTGTGGTGATCTGGATATGCGCATCGCTGCCAACGGGCTTTGGTATTATATGGGAACACCGATAGGCCGTGAGGCTTTGGTGCGGTTGTTTTCAACCGTATTGCGCAAGGATGAAGACGGGAAAACCTACTTGGTAACGCCGGTTGAGAAGATCGGCATCACTGTTGATGATGCGCCTTTCTTCGCGGTTGAACTAAACGCCCATACAGAAGCCGACGAACAGGTTTTGACACTACGCACCACGGTTGGTGATGTGATTGAGGTCAATGAAGATCATCCTCTTCGTTTTGAAGATGAAGATGTGACAGGCGGTGTAAAGCCCTATGTTCATGTGCGTGGCCGCTTAGATGCGTTGCTCGCACGGCCCTTGCTCTATCAACTCGTAGATTTGGGTGAGACAAAACCGATTGATGGCGTTGATATGTTCGGTATTTCGAGCCGAGGTATATTTTACGCAATTATGCGCCAAGATGAGCTTGACCGCCTTGCTGCGGAAAGCGATTGATCCTTTATGTTTTCAACAGACCAAGATTTTCTGGAACGCGCAAAACGCTACCTCTACCAAGACCCCGCAAAGCTTGAAGACAAGGGTGATGTGATCTTGAACGAGGGCGTCAGAAAAATGCACCCGATTTTCCGTGAGGCGGTGATTTTATTCTCGGTGATTGAGCGACCTGACGGCTTGACGACTTTGCTTAACATGCGCCCTGAGCATCTTAAAAACCATGGCGGGCAGATCGGTTTTCCAGGGGGTAAGGTTGAAGAGGAGGACACGGGTCCCATATCCACGGCATGTCGTGAGGCGATGGAAGAGGTGGGCATTGCCGCCTCTAAAATTGAGCCAATTGGCTTTCTCGATGCTTATGTTACAGGGTCTGGATTCCGTATAGTGCCAGCCCTTTGCCATGTGAAAATAGATGAACCCCTGCGTCTTGATCCCAATGAAGTGGAGGCGGCCTTTGAGGTGCCATTTTCTTTTTTGATGAATTTGGATAATGCAGAACATGGATTTATCGATTATAGAAACAAACCTCGTTTTTATTATGAATATAATTACCATGATGGTACGCAAGATTGGCGTATATGGGGTGTGACCGCAGGTATTATTCGCTTGCTTTATGAAACAATCTATCCGGATTTTCCGGTGGATCAGCCTTACTTGGAAAACCGATAGATTATGGATGAACGTATCGAACCGCATCTTGTAAACCGCTCTTGGCTTGAAGACGTACCCCTTAAGCAATTGCTGTCTGTGCTTAATGCTGATGGTGAAGAAACCCGCATTGTTGGCGGTGCTGTGCGGGATGCGTTACTGGGCGAGGTAATTGGTGACATTGATCTTGCGACCACGGCTGTGCCTGAAAAGGTGAGAGAGCTTTGCGAGGCGGCGGGCTTTAAAGCCGTTGATACGGGCCTTGATCATGGCACGCTGACGATCGTGGTTGATGGGGTGAATTTTGAAGTCACAACACTTCGACAAGATGTTGAAACAGATGGCCGTCATGCCACCGTAATTTTTGGTCGTGACTGGGTGGAAGATGCAGCACGGCGTGATTTTACCATGAACGCTCTGTCGATTGACCATAAGGGCGAGATACATGACCCAATTGGCGGTTATCCAGATTTGGTGAACCGAGAGGTGAAATTTATCGGTGAGCCACAAAAGCGTATCGAAGAAGATTATCTGCGCTCTCTCCGCTTCTTCCGCTTCTTTGCTTGGTATGGCGTTGGACGACCAGACCGTGATGCCTTGCGTGCCGTTGTGCGCACAAAGGCGGGTTTGGAAACCTTGTCTGTTGAACGGGTTTGGTCTGAGCTTAAAAAGATGCTGCTTGCACGAACACCGGAGCGCGCCATTTTGTGGATGCGCACGACGGAGGTGTTTAATGCCGTTCTGCCTGAAAATTGGGGGCTTGATCAGTTCCATTGGTTGCTCAATTTGGAAGGCGATCAGAATTGGTCGCCTGATCCATTGCAACGATTGCAAGCCATGTTGCGCCCCTCAGAAGACGTTATGCATGCGGTTGCTGATCGGTTGAAATTTTCAAACGATGAACGCGCGCGTTTAATTGATTGGAGCGAGGAATCTGGCAATGCCGCTGGTTATGTCGATCTTTCCGTCGTGGATCTTGCAAAGGTGCTTTATCGCGGCAAACCCGGCGCGATCCGTGATGCGCTGGTTCATGAATTTGCAAAACGCTTTAACAAAGAAGAAGCAG
The DNA here is from genome assembly GCA_964553335.1 of uncultured Hyphomicrobiales bacterium. Classification (GTDB taxonomy): domain Bacteria; phylum Pseudomonadota; class Alphaproteobacteria; order Rhizobiales; family JACESI01; genus JACESI01. The sequence goes on along the minus strand of CAZKKW010000042.1, from coordinate 7,799 downwards.
GTGCGGACCGTATTCCAGCTTTGCTTGAATTTATTGATAACTGGGAAAAGCCTGAATTTCCTGTAAGCGGTGAAGACCTGATTAAGGCTGGCTTTGCGCCGGGGCCTGATCTTGGCAATAAGCTGAAAGAGCTTGAAGAAAAATGGATTGAAAGCGGCTTTACTCTGAACCGCGATGATTTGCTTTAAGGCCATTTCACTTCTGGTGGAAGGCTTGAAAGAATTGAAGAAACATTGCCACCCGTCTTGAGGCCAAAAATTGTGCCGCGGTCGTAAAGTAGATTGTATTCGACATAACGCCCGCGCCGGATCAATTGCTCCTCGCGGTCTTCATCTGTCCAAGGCATATCCATATTTTTGCGCACAAGCTTTGGATAAATATCTAAAAAACCAAGGCCCACATCTTTGGTAAGGTTTAAGTCAGCCTCCCAATCGCCAGAATTATGACGATCATAAAAGATGCCGCCAACACCGCGTGGTTCATCACGGTGAGGGAGATAGAAATACTCATCGCACCATTCTTTCACCCTGTCATAGGAGATGATGTCGCTGTGTGGTGTCACGGCTTTTTCCATGGCGGCGTGGAATTCAACGGTATCTTCATGTTCTTGATTTCTGCGTCTGTCGAGAACGGGTGTTAAGTCTGCGCCGCCGCCAAACCATTGTTTTGTGGTGACCACCATGCGCGTATTCATATGAACGGCTGGAATATTTGGGTTCCATAAATGAGCAATGAGCGAGATGCCTGAGGCCCAAAAGCGGGGGTCTTCTTCTGCACCTGGAATTTGTTTGCGAAATTCTGGCGAAAACTCTCCATGAACGGAGGAGCAGTGCACGCCAACTTTTTCAAACAGGCGACCATGCATCATAGACATAACGCCGCCACCGCCTTTTGCGCCTGTGTGATCTGTGCGCTCCCAAGGTGTGCGGACAAATGTTGCAGGCTCTACGTCTTCTTTGCCAAGAGACAATTCGCGCTCTAGGGTTTCGAACTCGGTGCAAATTTGATCGCGCAAGTTTTGAAACCAGCTCTCAGCTTCTTTCTTTTTGTCTTCAATGTCTGCGGGCAGAGGTTGAGGTGTTGTCGTGTCAGACATGAGGAGCTTCCTGAAAATGCGTCGTAAATGGTTTTATCAAAGATACAGCGCTTCACCATAGGAAAAATCGAAGCGAGCCGTTTCTTATAAGTTTACCCGATTTGCCGCAACGCTTCACCAGCGACCATGGCAACGGAACAAGCAAGATTGAGAGAGCGCATGTTTTCAACCATGGGGATTGTAAGTTGTTCATCAACAAGCGCGTGCACGCTTTCAGGCACGCCAGAACTTTCACGGCCAAACAGCAAAATATCATTCTCATCAAAGGTGATATCTGAATAGCTCTTGTCTGTTTTGGTCGTAAGCAAGATCAAGCGCTTTTGTTCTATGATCCGCCATTCACAAAATGCATCAAACGAGACATGGCGTTGCATGGCCGCGATTTCTAAATAGTCCATACCGGCACGCTTCAGTCCGGTGTCTGACAAGACAAAGCCGGTCGGTTCAATGATGTGGACCTTTATACCTAAGCAAGCTCCCATGCGCAGAATGGTTCCCGTGTTTTGCGGGATGTCTGGTTGGTAAAGTGCGATGCTGAGTTGGCTTGTTGAACGGGTTTTCAAAACGGGCATTCACTTTCAAATTTGATACGGGCACCGCCGATTGGGTGATGGAATTCTAGCATTTGGGCATGAAGGCAAAGGCGAGGTGAGGCGTTTAAGGCTTCCTCATGGGCGTAGAGATTATCGCCGAGGATTGGATGACCAAGTGATAGCATATGAACGCGCAATTGGTGAGAGCGTCCGGTTTTTGGGAAGAGGTGAAGGCGGGTTTTTGTGGCGTCCCGCGCGAGCACTTTCCAGCTTGTTTGCGCCGACTTTCCTTGTTCAAGGTCCACCATCTGCTTCGGACGGTTTGGCCAATCACAAATCAGCGGCAAATCGACCTCGCCAGTGTCGTCTTTCAATTGCCCCCAAACGTTGGCGACATATCGTTTATCAACATGACGTCGCTCAAATTGTAGGCCGAGATGGCGATGGGTCTCTGCATCAAGTGCTAAAACAATTAGGCCTGAGGTATCCATATCCAAGCGATGCACAATGCGAGCATTCGGGTGTTCAGCTTGAACGCGGCTTTCTAGGCAATCTTTGTGGTGGTCTGCTTTGCCCGGCACAGTAAGCAAGCCCGATGGTTTATCCAAGACCAGCAACTGCTCATCCACATGCACATAGCAAAGCGGTGCCTTAGGTGGTTGATAGACCAAAGGCGGCGGGGCACTCGTGTTGATTGCGAATTTTTCGTTCATTGTTGAATATTCTTGAATTGCTCTTGAGCTGTCATGCCCCTACAAAGGCGGAGCATTCATATTGCTGCCTATTTAATGGGTATCGAACCAACAAGAAAGCTCTTCTTTTGCTTAAGCCAAGTCGCCTTATGGAATTTTTTGAAGGATTGAACGATCCTTTTGCCGACGATGGTGTGCAAACACCGCCAAAGGGCTATGTGGCGTTTTGTTGGTTTTACGCCAAACCGATGTGGCCGCTTTTGTTGTTTATGTCGTGTTTAACCGCAGTCGTGGCGGTTCTTGAGGTGATGATTTTCACCTTTATGGGCGATCTCGTAACATTGCTCACCAATTCTGAGCGAGCAAGTTTCTTTGACCAGCACGGCGATACGCTGTTGTTCATGACCCTTGTGCTGCTTGTCATTTTGCCTGCGGTTGATTGGGTGCGGGAACTGATTTTGCATCAAAGCATTATGGGCAATTTCCCGATGGGGGTTCGCTGGCGTGGGCATCGTTATTTATTGCGCCAAAGCATGTCTTTTTATCAAAATGACTTCGCAGGCCGCATTGCCAACAAACTCATGCAGACCTCGCTTGCTGTGCGTGATGTGTTGATGAAGGTGGGCGATGTATTCGTCTTCGTTGGCGTTTATTTCTTTGGCGCAGTGGCGGTTGCCCTCGCGGCTGATTGGCGGCTTGTGTTGCCATTTTTGGGTTGGTTCGTTGGCTATGCGATTTTGCTGCGGATATTTATTCCGCAACTTCGTGATATCGCGCAAGAACAAGCCGATGCACGTTCTGTCATGACGGGTCATGTGGTGGATGCTTATTCGAATATTCAAACGGTCAAACTCTTCTCCCATGCCGACCGTGAAGAACGCTACGCCAAGCGGTCGATGGTCGGTTTTATGAACGCCGTCCACGCGCAAATGCGCAAAGTAACATGGCTTAATTTCTCGCTTGCGCTTCTCAACAACGGGGCGTTTTTCGCAGTTGCTGCCGTTTCCATTTGGGCTTGGCGGGTGGATGTCGTGTCGATTGGCGATATTGCTGTTGCTATGGGCTTGGTGCTGCGGCTGCAAGGTATGTCGCATTGGATATTGTGGGAAATGGCCGGTATTTTTGAAAATATTGGCACCGTAAAAGACGGTATCAACACCTTAGCACTCACCCGTATCGTGCGTGACGAACCGAATGCCTCAACATTAGTGATTGATAAGGGCACCATCAGTTTCAAAGATGTGTCGTTTCAATATGGCAAAACCAAAAGCCTTTTCCGCGATCTTTCAATTGATGTGGCATCAGGCCAAAAGGTCGGGCTTGTTGGTGCGTCGGGTGCAGGTAAATCAACGCTCGTTAATTTGCTGCTGCGTCTTTATGACGTTGAAGCGGGTATCGTGAAAATTGACGGGCAGGATATTGCCAAAGTTACCCAAGAAAGCCTGCGCTCGCAAATTGGGATGGTCAGCCAAGACACATCGCTGCTCCACCGCACCATCCGCGAAAACATCGCTTATGGTCGTGAAGGAGCGAGTGAAGAAGAAATTATCGCGGCAGCAAAACAAGCAAAAGCGTGGACGTATATTCCAGAGCTTGAAGACGTTAAAGGCGGAAAGGGACTGGATGCGCTTGTTGGTGAGCGCGGTGTCAATCTTTCTGGCGGTCAACGCCAACGCATCGCCATTGCTCGCGTGCTTTTGAAGAACGCACCGATCCTTGTTTTGGATGAAGCAACTTCCGCGCTTGATAGTGAAGTAGAAGCCGCGATCCAAGAACAGCTTTATGATTTGATGGAAGGCAAAACCGTGATTGCAATTGCGCATCGCCTTTCAACAATTGCCGCCATGGACCGACTCATCGTTTTAGACGAAGGCCGCGTTATCGAAGACGGTACTCATGATGAACTGGTCAATGCTGGGGGCCGCTATGCTCAATTATGGGAGCGGCAATCTGGTGGGTTCTTGTATGAGCAAGGCAAGAGCGCTGCGGAGTAGGTGTCTCGCATAAAAAAACGGCGAAGCTAAGCTCCGCCGTTCAATCTTATTTAGATAGATCATTTAATCCAAAAGCGAAAAAAGCGCTGATTAAAGAACTTCTAGCTTGCTAACAGCTGTTTTGCCGCTGCGTGAATCGATTTCAGTTTCAAAAGAAACTTTTTGACCCTCATCAAGGCCACTAACACCTGAACGCTCCAAAGCTGTCGCGTGAACGAAAACGTCCTGCGCGCCGTCTTCAGGTTGAATGAAGCCAAAACCTTTTTGGCTGTTATAGAATTTTACTGTTCCTGTGGTCATTGAAATTACCTTTCATCAATGAATTACATTTCGGTATGGTGCGCGATTGTCACGTCCATGATTTAAGTCGAGAATTTTAGAAGAGCTCGGAAAATGTTTGTCCATTCACTGATAGGCAAAGAATATATAGAGATTCATCAAGTTTCGATATCGCTGAAATAAACACTAATTATATCAATAGCAAGACAAAAGAGTTAATGCATGTAAAAAAGGGAAGTAATTTCGGGTATGTATAGGTTTATTGTCTTGCATTTTGGTGGTGTGTTTGGGGATGCGAATATTTGAAATTTTAAGAATGCCCCGATTGACGGTCATTTGAACGGGAAAGTATGGCGCAGTCGGCCTGCGGTCGTTCGATGTGCCCGTTGCCTGAGCGTGTTGCGCACATTTTAAGATTTTTTATCACTTGGCATTGCCCCATCCCCAATAATCCGCACCTCTCGTTGCGGGAATGGGATGCTGATTTTGTTGTCGCGCAGCGTGCGCCAGATAATGAACAGCACGTCGGAAGAGAATTTGTTTTTGCCGTCATCAATGCCGTCCGCCCAAAACTCGACACCAAAGCGAATGCCGCTATCATCAAAAGAACGCAGTTCAACATCGACGGGTTCTGGGTCATCGAGCACTTGAGGGTGCTTTGAAACGGCTTCGACGATTATCTCAGGCAAGGGCTCTATATCTGTGTCATAGGCAACTGTAAATTCTACTTCATAACGTTGGCGTGGGTCGTCGCGGGTCCAGTTGACGAAAGTTGTGGTGATGAACTTCTCGTTCGGCAACATGATCTCTTTGCCGTCATAAGTCTCCAGCGTGGTGGAGCGCATATTGATCTCTTTCAAAATGCCAGATTTGCCATCTTCCATCTCGATGAAATCACCCGGCGAAAGAGAACGCTCAAATAAGATGATCATGCCGGAGATGAAGTTTGCAGCGATTTGTTGCAGGCCGAAACCAAGACCTACACCAACAGCACCACCCAGAACGGCAAGCGCTGTAAGGTCAACGCCCAAGAGCTGTAAGAATACAATGCCAATGATGATGAAGAGCGCGATTTCAAACAGTTTGCCCACGAGCGATTTCATACTGAGGTCGAGACTATCTTGCTTTTGAATAACGCCTTGTCCGGCTTTATTGGACTGGCGACCAAGCCAGAACAAGATACCGCCAAAAATCGCCGCCTTGATCATGAACAGGGCGGAGATGCGGATATTGCCCAGTTCAAGGGCGACCGTATCGAGCCATGCAGTAAAAGCGTCAAATTGACCAAACACCATGAGGAGTGCGGATGGTAGGACGATGATTTGAATGATACGTTGCAAGCCGCCTGCAGGAATAAACAGCTTGATTGCTGAATTAAGGGCTAAAACAACGGCCAGACTTTGCGCCAGTCTTACCAACCAAGAGGTGCCGATGCTCGCATCTAAAACGCTAACTGCAACGGCAAGGGCGGCAATGAGTAAGAGAGGGCGTAACAGCTCCCGCACCATGTAAACCCATCTCAAAATGAAATAGAGCCGACCATTCTTGTCAGGTTCAGTGGTTAGGAACGGGACGCGCTTTTTGATGACAGCGGATAGAATTTTTGCGATGAACCAAGCACCAATAATGGCGCCGATTTGAGCATAAAATGCTGGTGATTGCAGCCAGACGAGGACCACTGCCCAGATTTCGAGAGCTTGCGCTTTGTAAGGTTCGATGAATTCCATGACAGCTTATTTTTCTTTTGGTTTGATCAATCGGAATAGTGTTGCAGTTTCAACAGTTGCTAGCAGTTTTGCAAGAACCTTTTATAGTTGCTCCATGTTGAATCGGTTTTTCCAATATTTTGAAGGCTGGGTTGATCCGTTCAAAGCGGGTGATGGCGCACCTCCGCAAGGTTTTTTTGCCTATGTCTGGCATTTCATCCGGCAAACACCGCTTATTTTTGCTTTAGCGCTCATTTTGGGTGGGGCGCACGGTTATATTGAGATTGTAATGTTTCAATATGTCGGCGAGATCGTTGATCTGCTCGCGACGGCGAATGTTGAGAGCATTTTTGATGATTATGCTGCGACCTTTTTATGGATGATGTTTTTTGTCGCCGTTATCCGTGTTGGGTTTATGATTTTCGGCACGATCTTGGATGAGCAAGTCATTGTGCCGGGTTTCTTCAATATGGTGCGATGGCAGAACCATTCCCATGTGATGGGCCAGACGCTTTCGTTTTTTAACAACGACTTTGCAGGGCGCATTGCGACACAGGTGACACAAAGCGGGCAATCTTTGGGTGATTTCCTGATCAGCCTGTTGCAAATGATTTGGCTGTTTCTGATTTATGTCACGGGTTCGCTTGTCTTGTTTGGCGAGTTGAATTTTCAACTGGTCGGCGTGCTTTTGGTTTGGTGCGTTGTTTATATCGCCATCTTAGTGTTTTTCGTGCCTCGCATCCGGCGCTCGGCGAAACGGTTTTCAGAGCTGCAAGCGCGCGTCAATGGGCGCTTTGTTGATATTTATTCTAACATGTCGCTGGTCAAAATTGACGGTGTTGCCTCGCGTGAGGATGAAGGCGTGCGTCATGCGATTTCGTTGTTCACTGATGCGATCAGAATTTACACCCGAAATATAACAGCTATGCGTTTTGCGCTGCACGTTATCAATGCGGCAATGGTGATTGGCATTGCTTATTGCGCGCTCTCGCTTTGGCGGGAACAACAGATGAGCGTGGGTGAAGTGGCTTTGGCGCTCGGCCTGATGATGCGTCTCACGATACTTGCTACCCGCATGTTGGGGCAGTTTAACGCACTGTTTCGTGCGGTGGGTACGATCCAGAATTCAATGGATACAATCACCAAGCCAATTGCACTTACAGATAAGCCTGAAGCATCGAGGCTATCCAATGTGGAGGGGAATGTTTCATTTAACGATGTGCATTTTCGCTATGAGCAGAATGATCGCCCCGAAGTGGTGGAAGGTGTTTCCTTCACAATCAAAGCGGGCGAACGGATCGGGATTGTTGGGCCATCGGGGGCGGGAAAGACGACGCTGTTTAATTTGCTGCTGCGGTTTTACGATATTGACCAAGGTGAGATCACGATTGATGGCCATGATGTCTCTCACGTCACGCAAAGTTCGCTTCGGGCACACATTGGTGTGGTGGGGCAAGAAACAGCGCTGCTTAATCGCTCGATTTTTGAAAATATCGCCT
>CAZKKW010000041.1:0-18288 GCA_964553335.1 uncultured Hyphomicrobiales bacterium | reverse complement strand
ACAAACGCTCAGAAGACGGCATCGTGCTGGTTGAAGAAGATAAATGCATTGGCTGCGGCCTTTGCGCGTGGTCTTGTCCTTATGGTGCGCGTGAGATGGATCCTGTTGAACAGGTCATGAAGAAATGTACGCTCTGTGTTGACCGGATTTATAACGAGAATTTGGAAGAGATCGATCGCACACCTGCTTGTGTTCGAACCTGCCCCGCCAATGCCCGCCACTTCGGTGATTTCGCTGATCCAAACTCAGACGTTTCCATCATGACACGGGCGCGCGGCGGTATCGATTTGATGCCTGAAATGGGTACGAATCCCGTCAACAAATATCTGCCACCACGGCCAAAAGTGCGGCCTGATCAAGCCTACGTTTCTGCAGCCCCTCAGGTTAAAGCAGAAGGCGGCCTTCTTGGCTGGGTCGATAAAATACTGGAGGCACTCTAATGCATCCAGCCGTATCCGTTATCTTCTTCACCGTAATGTCTGGCGCAGGTTTTGGGTTTATGGCGATGCTTGGCCTTGGCCTGCCGTTACCTTCTGAACCGGTTTTTGCCTTCATGATATGCGCAATAGCAGCGGGCCTTGCTGTTGCAGGCCTCATCTCCTCTACTTTCCACCTTGGTCACCCAGAACGGGCATGGCGTGCGTTTTCACAATGGCGCTCTTCATGGCTTTCGCGCGAAGGTGTTTTGTCTGTTGTGACGCTTTTGGTCTTTGCTCTTTATGGCGCGAATTGGGTGTTTAATGGTGAGCGTCATTTGGTTCTCGGCCTTGTTCTGGCAGCCCTCGCGCTCCTCACAATTTTTGCAACGGCCATGATTTATGCGCAGCTTAAAACGGTGCCGAGTTGGAACACATGGCTAACGCCGCTTTGCTATGTGGCCTTTGGTCTTACCTCTGGTTTACTGCTTGCAACAGCCTTTACCACTGGCGATAAAGACGCTTTTAGTAAAATCACAGCGGGTATCGTTATTCTTGCATGGGGCGCAAAATTCATGTGGTGGAGACGGGCCGACACTATTGAGTTTTCTGAAACCAACTCAGACACGGGCACCGCCACAGGACTTGGGGAAATTGGTTCGGTCAAATTGTTAGAGCGTCCCCACACGGGCGAAAACTATTTAACCAAAGAGATGGTCCACCAAATTGGCCGCAAGCACGCTCTAAAACTTAGAATGATTGCCAAGGTTTTGGGTGGTCTCGTTCCAGCGATTCTCGCTGGCTTGATTTGGATTACAGGCGCGCCGAGCATTCTTTTAGTTCTTGCATTCCTATCGATGGTCGCGGGCCTTTTTGCGGAACGCTGGCTGTTTTTCGCCGAAGCAAAACACGCCGTCTCGCTTTATTACTAAGTCGACGTTCCAATTGATGTCGTGCTTTCAAGAAGCGCGTTGGCATTGCGTAAGCTTGCACCTGTTGCCACACATAATTGCGGGATCATCATCCACTCTAAAGTCCACGCTGCACCAGAGCGTTCTTGTTCGTGGATCATTGCGTGCTGCATGCCACCTGCAAGCGTCGCATTGAAGCGAGCAAGCGTTACAAGCGCTTCTGCTTTAACAGGGTTCTGCTTATGCGCCATCGCAGACGACCCACCCGCACCCTCAAACTGGAATTCACCCAATTCGTTTTGAGCCATCAGCACAATGTCTTGGCCAATCTTACCAAGTGATCCGGTTACAAAAGCCAACCATTGAGCATAATCAACAATGCCAATCCGTTCCGTGTGCCAGCAATAACCGGGATCGCGCAGTCCAAGCTTTACAGCAAGAGCAGCACGGGTAGCATTTGCCTTATCACCCAGCTTTTCAAGCGTTCCAACCGGTCCGCCGAATTGAACACATAGGGCTTGATGGTTGATCTCCGGCAAGAGTTCTAAATGCCGCTCAAGCGGGCGCTTCCAATGTTCCAACCGATCAGCAACCGTTATGGGAAGTGCCGTCTGCATGCGCGTACGAGCCATCAATGCATTGTCACCAAACTGATTGGTCAATCGCTCTAGATGGGCAATTACCTCTTTAAGCCGCGCGGCCAAAAGAGTGCTCACATCGACCAGACGCAGCGCGAGGCTTGTATCAATCACGTCTTGGCTGGTGGAACCAAAATGTAAATGTGGGCGATGGGTTTCATCAACGCTTGCACGAAGCTGCTTGATGAGTTCCGGCACAATCATGCCGTCTCGTGCAGCACCCGCAGCAAGCGCTGGCATATCGGGTTCAAACCTATCAATCGCCTGTTTAATCGCAGTCACAGCATCGGTTGGAATAACCCCTGTTTCTGCTTCCGCTTCTGCCAAGGCCATTTCAAAATGCAACATGGCGGCAAGGTCTGCTTTAATGGAAAAGCTTCCAGCAATTTCCATGTCGCCTAAAAGGCCAGACAAGAACGGAGCATTAAACGGCGTATAAGACATGGTTTCCCTTTAAGCTGCACGCAGTCCCAAAATTTCACGGGCTTCAGTAATGGTTGCGACAGGGCGCTCGTATTTCTCGCATAAGTCTGCCGCGCGTTTGATCAAAGCAGCATTAGATGGCGCAAGTGTAGCACGATCCAAGCGCACATTATCTTCAAGCCCCGCACGGGTGTGACCGCCTTTTGCAATCGCCCATTCATTGACAATAACCTGCCCCGCGCCAATGCCAGCCGCACACCAAGAGGCATCAGGCGCAAGACGGTTCATGGTCTCAACGTAAAAATCAAACACATGTTCATCAACGGGCATGGCATTCTTCACGCCCATGACGAATTGAACATAGAGCTTTCTGGAAAACTTACCCGCTTCATGCATGCTCACTGCTTGGAAAATATGCGAAAGATCGAAGGCTTCAATCTCCGGCATCACATCATAGGTTTTCATTTCAGCTGCGAGCCATTCAACCAGATCCGGCGCATTTTCATAAACGCGGGTTGGGAAATTATTTGACCCCACAGTAAGCGACGCCATGTCTGGACGGAGCGGCAACATGCCGCCGCGCTCTCGACCTGAACCGGCGCGGCCACCGGTCGAAAATTGAATGATGGCATCTGCGCAATGTTTTTCTAAACCCTCTTTTAACGCGGCAAAACGATCTGGGTCAGCGGTCGGTGTTTCATCATCGTTGCGCACATGACAATGTAAAATCGACGCGCCCGCCTCAACTGCTTCCTGCGAGCTTTCCACCTGCTCGCTTACCGTGATCGGCACGGCAGGGTTATCCGCCTTGCGCGGCAAAGAGCCCGTGATTGCGCAACATAAAATACAAGGCTTACCCTTATGGTCAAAGGTCGAAGAAGACAGTTTCATTCTCCCCTTGAACCACAATATCGAAATGGTAGGTGTTGCCATTTTTTCTAGCAATCAACGTGTTAAGCCGCGCCGGATCATCCATCAACAGCGCAAGCACAGGATCATCAGCGTTGGTTTGTTCTTCAGGGAAATACATCCGCGTTGAAACGCCCATGCCCATACCGCGTGCCACAAGCCAAAAGGCAATATGCGGCGCTTGGCCGTCAATAGAACCAGGCTTGATGGTTTCAAACTCAAAAACACCCGTTTCAAGATTGCACGGATGACGTCCCCAGCCATGAAAATCATCACCATCATAACGCCCATCCGCATTGGCTTGCCAAACCTCAATTAAAGCGTCCGGCATAACAGCGCCATCGCCAGCAAACACTTGCCCCTTGACCGTAATGCGCTCACCCTTGGTGGCATCCGTGACCATCGACAGGCCAAGGTCTTGACCAATAACGTCATTGATATCAACCAAGTTCGGCGTCAGCCCGATATGCACATAAGGGCCACAGGTTTGTGACGGGCTTTCTTTATGGGGAAGGTTCTTGAGCATCTCAATTTCCCTCCGGCTTGTTTTCAAACATTGTCGAATTGCGACCACGCAAAATAATGTCAAAGCGATAGGCCAATCGGTCCATCGTATGAGCAGCCGACATATCAAGTTTAGCAACCAATTGCTCAACGGCTTTCGGGTCGCTTAAGGATTGCACAATTGGGCAAAGGGCAATCAACGGATCACCTTCAAAATACATTTGCGTAATCAGACGCTGAGCAAAACCGGACCCGAAGAGTGAGAAATGAATATGCTCTGGCCGCCACGCATTTTCGCTGTTTGGCCAAGGGTAGGCGGCGGGCTTCACGGTAAAGAACGAATAGCGCCCTTCAGCATCACTCATGGTGCGCCCGCATCCGGCAAAATTTGGATCAAGTGCCGCCAGATAACCATCGTTCTTATGGCGATAACGGCCACCAGCATTGGCCTGCCAAACCTCAATTAATGCGTTTGGAACAGGTTTTGCGTTTTCATCTAAAATTCGGCCCTGCACCATAATGCGCGGACCAATGGCGCTCTCGCCAGCTTTCGCATAATTATGGACAAGATCATTGTCACTCTCACTGATCAAGTCGTGGCCGAACACGGGACCGCTTTTTTCAGTCAGCGTGTTTGGAAATGCCAGCAATGGTTTGCGTGGGGAACGTAGAGCCGTTGATTTATACTTCGGCGAATAGGGTGCTGGATGCCAATTCAAATCTCTTGGGTAAAATGCATCACTCATGAGGACGTCTCTTGGTCCATTTCTGCATAAGTTTGCTTAGCAATTTTAATCGCATGGTTGGCGGCGGGCACACCGGCATAAATTGCTACGTGCATCAACGCTTCACGCACATCTTCCATGGTCGCGCCCGTATTGCGGGTTGCACGGATATGCATGGCGACTTCTTCATCGTGACCAAGGGCTGCAAGAAGGGCAATTGTCACGATCGACCGCTCTCGATTGGTCAATTGGTCACCGGACCAAACATGACCCCAAGCGCCTTCTGTGATCAGGTCTTGAAAAGGCTGGTCAAACGGCGTCTTGTTTGCTTCTGCACGGTTCACGTGCGCATCGCCCAAAATTGAACGCCGCGTTTTCATACCTTTTTCAAAACGCTCGCTCATTCAGAAGCTACTTTCTTCAAAAATGGTTGGATCAAATTTGAAAACTCTTCCGGCTTCTCAATACAAGGAAGATGCCCAGCACCGTCGATCATTTCAAACAAGGCACCTGGGATAAGGCTTGATAATTCACTCACCAGTTCCGGTGGCGTTGAGCCGTCTTCACTGCCGACAATGCACAATGTTGGAACATCAATTGTGGGCACTTGCTGGGTATAATCGGTATCGCGGATAGCGTGAGACGTCCCGACATATCCTTGCACAGGCGTGCGGGTCAGCATGTTACGATAGCCCATGAATTCTGGATTGTCTGGGGTGCGGTATTCTTGTGAGAACCAACGGGTCATGATGTTTTCGGCGATTGATTCAATACCGTTCTTTTCAACAATGCTGATCCGTTCATTCCACAGCGCATCCGTGCCGATTTTATGGCCGGTATCACAAAGCACCAGCGCCTTCACAAGATCAGGGCGCCCTAATGCCAAACCTTGCGCAATCATGCCACCAACGGAGAGGCCACAAACAAGCGCGTCTTTCACATCAAGATGATCGAGCAGGCCTGCAAGATCAGCAATATGATCAGCCATGCGGTAGGGTGCGGCAGGGGCATCGCTAAGGCCGTGGCCACGCTTATCATAGGCAACAACGGCAAAATCACCGACAAGACGAACAATCACATCACGCCAAATTCGAAAATCCGTTCCAAGTGAATTGGAAAACACCAAAACAGGCTTACCCTCAGGCGCACCGATGACTTGGTAGTGCAGATTAACATTGTTGATTTTGGCAAATTGCATAGTGTTTTAAAACTCCAAAGGTATACCGACGTAGTTTTCCGCAATCGTGCGTGATGCGGCTTCAGATTGGACGATATAATCAAATTCAGCGCGTTGCATCCTTTTTTCAAAAGGACTGTGTTCTGGGAACTGGTGCAACATGTTCGACATATACCACGAGAACCGCTCCACTTTCCAAACACGGCTTAAACAACGCCGGGAATAACTGTCGATATAGGTTGAGTTGTTCTTATTGTATTTGTGATCCAAGGCATGAGACAGCAAGCGTACATCAGCGATCGCAAGGTTTAGCCCCTTTGCCCCTGTGGGCGGGACAATGTGGGCGGCATCTCCTGCAAGAAACAGGTTTCCATAACGCATAGGTTCTGCAACGAATGAACGCAGCGGCGCGATGCTTTTGTCAATGGAAGACCCTCGTTGGATAAGGCCACCAAGCTCCACATCAAGTCTTGTTTCGAGTTCATCAAAGAAACGTTCATCCGACCAATCTTCAACTTTCTCAGACATATCACATTGAATGTAATAACGACTACGGGTTGACGAGCGCATGGAGCAGAGAGAAAAGCCGCGTTGGTGATTTGAGTAGATCAATTCATCTGAAACGGGTGGTTGATCAACCAATATGCCAAGCCAACCAAAGGGATAAACCCGCTCAAAAGTCTTCAAAACATTAGCAGGGATCGCCTTGCGTGATGCGCTATGGGAACCATCACAGCCCGCCACATAATCGCACTCAATTTCGTGCTGCTCGCCGTGCTTTTTAAAACGAATAATGGGGCGGTCGCTCTTTGCCTCTATAATCTGAGTTTCTTCAACAGAGAAAATCAATTCCGTTCCACGCTCGGCGTGAGCTTCAAACAGGTCTTTGGTGATTTCAGTTTGGCCATAGACCATGACTTTTTGATCGACCAGACCCTTTAGGTCGATGCGGTGAAGCTCACCATCAAAGCATATATCAAAACCATCATGGGGCAGACCTTCGCTGTCCATGCGCGCGCCAATGCCAGCTTCGCGAATGGCCTCAACACTTCCCCATTCCAAGACACCTGCACGGATACGGCTTTCAATATGAGAACGGTTTTGGCGATCAATGACGATGCTCTCAATGCCGGCATTCGCCAGCATTTTAGAGAGCAACAATCCAGCAGGGCCAGCGCCCACAATGCCGACTTTGGTTTTGTGCCTCTTGGTCATTTATTACCCCAACATATTTGTAGACTAACAAACTTGATTTTGTCAGTTTATGCAAGGCGGGTTATGCAAGGCGGGCGGGCGCAAGTTACCCGACTAGATCGTGGTCGGTTATTTCAACAAGGCTTTCAAATCTGTATTAGGATCAGCGACTTCCGCTTTGTTCGGCGATTTCCCTGCCTCAATCATGCGTTTCGATACAAGATAGTCACGCGGCGCATTCATCGCATCAACGGCCAAGAGCGTATCACCACTAAAATACCAGATGGATTGCGAACCCTCTCCAAGCTCTCGGATTACGACATCATCATAGCCAAGATTGAGGCCTGCAATTTGTAATTTGGTCGTATATTGATCGGACCAGAACCACGGCTTTGCCACATAGGTTTCTGATTGACCGCAGATGTTTTTAGCCACCAAAATAGCATGATCAATCGCATGGCCGACGCTCTCAAGGCGAATTCTCGTCTCTTTGTGAAGGATAGAAGCGCAATCACCGATGGCGTAAATATTCGCGTTATTCGTCTCGCCATGTTCGTTGACGACAATACCATTATCGACAGCGAGACCTGCTGCTTCTGCAATTTCTTGATTGGGAAGGACACCGATGCCGACAATCGTAATATCGGCGGCAATCTCATCTCCGTTTTGAAGTTTCGCGCCTGCCACATGACCATCTTTTTCAAGCAAACTTTCAAGCGCTGTATCTTCCAAAATTCTCACGCCGTTTTCCACATGGAGGTTGCGGAAATAATTTGATGTTTCAGGAGAGGCGACGCGTTTCAAAATCCGGTCAGCCGCTTCAACAACAGTAACATCAAGCCCCAATTTACGAGCAACAGCTGCGGCTTCAAGGCCGATGTACCCACCACCGATCACCAACAGATGACGGCCTTCTTTAAGCTCAGGTGCCATACGGTCAGCATCTTCTAAGGTGCGCATAGTCAACACGCCCTTGAGTTCGCCACCTATTGCGCTTGGCAACGTGCGCGGGCGGGCACCGGTTGCAAGCACTAGTTTATCAAAGGAGAGCACATCGCCATTGCTAAGTGTTACGGTTTGCTGGTTCGCATCGATGCTATCAATCAGTGTGTCGTTTAACAGCTCAATCGATTTTTCTTCATAAAATGAATTTGGGCGCAGCAAAATCCGGTCCAAAGTCATCTCGCCCGTCATATAGGTTTTTGACAAAGGCGGGCGTTGATAAGGCGCTTGGCTTTCTTCCGCCACCATGACAATGCGGCCTTCAAAGCCAAATTCGCGTAGTTTGGAAGCGCACGAAAAGCCAGCCTGTCCACCACCAGCAATGATGACGGTTTGAGAAGAATTTGAAGAGCCAGTCATTGAATAATCTCACCGGAATAGAGAGTTGAAATTGCAGCCTCTATCTGTATCATTTTTCTACATATTTGGAAGCATACACATTTCAATTTTTTGCATGGGTGCAATGGCGCGGTGATCTTAAGAACCCACCTGAGTTTACTGATCGATTACATAACTAGCGCTCAACGCTAAGCGGCCTCACCGCCGAGCAATGCCGCATTGCCACCAGCTGCTGTTGTATCAATACAAACGTGACGTTCAACAAATAACCATTCCTCGAAATTTTCATGCGTCAAAAGCCAGACGATTTTGCCATCGCGTGCTGCAAGCGCTTGGCGGATGATTTTCAGATCGTCTGGTTCGGTTTCCCAGCTAATCACTGCGTCAATCATGTCAGTGACTGAAATCTCGTCTATATCTACAATGACTGCTTCACAGCCAGTGGCTTCAACGCGCCGTTTTTGTTCTCTTGCCATTTCCATGGTTGGGCCAAGGCAGGCAACTACACCGCGCGGCTTGAGACTGTATTGATTGGATTCACCTGTGGGGCCGGGCAATTCTTGCTTTGTTGTATCAACAGCACGCGCAGAATTTTGCTCTAAGAACCGATTGAGGTAACGCGGGCCACCCGCTTTCGGGCCGGTTCCGCTTAAGCCTTCGCCGCCAAATGGCTGAGAACCAACAACGGCACCAATTTGGTTTCTGTTGATATAAAGATTACCCGCTTCTACACGGTCAATGATGTGCTGCACGCGGTCATCAATGCGGCTGTGCAGCCCGAATGTGAGGCCGAAATCTGTCGCGTTGATTGCATCGATAACAGCGTCCAACTCACTTACCTTGTAAGTTGCAATGTGAAGCACAGGGCCGAAGATTTCTTCAGTCAAGTTGCTAATGCTTCCAACCTTCAAAACAGTTGGTGGAATAAACAGTGATTGCTCAGGTGCCAAAACTTCTTTCAAGACACGTCCTTGATTGCGGGCAGCCTCAATGTGGTTTCTGATTTTACTCGCGGCCTTCTCGTTAATAACAGGGCCAACATCCGTTTCAAATGATGTAGGATCACCAAGTTTTAGCTCGTCCATTGCACCAAACAACATGGTGAGAAAACCCTCGGCAATATCTTCTTGCAGATATAAAACACGAAGCGCGCTACAACGTTGACCGGCTGATTGGAACGCGGAAGCGACCACGTCTTTTACCGCTTGCTCTGGCAAGGCGGTGCTGTCCACGATCATTGCATTAAGGCCCCCTGTTTCTGCAATTAATGGGGCGGTAGGACTTAGATTATCTGCCATGGCTTGATCAATGCGCTTGGCGGTCACCGTTGACCCTGTAAAGCACACACCATCCACTTTCGAATTGGCAACGAGAGCAGACCCAACATCATGGCCATGACCGACGACTAATTTTAAAACATCACGGGGAACGCCTGCTTGCCACATGAGTTCAGTTGCAAAGCTTGCAATCAATGGCGTTGCTTCTGCCGGTTTACTCAAGACGCCATTGCCTGCTGCAAGGGCTGCAGAAATTTGTCCGGTGTAAATGGCGAGCGGAAAGTTCCACGGCGCAATACAAGTGAAGACACCGACGGCTTGTTCATTTTTCTTTTCGCCTTCTGCTGCATAAAAGCGAAGAAAGTCGACGGCCTCACGCAGCTCACCTACGCAATCAAGCAAGGTCTTACCTGCTTCACGCATGAGGAGTGCGAATATCTCGTGAGCATTGGCTTCATAAAGGTCAGCCGTTTTGCGCAAAATATCTGCTCGCACCTTTGGCGTGCTTGTCTGCCACGACCCAACCTCTTGGCAGGATTGTTCAACATCCTGCATCGAGGCGAACCGCACTTGGCCCGTTTCCATACCAGTGGCGGGATTGCTAATTGTTACCCATTCACCAGACCCATTCTCAAAGCTCCAAGTTTTCTTGTGAAATTTCGAAATCGCTTTGTCTAATGTAACGAGCGTCTCTGGATCTTCGAGATCGAAGCCCATCGAATTTTCTCGAGATGGTTGGAATAGGTGAGCTGGCTTTTTGATGATTGGATTGTGTGGGTCACTAAGAATAGGCAAGACATGTGCAAATGGGTCAGCTGCCACGTCACTTGCAGGCACATTCTCATCAACAATTTGATTGACGAACGACGAGTTCGCACCATTTTCCAAAAGGCGGCGCACGAGGTAAGCCAGCAAATCGCGGTGAGCACCAACGGGTGCATAAATCCGGCAGCGGGTTTCTTGGCGACGGAGAACTGTGTCGTGCAAGGCTTCCCCCATGCCGTGAAGGCGCTGAAATTCGAAGGCAGTTTTATCAACAGCCATTTCCAAAATCGCAGCCACCGTATGCGCGTTGTGGGTGGCAAATTGTGGGTAGATACGGTCGGTCATGCCAAGTAATTTTTGCGCACAACAAATATAGCTCACATCGGTTGCCGACTTGCGGGTGTAAACGGGAAAGTCTGCATGGCCTTCCACTTGCGCATGTTTGATTTCCGTATCCCAATAAGCACCTTTCACCAACCGCACCATGATGCGGCGATCATATTTTTCAGCCATTGCGTAGAGCCGGTCGAGCACATGAGGAGCCGCTTTACTATAGGCTTGAACCACCACGCCGAAGCCATCCCAGCCGTTGAACACGGGATCCGTAAAAATCGCCTCAATCACATCGAGCGAAATTTCCAATCGCCCTGCTTCTTCCGCGTCGATGTTAAGACCGATGCCTGCAGATTTGGCGAGCACGGCCAATGAACGAGCGCGTGGCGCAAGCTCTTCCATCACGCGCTTATGGTTCATGGTTTCATAGCGTGGATGAAGGGCGGATAGTTTAATCGAGATGCCGGGATTTTCGCGAATATCATCTGACGTTGCAGACTTCGCGATTTCACCAATCGCATCGGAATACGCAAGGTGAAAACGGCGAGCATCGCGGTCTGTACAGGCAGCCTCGCCGAGCATGTCGTAGGAATAAGTAAAGCCTTCTTGCTCTTTTTCATCTGCGCGCTCAATCGCCTTTTCGATGGTTTCGCCCAACACAAACTGGCGACCCATTTCTTTCATCACGCGTGTGACCGCCTGACGGATAACCGGCTCACCCAATCGCTTCACCGCACCATGCAGCGTTTTCGCGATCGAGCTTTCTTCTTTGTCGTTGAGCACTTTGCCTGTCACAAAAAGCGCCCAAGTGGATGCGTTGACGAGCGAGGAATGAGATTGGCCCAGATGATGGCCCCATGCACTTGGCGCGATCTTGTCTTCGATGAGAGCGTCTATCGTCGCACCATCTGGCACACGCAAAAGCGCCTCAGCCAAACACATAAGCGCAATGCCTTCATCACTGGATAGGCCATACTCACCCAGAAAAAGCTCCATAATGCCGGGACGACTATCTTCGCGAATGCGCTCCACCAACTCAATCGCTCTGGTGGTTATGCGGTCTCGAAGATCATCATCAATGGCGCTGTTGTTTAAAAGATACTGGAGCGCTGATTTTTCATCGCGTTTTGGAAAGGGCTTAGATACGTTCGGCATGATGAAGGCCTCCTGCATCCACAATACCAAAGAAATAGCGTGATTATTTCCGTAATTTTGCTATAATTCAGTGAAAATCACTTTTATTTAAGAAAATATTAGACGATATGGCCTTATCTCATTCTTTTCCCGACACTCTCGACGACTATGATCACAAGATCCTCGACGCTGTTAGCGTTGATGGGCGTCTCTCTGTCACAGACCTTTCAAAGCAGGTCGGTCTTTCAAAAACCCCCTGCCATATGCGGCTTAAGAGGCTGGAGGAAGAGGGGTATATTCTAGGCTACCGCGCGATCGTCGATCCTGTGAAGCTTGGTCTTGATCACATTGCTTTTGTGGAGGTGAAACTAGCAGACACCAGCGCGCGTGCTTTGGAACGCTTTAATAAGGCGGCCCGAAAATTACCCGCCGTTGAACAATGCCATATGATTGCGGGTGGGTTTGATTATTTAGTGAAAGTGAGAACCCGCAACATGACCGAGTATCGCAAATTATTAGGGGAAGCCATTTCCAGACTTCCCCATGTTGCGCAGACATCGACTTATATTTCGATGGAGGCGGTCAAAGAGATCGCCATATTGGAGACTTAAATATCGAGCGTGTTATCGCGTTCCCATTGTGAGAAGTGCGCGGTGTAGCGATGCCATTCGCTTTCCTTCAACTTTAAGAACGCGGCAGAAAATTCTTCGCCCATCGCTGATTTCAGTTCTTTGTTTTTATCAAAGGTGCGAAGCGCATCAAGAAGGTTCAACGGCAATTTTTGTGCGCCCTTCACCTTATGGCCCTCAGTGTACATATTGATCTCTAAACGCTTGCCCGGATCAGCTTTCGCATGCACACCAGAAAGACCAGCAGCAACGATGACAGCTTGCAAGAGATACGGGTTCGCCGCGCCATCTGGCAAACGCAATTCAAAACGGCCAGGACCAGGAACGCGCACCATGTGAGTGCGGTTGTTCGATGTCCATGTCACCGTGTTCGGTGCCCATGTCGCACCCGAATGAGTGACCGGTGCGTTGATGCGTTTATAGGAGTTCACAGTCGGATTGGTAATCGCGCACATGCCCGTTGCATGCTTCATGATCCCGCCCAAGAAGTTATAGCCTTTTGCAGACAAACCAAGCTCATCTTTGTCATCGGAGAAAACGTTTTTCTTGCCCGTTTCATCCCATACGGAAATATGAGCATGGCAACCATTACCCGTTAGACCCTCAAATGGCTTCGGCATAAAGGTGGCACGAAGGCCGTGTTTTTCTGCAACTGATTTCACCATGAACTTGAAGAATGAATGCTTATCAGCTGTCGCCAACACATCATCAAATTCGAAGTTCATTTCAAACTGACCGTTCGCATCTTCATGGTCATTTTGATAAGGACCCCAACCAAGGTCGAGCATGTAATCACAAATTTCAGAAATCACATCATAACGACGCATAACGGCTTGCTGGTCGTAGCAAGGTTTTTCCGCCGTGTCGTATTCATCTGAGATTTCTGTCCCATCCATATTGGTGAGAAAGAACTCGGCCTCAATGCCGGTTTTTACCCGCATACCTTCCGCGGATGCTTCTTTGATAAGACGTTTTAGCGTGTTGCGCGGTGCTTGGGCGACAGGTTCGCCTTCCATCACGCAGTCGCCAGCAACCCAAGCAACATCGGGGCGCCAAGGAAGTTGGATCACGCTGTCAGGATCTGGCACGGCCAGCATATCTGGATGCGCTGGTGTCATATCGAGCCATGTGGCAAAGCCTGCAAATCCTGCGCCTTCATCTTGCATATCTGCGATAGCTGCGGCTGGAACGAGTTTTGCGCGTTGTCCACCGAATAAGTCAGTGAAAGACACCATGAAATATTTAACGCCGTTTTCTTTCGCGAATTTTGCTAAATCTTTTGCCATCCCAATTGTTCTCCTAGATTTCTTTTTTAATTGTGTAGCCTAGTACCTTTGGCCCGGTATCCAATTTGTGCCTGAAAGTGGCACTTGCGCCATGGCGGCGGCCTCCACAGTTAGTGCTACCAAATCTTCTGGCTCGAGATTGCGAATGTCATTCTTGCCGCAAGCCCGTGCGATTGTTTGTGCTTCTAGTGTCATCACTTTCAGGTAATTGGCAAGTCGTTTTCCTGCCGCCACTGGATCAAGGCGCTTCATAAGGTCCGCATCTTGTGTGGTGATGCCAGCAGGATCTTGGCCTTCATGCCAATCATCATAAGCACCAGCTTTAGAACCAAGCGCCTCATATTCTGCCGCCCATTTTGGATCATTGTCGCCAATTGCAATAAGAGCGGCTGCACCAATCGCGACCGCATCGGCACCCAAAGCAATTGCCTTTGCCACATCGGCACCATTACGAATGCCGCCTGAAAGCACCAATTGCACTTCGCGGTGAACACCGAGGTCTTGAAGCGCTTGAACCGCAGGGCGGATACAAGCAAGCGTTGGTTGGCCCACATGCTCAATGAAGACTTCTTGCGTTGCCGCCGTGCCGCCTTGCATACCGTCAAGCACAATCACATCTGCACCCGCTTTCACAGCAAGGGCAACATCGTAGTAAGGGCGTGCGCCTGCAACTTTGATATAGATTGGCACTTTCCAACCTGTGATTTCACGCAGCTCATGAATTTTAATTTCCAGATCATCCGGCCCCGTCCAATCAGGGTGACGACAGGCGGAGCGTTGGTCGATACCAGCTGGCAAATTGCGCATGCCTGCAACGCGCTCAGAAATTTTCTGACCAAGCAGCATCCCGCCACCGCCCGGTTTCGCGCCTTGGCCGATTACCACTTCTACGGCATCTGCTTTGCGCAAATCATCTGGGTTCATACCATAACGAGATGGCAAAAGTTGATAGACAAGTTTTGACGATTGCCCGCGCTCTTCTGGCGTCATGCCGCCGTCACCTGTGGTGGTTGACGTACCAGACGCCGATGCACCACGGCCCAATGCTTCTTTTGCAGGACCAGACAAAGCACCAAAGCTCATGCCTGCAATGGTGATTGGGATATCAAGTTCAATCGGGTTTTTCGCAAAGCGCGTACCAAGTGACACTTTGGTGTTGCACGCCTCACGGTATCCTTCCAGCGGATAGCGTGACATGGATGCGCCCAAGAAAAGCAGATCATCGAAGTTCGGCACATGGCGTTTTGCGCCACCGCCGCGAATATCATAAATGCCTGTCGCTGCGGCTCTGCGAATTTCTGAATTGGTGTATTCATCAAAAGCCCACGGTTGACGCGGATGGGTTGGGGGATTTGTCATACTCTCGTTCCTTCCAGCCTAAGGTCTTAACCTTAGTAAGCGCCTACGTTATCAATGTTGAAGTGATAGAGTTCTCGCGCTGAACCATAGCGGCGAAAATCCTCTGGCTTTGCATCCGTTACTTCGCCGCGCTCTAAAAGGTCAGCCAAGATTTCAAGGTGCTCCGCGCGCATTTCTTTTTCAACGCAATCAGCACCCAGTGATTTCACAGAACCACGCACAAAAAGCCGTGCTTCATAAAGACTGTCACCCAGCGCATCGCCCGCATCACCGCACACGACCAGATTGCCAGATTGCGCCATGAAGGCTGACATATGACCAACATTACCATGCACGACAATGTCGATACCCTTCATGGAAATACCGCAGCGTGATGAGGCATTACCTTTAACAACCAAAGTGCCGCCATGACCTGTTGCACCCGCATATTGGCTGGCATCGCCCTCGATGACGACCGTGCCGGACATCATGTTTTCTGCAACACCAGGGCCAGCGGACCCCAGCACATGAATATCTGCTTCTTTGTTCATGCCACCGCAATAATATCCGGTTGACCCTTTAATCGCGACTTTCATCGGACCATCAAGACCGACTGCGATTGCATGGGCACCGCGTGGATTTAACACTTCCCATTCGGTCTCGTTTGACCCTTGTTTTTGATCTTGAAGCGTGGCGTTTAATTCGCGCAGTTCAATTGTCGATAAATCAATCGTATTCATGGCTTAGCGCTCCCAGAAATAAACGGTTGCAGGTTCTGGCTCCCAGACCTTAGCTTCTTCAATACCCGGCAAATTCACCAGTGCGCGATATTCTGAACCGAAGGCTACATATTGATCGGTCTCAGCCAAAACCGCAGGCTTACAAGCGATTGGATCACGCAACACGCCGAAACCATCGCGGGTGCCAATGACGAAGGTATAAAAACCATCAAGGTCATTCAGGCTTTCTTCCAAGGCATCTCCGAGATTCGCACCATTTTGCATTTTGTTGGCAATGTAAGCAGCACCCACTTCCGTGTCGTTTTCAGTTTCAAACGTCATGCCTTCACGCACCAATTTACGGCGCAGCGAATTGTGATTGGAAAGCGAGCCGTTATGAACGAGACATTGATCTTCATCGGTTGAAAACGGGTGTGCACCAAGCGTTGTAACGGCAGATTCGGTTGCCATACGCGTGTGCCCAACACCGTGTGTTCCCTGCATATCGCGGATATCAAAGCGATCGACCACATCTGCTGGAAGACCCACTTCTTTGTAAATTTCCACCATCTCGCCGCTGCTCATCACGCGAATGTCTGGATGCTCTTCACTGATACGGCTGCGCACCTCTTGCACTTTATCAGCCGGAACATTGAAAACGGCATGAGTATCACGAATGGCAAGCGCAGGTTTTGAACCCAGAACACTTGCTAAATCATCTGCAAGCGCTGGGAACGCCGTCTCAGCATGATCAGATTGCACCGTTACCTTTGATTGATCTGCCGGAGAATAGATTGCAATCCCCGCACTATCAGGTCCACGATCTGTCATTGTAATCAACATATCAGACAACAAATCGCCGAGCTTTGGCTCCAGCGCTTTGTCTTTTAAAAACAGGCCAACAATTCCACACATAACATTCTCCTGTATTGAGCAGGGGGCATTTTCCCGTATTGAGCGGGGACGCTAACACAGAAGCTTAGGCCTTATCAATAGAGAAGAAACAATTATTCCTAAGAAGAAAATTAATTTTGTTGCGGATAGGAGATGATGGAAAGATATCGGGCCGGCAATTGGACATGCGCTTTTGGTCCGTGTGGTGCGTCGGCATCGAAAAACAAGCTATCCCCAGCCTCTAACATAAAGCTCTCATCGCCGTGGCGATATTCCACCACGCCATCGAGCATATAAATCAGTTCTATCCCCTCATGTTGAAAATCAGGAAATATGTCCGATTCTTCAGTCAACGTGATGAGGTAAGGCTCCACAACAACGCCCGATTGGTTTGCGCCTAAATGGCCGAGCAAATTATACTGATGCCCTGCTCTGGTTCCGCGTCGTTCAGCCTCTGCTCCTTGGCCGGCCTTAACGTGCACGGCATGTTTGGATTCTTCAAACCCACGAAAGAACGAGGTAATCGGCATGCTGAGCGCGTCCGCCAATGTTTGCAGTGTGGTGAGGGAGGGTGAAATTTGGCCGTTTTCAATCTTCGACAACATACCATTTGAAAGGCCGGTCATTACAGCTAATTCCGCAACAGTGATGTCATGCTGCTTGCGGGCTAATCGCACCTCGCGACCAATTGCAATCTCAAGCACCTTTTCCCGCTCGCCATCAACCTTGTGAGGATCTTGGTTGAGCGCTGGCTTTAGTGCTTTAGACGATGTTTTTTCAGATGAAGACATATGACGGTTCTATCAAGTGGACAAAACACATCATAACGACGTTCTTTCCAGTTCACAAACAGGCTCACGCGCCTTTCAATCAAATAAATACAAGAAAATATCCTGCAAATCCAACAAATTGGTTGCAATTGGTTTGCATTGGTATGCTTTTGGATTGGTTTGAAACGAAAATTAGCAAATACTCTACCCCACGGACCTGATGTTTTGCTTGGGAGGGCGGATTATCAACGTTGATAATCCGCAGGTCGCGTCAGCAAACGCATTTTTGTAGTCTGACATTTAGGGAGAGTAATATGACGATTTCAAAGTTTATTGCGGCAGGCTTACTGTCAACAAGCATGCTTACAGCACCCATGGCCTTTGCAGCAGCGCCTGAATCTGATGAACCAATCATCATCGTTCAAAACAACTGGACAAGCCAACTCGTCCTTTCAACGGTTGTAGGCAAAGTGCTGGAAGGCATGGGCTACACGGTAGAATTTGCACCATCTGATTCACAGCTACAGTTTAAAGCCATCGCAGATGGCGACATGCACTTCCAAATTGAAGCGTGGGAAGGCTCTATGAAAGGCGCCTTTGAAAAGGCAATCGCTGAAGACGGCATGGTAGATGCTGGCACACACAGTGCCTCAACCCGCGAAGAGTGGTGGGTTCCAGCTTACGTTGCAGAAAAATGCCCTGGCCTGCCAGATTGGAAAGCGCTTGATAAATGTGCTGAAATTTTCGCAACAGCAGAAACAGCACCAAAAGGCCGCTTCGTCGGTCCGCCAGCTGACTGGGGCAAAAACTATGCTGAGCGCGTAACCGCATTGGGCATGAACTTTGACGCAATCAACGATGATCCGCTGCATCACGCGTCTTAATGATCCGACGGCTGGGGAGAT
>CAZKKW010000040.1:14911-19102 GCA_964553335.1 uncultured Hyphomicrobiales bacterium | reverse complement strand
TCTCACTCGCAGTGCTTTTGATCGGCCCTGCTCTTGATCCGATCATCACTGATTTGGGCATTGCACTTTTATGGATTGCAGCTCTCGTCACACTCATTACAGGCTACGATTATTTCCGTGCTGGCCTTCGTCATCTGCTTGAGGATGAGGCATGAAGCTGGTCTATTTTGCATGGGTGCGTGAACAGGTTGGCCGCGGCGAAGAGACTGTCGATCTGCCTGATAGTATCGTGACCATTGCAGACCTCTTAGCGTGGTTGCCGACCCGTGGCGATGAATATACGATTTTTGAAAACGCCCATGCGCTTCGTGCCGCCATCAATCAAGAGCATGTTGATCATTCAGAGCCGATAAAAGGGGCGAATGAAATCGCAATCTTCCCGCCGATGACAGGTGGCTGATCATGGCTGATATCACTGTTCGCATTCAGTCAGAACCGTTTGATATTAATGCTGAAAGCCAGCGCATGACAGGGAGCGACCACCCGAACGTCGGCGCACTTGTTACCTTCACCGGCTATTGCCGCAATGAAGATGGTGCAATCAACATGTTGGAGCTTGATCATTACCCCGGCATGGCAGAGCGCGAGATTACCCGCATTGCTGAAGATGCGGCAAAACGCTGGCCCCTTGATGCAATCACAGCAATTCATCGCTATGGCAAAATGGAAACAGGTGATCCAATCGTGCTGGTCGCTGCCAGCTCCCGCCATCGCCGTGCTGCCTTTGAAGGCGCCGAATACGTAATGGACTTTCTCAAAACCCGCGCACCGTTTTGGAAGAAGGAACATCTAACAAGCGGTGATGAAAGCACATGGGTTGATGCGAAAGAGGCGGATGATGAAGCCCTCACCCGCTGGGACAAATCATAAGCCCCATACAAAAAAGGCGGCCCACAGGACCGCCCTTTTCAAAAATCTGTCTATTCGGCTTAGCCAGCGATATCGCGGCCAGCAAACCAGAATGCGATTTCTTCTGCAGCTGTTTCAGGTGCATCAGAACCGTGTACTGAGTTTTCACCGATTGAAAGAGCAACCGCTTTACGGATTGTGCCTTCTTCAGCTTCTGCTGGGTTTGTAGCACCCATAACTTCGCGGTTTTTCAAAATCGCGTTTTCACCTTCAAGAACCTGAACAACTGTTGGGCCTGAAGACATGAATTCTGTCAATTCGCCGAAGAAAGGACGGTCTTTGTGTACTGCGTAGAATGCTTCTGCATCACGCAATGACATGTGAACACGCTTAGATGCCACAACACGAAGGCCTGCTTCTTCAAGCATCGCTGTGATTTTGCCAGTTAGGTTACGAGCCGTTGCGTCCGGCTTGATCATTGAAAATGTGCGCTCAATCGCCATTGTTTTCGTCCTATATTAATAAAAGAGGGAAAGGATTGGCTGCTCTATACAGCCGTGTCCGCCCTTCGACAAGAGCGGACACGCGCAATTCTTCTAAATGATTAAGCGCCTGTGTACATCGCGTCGATGCGTTCAAACCATGCTTTAACTGGATCATCGCTTGCGAAAATCTCAAATTCAGCAATTTGGTTGAACCATTTTAGCGTGCCAAATACGATGTAATCGGCATAAGTTGGGTTTTCACCACCGATAAAGGCTTGGCCACCAAGGGTTGCGCGCAATGGTGTGAGCGCAGTGCGGAAGTTTTCAATACGCTCATCACGGCCTGCTTGAACTTCTTCCAATGTTTTGCCGATCATTTTCTCGCGGCTTTCGCGGAAGTATTTTTGATCAGGCTCTGCCAAAACATCATGGATATCTTTAATAATCAGGCCAACGATAACAGGCGCCAATTGAGTGTTTGCCCAGTTTTGCACGAATTGCGCTGTGGCAATTGCTTCTGCGCTACCGAAAAGTGCTGGTGCGTCTGGGTATTTCTCATCGAGGTAAACAGCGATCTTGAATGAATCATTGATCTCCTCACCACCATCGACAATGGTCGGCACAGTTTTGGCGTCACCATTAACAACTTCTTTGATCTTCGTGAAAGGTGTAGCAACAGCATCAAACGCTAGCTTCTTGTGATTAAGCGCTAGTTTTGTGCGCCAGCATGTTGGGGAAAAGCGGAGACTTTCGTCTGCGCCGCATAGGTCATAAACAGTGATTGACATCGATAAACTTTCTTAGTTTTCGCGGCTTTCGCGCGAGAGATAAATTCTAGTGTGGTGAAGGCTTCCATATTATGGAGCCGCATACTATCCACACGCTGTGATAACGACTATAGACAAGCGAAAATAGAGAAAACTTTCTCGATCACACGACTTTGAACATATAAAGACCGCCAAATCATGCTCCACATAAACGATGTAACATACCACATTGGCGGTCGCACGCTTTTAGATAAAGCAACTGTCGCGATTACCACGGGCATGAAAGCCGGTCTTGTCGGCAAAAACGGCACGGGTAAATCGACGCTCTTCAAACTTATTACAGAAGAGATTAGCCCTGTCACAGGCGATATTTCGGTGAACAAGGGTGCTCGCTTTGGACAGGTGGCACAAGAAGCACCGGGCAATGATGTCTCGCTGATTGATACTGTGCTTGCCGCTGACACAGAACGCGCAGCCCTGCTTGCAGAAGCAGAGACGGCAACCGATCCGAACCGTATATCAGATATTCAACTGCGCCTCACCGATATTGATGCCCATTCTGCCGAATCGCGAGCAGGTTCAATCCTTCATGGCCTTGGTTTTGATGCTGAAACCCAAAAGCGCCCCTGCTCTGAGTTTTCCGGCGGTTGGCGTATGCGTGTCGCTTTGGCGGCGGTGCTGTTTTCTGAACCCGACCTGCTGCTACTTGATGAGCCAACCAACTATCTCGATCTTGAAGGCACGCTTTGGCTTGAAAACTATATCAACCGCTATCCCTACACCGTGTTCTTAATCAGCCACGACCGCGACCTTTTGAACAAATGCGTCAACACCATCGTTCATCTCGATCAAAGGAAGCTCACGGTCTACAAAGGCAATTATGAGATTTTTGACAAGCAGCGCCGCGAACGACAAGCGCTTCAGTTGAAACTCAAATCAAAGCAAGACGACCAGCGCCGCCATATGGAAGCCTTTGTAGAGCGGTTCCGCGCTAAAGCAACGAAAGCAAAGCAGGCACAAAGCCGTCTTAAGGCGCTTCAAAAGATGGAACCGATTGCGGCGATGGTCGATGACCATATCCAACCGTTTAACTTTCCAAACCCCAAGAAACGCCTCTCCCCGCCGATGATCCACATTGAAGACGGCAAAGTGGGCTATGTGGAGAACCAACATATTCTAACAAAGGTCGACGTTTCACTTGGACCAGATGACCGGATTGGGCTGCTTGGTGCCAATGGTAACGGTAAGTCGACAATGGCGAAGCTGCTTTCTGGTCGCCTTGACCTGCAAGAAGGACATATGAAGCGCACGCACAAGATGGAGATTGCCTATTTCGCGCAACACCAGCTTGATGAACTTCGCCCGAAAGAAAGCGCTTATGAGCACATCAAGAAAATGATGGATGATGCGGTGCCTGATGGCGTGTCGGAAGCACAAGCCCGCGCTCGCGTTGCGCAGATCGGCCTTGATCGCTCCAAGATGGACACGCCTGCGCAAGATCTCTCAGGCGGCGAGAAAGCCCGCCTCTTGCTTGGCCTTGCAACCTTCCACGGTGCTCACCTGCTGATTATGGATGAACCGACCAACCACCTTGATATTGATAGCCGCGAGGCGCTGGTTCATGCGCTCAATGATTATGAAGGCGCCGTGATCATCATCAGCCACGATCGCCACCTTTTAGAAGCCTCCGCTGACCGACTTTGGCTTGTGGCCGATGGCACGGTCAAACCCTATGAGGGCGATCTGGAAGAATACCGCCGCTATATTTTAGACAGCAAAAAGACATCGAAGAAAAAGTCCGATGCGTCGATTGCACGAGAACAAGAAAAGACCGCCCAAGAAAAACGCAAAAGTGCGGCACAAAAACGCGCATCCATTGCGCCATTAAAAGAGAAAATTCGCGGGCTCGAAAAAGAAATGGCCTTGCTTGGGAAAAAGCTCGCTCTCGCCGACGAAAAACTGGCCATGCCGAACCTTTTCAGAGACTTCCCCGAAAAAGCCGCCCAACTTGGCAAAATCAGAGCACGATTGGTCGGCGAAATGGCGAGCGCAGAAGAAGCATGGCTTGAGGCTGGCGCGCAGTTGGAAGA
>CAZKKW010000040.1:0-14811 GCA_964553335.1 uncultured Hyphomicrobiales bacterium | reverse complement strand
GCGAAATGGCGAGCGCAGAAGAAGCATGGCTTGAGGCTGGCGCGCAGTTGGAAGAGAGCGTTTAAGCGCAATCGAAGCGATCTTATGCCCGCAACTTATGGCTCAAGTGCGCCTTCACCGTTGGCCATTCTGGGGCGGTGATGGAATAGACGGCGGTGTCGCGGATTGTGCCGTTGGCCATGATCATATGAGCGCGGAGGATACCGTCGAACTTTGCGCCTAAGCGTTCAATGGCGCGGCGTGATGCTTCATTGACCACATGGGTTCTAAATTCAACGGCGATACAATCAAGCGCTTCAAAAGCATGGGTGAGCAGGAGCAATTTGCACTCCGTGTTTAAGGGCGTGCGTTGCACTGATTTACGATACCAAGTCGAGCCGATTTCTACGCGACGATTTTTTGCATCAATATTCATATATGTGGTTTGGCCAACCACCTTGCCGCTTGCTTTCTCAATGATCGAAAAGGGTTGCATGGAACCAGTTTTGCGCAAACCTAACCGGCGTTCTATCTCTGCTTCCATGCCGTCTGCATGTGGTATCTTTGTGTACCAAAGACGATGCAACTCACCATCGCGCACGGCTTCTTTCAAGTCGTCAAGGTGGCGAAGCTCAAGCGGCACCACATCGACATGTTGCCCCCTTAGAGAAAAAGTTTCTGGCCAAACTGACATTTCATGTACGTTCCCAAATAGCAAAACTGTGCGGAATTTCGCGGTCGCCACGCTTCACCGTAAAGCGCTTGTCTGAGAGCTTAGTAAGACCGTTTTTTGCTGGTAGGTCCAAATACTGTTCTTGCAGTGGCCACGGCGGGCCATTTGCAGCAGCGCCATTATCGCGCATTCTTGTGTAAATCAGTAAGGTTCCTTGCGGGGCGACCAAATCGCAGATTGCTTTGCTGCTTTCTTCAATCATACCCTCTGGTAAAGCTTGCAAGGTGTAGCATTCATGGACGAGATCAAACCCTTGAAACCACGCGCGGGGCGGATCAAACAGATCAGCCGCTTGATAATCTACATCACTGTTTAAAAAGCGTTTTTTTGCCCATTCAATGGCTTTTTCCACCACATCAAAGGCGGTTACTTGATAGCCGTTCGCTGCCATTGCTTCAGCATTATCGCCAAGGCCGCAAGCAACATCAACGGCACGGCGCCCCTCACCTGCGTGGGTTTTTAAATAACCAAGCAGTTCTGCTTTTGGCGCGAGATCAGCCCACGGTATCTCTGCCTCATCGCCATTGGCGCGGTCATAAACAGCATCGAAAAAGACATTCCGACCATCGCTATCTTCAGCATAATTTCCGGGTAATTTATCCAGTGTCGCACGCACTTTTTCGCGTCTTGCGAGAAAATCTGGATCGTCACTCATGCCTTCTTTTCCCATTTGCCGTATTCATTTTGCGCCCAATAGGTGACCGCATGGCCAGCCGCCTTTTCAACCTTCCAACGCCCACGCGCATGGGCCAATTGATCTTGGTCGTTGCCATTAAACAAATAGACCACACGTTCATAAGAACCCGCGTCCTCAATTTCAGCCCCATCGACCAAAAAGCGAATAGCCGCGCCGTTGGGGTTATCGGATCCGTCGGTGAGCCAGATCGGTTGATCAGCACCCTCACCGTCAAGGCTAGATCCGTGTGGAAGAAAGCTCTCCTCCTTATAGTCCCACAAAGCAATGTTGAGCGCCTCGACCCGCCCAGCGCTGCCTGTTTGAACAACCGCTGTCCAGCCTTTTGCCAAGCTCTTTTCAAGCAAATCTGGCAATACGGCTTCAAGTGGTGTGGATAGGAGATGATAAAATAATACGTCGCTCATAAGGGTTTATATCCCAGAGTTTTGAATTCTACCATATAAGCTTTTTGATCATCACACATTGCTAAAATTTCGAGGACTCTCTTGATTCTTAAGCAAAGGTCATCCTTAATGTTAAGCCTGAAGACAATTTAAGACAAAACGGATTGAAATGAGTAGTTTGTATGAGTAATTTGTATTTGAAGCGAACAAGCGCTGCATTGGCATTTATTGTTGCGGGCACGACGCTAAGTTTTGCACAAACCAGTGTTAGCATTTCACTTGGAGGCCAAGGCGGAATTGAGCCTCCACCCGCATGCGCCTTCCCTTGCCAAGATCCGTTTGTACTTCCAGGTTTTGTAAGAATTCTCGCATTGGCAGGTCCTAACGGCATTTATGAGACTAAGTTGAACAGACCTGCATTTCGTCAACAACTTGAAGGCTGGCGCGAACGAGCAGAAGTATTCCGCCGTACCATCGAACTTAATCAGCACAAAGCGCCGGATTGGAAGGCCGCCAATGTCAAATATTTGGTTGAAGTTGGCCGCTACCGTCGGTTCGTCGAGGCGTATCGCACAGCCGTTGCCTTGGACGAGGCGGATGCAATTAACTACGGCGGCAAATAGGCTTGAAAAGAAAAACGCGCCGCAAGTGCGACGCGTTTCGTTCTTTTGAGTTCTAATTTCTGCTTAGCTTTCGTATTGATCTCGCACCAAGCGATCTAAAAGACGCACGCCAAAGCCTGAGGCCCATGATTTGTTTATCTCAGTTTGTGGTGATCCCATCGCCGTGCCTGCAATATCAATATGCGCCCAAGGCGTATCACCCACATAACGCTTCAAGAATTGCGCTGCCGTGATCGAACCAGCAGCCCGCGAACCCACATTTTTCATGTCAGCAAATTTAGAATCGATCAGCTTGTCATAGTCACTTGAAAGCGGCAGACGCCAAACATGCTCGCCAGAGGTAAGACCCGCATCAGTGATTTGCGATGAAAGATCGTCATCATTTGAAAACAATCCAGCATGATGATTGCCGAGAGCGATGATCACTGCGCCTGTTAATGTTGCAAGATTGATCATGAATTTTGGCTTATATGTCGTGTTCACGTAGTGCAAAGCATCGCAAAGAACGAGGCGACCTTCCGCGTCCGTGTTGATCACTTCGATTGTTTGACCAGACATTGAAGTCACAATATCGCCGGGGCGTTGGGCGTTACCATCTGGCATATTTTCAACCAGCCCGAGCACGCCGATCACATTGGCTTTGGCTTTGCGAGCTGCAAGCGCGTGCATAAGGCCGATGACAGCCGCCGCCCCGCCCATGTCGCCCTTCATGTCTTCCATACCACCGCCTGGTTTTAACGAGATGCCGCCCGTATCAAACACAACGCCTTTGCCGATGAATGAGATTGGCTGATCGCCTTTCTTGCCACCCATCCATTTCATTATCGCCATGCGCGGAGGGCGAACAGAGCCTTGAGCGACACCCAATAGCGCACCCATTTTCAGCTTACCCATTTCCTTTTCAGTGAGTATCTCAACTTCCACACCAAGGCGCGAAAGGTCACTTGCATGAGCTGCAAATTCGACAGGGCCAAGCGTGTTGGCTGGTTCGTTTACAAGGGTACGCGCGAACAAGGCACCATCGATAACCCCTTCTTCTAATTTCCATAATTTGGCTGCATCGGCGTGATTAGCTGTTACCAATGAGACCGAAACACTGCCCTCATCTTCGTCTGAATTATCAGAAGCCGTTTTGTAGCGATCAAACTTATAGGCCCGCATTTTGATGCCACCTGCAATTGCGATCAGCGCTTCGCTATCAAAATCAGCATTATCTGGACGCTCCAAAATCACGCTTACATTATCGCATTTGGAAGACAGGATAATGCCGCCAATTTTGCCGCCAAGTTTCAATAAAGCTGGCTCATCCATATCGCTGGCATCACCAATACCCACCAAAACCAAGCGTTCTGCTTTCACGTCATTTGGCGACACTAGATCGAGGGTCGACATAGACTTGCCTATGAATTTGGTCGTATCAGCCGCGCGATTAAAAAGACTTTTTGGCAAAAATTTTGATGTTTCCTTACCTAGCGCCCGTTCTTCTGCAGCCAAACCCACGACCAACTCTTTGCCGATTTTATCTATTGGTAGAAATTTAATGTTTACGTCGCGCGCCATGGATCATCCTTCGTTGATGTAATTGCCAAGATTTAGCTGCTGGGGTGTTAGCGGCCAAGTTATTGTTCAACTTTACTTATGCCCCTTGGACGCAGCTTGGCAAGCTTGGAACCTTATTGATTCTATCAAAGCGGGCAAAAATTGGCAAAGCGGGCAAAAACGGGCCGCGAATTACCCATTCAGACCCAAAAGAGCCTCATTTTTGCTGCACTCAAGGCTCTCCTTTACCATTCGGGCAAAAACATGCGCCATATGAGCGTTAATTTCTTGTTTACCTTACTTTTTCAGGGCAAATTAGCCTTATTAGGTAAAACTCGCCAGTACTTGGGGGGGCAAATTATGAACCACCGGCACGGTCGAACGCGTAAAAGGGCCCGCATTCATTGATGAATAGCATGCAAAGTTACATATTCTGGCGGGCATTTCGTGCGTTTTTTCTAGCCCTTACCGTCTTAATCGGCATTGTTTGGATAACGCAGGCTTTAGAACAGCTCGAGCTAATAACGACCAAAGGCCAAAGCTTTGTTATTTTTTTAAAAATAACGTGGTTGGTCCTACCGAAATTTATATCCTTTATTGCCCCAATCGCTGTTTTGATTGCCGCAATCTACACTCTGAATTCGCTGAATAACGATTCAGAACTTGTCATCGTCACCAATTCTGGCGCGACACCCTTTGCAATTTTAAAACCGCTTTTAATCTTGGCAACTTTGGTGGCTCTGGTCGATAGCGCTGTCGCGCATTATTTCTCACCAGATGCACGGCGCGAAATTCGGGTGTTTTTCACCGAAATCAATTCTGATCTCATATCGAGCGTTATCAAACCGGGCGAATTTGCGAGCATTGATCAAGGGATCACCTTTTATGTCGGCGCGCGCGATGCCAATAGCATTTTCAATGATGTGGTCGTCAATGATAACCGCGAGGAAGATCAAACCCTCACCTATCTGGCAAAACACGGCGCGATTACAAGAACGACAGAAGGCACTTTCTTCGTGCTGCAAGATGGAACAATCCATCGGCGCACCAAAGAGAGAGACGCCATCTCGATCATTGATTATTCGTCTTACGCCTTTGACCTCTCGACGTTCGAGCGCCATGTGCCCAATGAGCTTCGCTATAAGAAACCATCGGAAAATTTCACACCATACCTCTTCGAAATCGACGGCAAGAATGAAAATTTCGTCAAATCGCCGGGTAAATTTTTTGCCGAGCTTCACAACCGGTTTGCCGTTCCCTTTTACTCCATCGCTTATGTGATGCTTGTGTTTTTCTTTCTGGGAACCGCGCAAAGCAACAGGCAAGGCCGTGGCTTTGCTGTGCTAAGTGTGCTGTTGGTTGTGCTGGCTCTTAGAGGGGCTGGTTTCATGGTTCAAAGTGCTGCCAAAACCGATCCTTTCCTCAATTTTGTTCAATATGTGCTCCCTCTTGGAGCGATTGTCATTTGCAGTGTGTTGATTGCCCGCAATGTGCAACCGAGCGGTTTACAAGGGCTTGGCTTTAAGCTGGAACAATTGTTCAATTCTTTGCGCCGGCTACGCTCAGGCTCCAATGTTGGGAGCGTGTAATGGTGTTTAACCTATTATCATCCCCAACACTGCACCGCTATTTCGCTTGGATTTTCCTCAAAGCAATTTTGCAGATCATTTTGTTCATTTCCGTGTTGGTTTTTTTGATTGATTTCACTGAGATGCTGCGACGCACCTCCAGTCTACCGGATGCAACAGCGAGCACCGTGGCGTTTTTATCGCTTATCAGAACGCCATCCATCATGGAACAAATCCTCCCCTTTGCGGTTTTAATTGGTGCAATGGGATCATTATTCGTTTTGTCAAAGCGTCTAGAACTCGTCGTGGCCCGCGGTGCTGGTGTGTCAGTTTGGCAGTTCATGTTGCCAGGTTTTATTGTTGCAGCAGGCTTTGGCACCTTTGCAACGACTGTGTTTAATCCCGGCGTCGATTACCTCAGCGATAAAGCTCGCTTGTTGGAAGCAAGTGTGTTCAACCGTGATGCAAAGCTTCTTACTGGCAAGAAAAGCTCCGTATGGCTTAGGAAAGCGGGCCGGAGTGAAGATATCATCCTCGGCGCGGCTCGCGCGCTCAGTAATGGCTCAGAACTCATTGGCGTCACGATGATCCGCCTTAGTAAAAACGGCAAATTGATCCAAAGAATCGATGCGGATAGCGCCAACCTTGTTCAGGATCAATGGACGCTAAGCAATGCCACGGTGACTGGCCTAAAATCGCAAAAAAAGAAATTAGATCGCTACTCATTGCAGTTGGATCTGACCAGGGAAGAGGTGAAAGACGGGTTTTCCAAATCAACCCAACGTTCTTTCTGGTCTTTGCCAGATTTAATTGAAAAGGCACGTAACGCAGATTTACCTACAAATAACTATAGTTTGCAGTTTAACACCTTGCTTGCACAGCCATTTTTCTTTATGGCCATGATGGTAATAGCCGCGACGGTATCGCTTCGATTTATTAGAAGTGGTAACATTAGCGGATTGGTATCTGCAGGAATCACGGCAGGCTTTGTGCTTTACGTGATGAGATCGCTTGCAGAAGACTTGGGGAGTACGGGCGTGGTGCAACCAGTTTTAGCAGCTTGGTTGCCTACGTTATTGGCGTTAGTAGTGGGATTTACATTGTTATTACATCAGGAGGACGGCTAGTTTGAAGCGGTTCTCTAATTCCATAAAGCGTCTTTCGCTATTTAATCACGCAACTCAAAATTGCGTGCGCGGCTTCGCTATGGGAACAGCCCTGCTCGTCAGCGCATCGACACTCCCTAGCATCGCCTATGCCCAATCTTCATTGATCAATGTAGGTAGTGATATACGCGCTGACGAAGAACGGCTTTTGCTTGATGCTGACACGCTAACTTTTGATAGCGACCGAGACATTGTGACTGTGTCTGGTGATGTGCAAATTTTCTACGCAGGCAATTCATTAGAAGCCGATCGCGTCGTTTACGACCGGACAGCTGGAAAACTCAAAGCCGTTGGCAAAGTGCGCCTTATCGAAGTGGGTGGCAATGTCGTTCGAAGCGAAGAAGTTGAATTAAGCGAAGATTTCAAAAACGGCTTCATTAAATCCCTTCAAATCGAATCTGTTGAAGAGACCTATTTTGCTGCTTCAAGCGGTGAGCGCATCAACGGCGAAAAAACTATTTTGAAGAACGGCGTTTATTCTGTTTGCGCCGTATGTCGGGTCAAGCCTGGACGCATTCCGACATGGCGGATCAAGGCTGAAGAAATCATCATTGATGAAGTCACCCATACCATCCGATACAAAAGTGCGAGTTTCGAGTTATTGGGTGTGCCAATCGCCTACCTGCCAGTGTTCTCACATGTTGCTCCGACGGTTAAACAAAAGACCGGCATTTTGCGTCCAAACTTTTTACTAGATTCAGACCTCGGCTTTGGGGTCGGCATTCCATATTATTATGCAGTCGATGAAAGCCGTGATCTGACGATAACACCCACCATTTTGACCAAACAGGGATTGCTCGGTGAGGTTGAATGGCGACAAAGAACAACCAGAGGCGCCTATACATTGCACCTGGCTGGCATTCACCAACAAGACCCTGATGAATTTGAAGGTGAAGCTGGTGAGCGTGACTTTAGAGGTGGCCTAAGAACAACAGGTGACTTCAACATTGCATCGCAATGGGATGCTGGTTGGGATATTCTTGCTTTAACAGACAGAACCTTCACGGAAGATTACGAACGCCTGACCACACGAGTGGACCGCTTTACGTCAAACCTCAATTTGACCGGTCGTAGCACAACGAATTTTTTCGATGCGCGCGCGTTTTATTTCAATATTCTCGATGAGGACGGCCCGAACACCGGAAACTTGCAAGAACAGCAAGCAATTGTTCACCCATCGATTGATTATGATGGCATCATCAACAAGGCTATTGCTGGCGGGCAAGTCTCATTTTCCGCCAACGTCACAACGCTTAGCCGTTTGGAAGAAGACGTCAATATTGTGAATGGTCAAGAATTCCTCGATGGAGCATCCGGCACGCAGGGACGGGCTTCAGCAGAGTTGGAATGGAAACGGCGCGTGGTTGCAAAAGGCGGCCATGTTTTAACGCCATTGCTCGCTGTTCGTGGTGATGTGCAAGCATTTGATCAATCGGAAACCAGCATTGCTCGCGTTGACGAACAGGATGAAGTTGCACGTGGGCAAGTAACGGCTGGCCTAGAATGGCGTTATCCCGTCCTCATCACACAGGGCGAGACCTCTCATATTTTTGAACCAATTGGCCAAATATTCGCAAGTCCGAACGAGCAAGAAATTGATCGCTTCATCAATGAGGATTCGCAAACACTCGTGCTAGATGACACCAATATTTTCTCTCGCGACCGCTTTGCAGGTTTTGACAGAGTAGAAGGTGGTGTACGGGCCAATGTTGGGTTTACCCACAAATCACAATGGAATGATTGGTTTACGACTGATGTATTGGTTGGTCAGTCTTTCCATTTGGCGGGAAGGAACTCCTTTGCAGAACAAGGGACTGCAAGCCTGGAAGTCGAAAACGGGCTCCAGGATGATCGTTCTGATTTGGTTGCGCGCGTTGCTGCAACCGCCATCGATCAGTTCAGCGTGATTGGTCGAATTCGTGTTGATAGCGATTATGATGATATCAATCGTGGCGATATTACTGCGAGCTATTACTCAGATATTTTGTCATTGAATGCCGGTTATACCTTTATCAATCAACAGGTTGAAGACGACCTTCCACGTAGTTCTCAAGCAAATGGTGGTTTTTCCTTCAAACCTCACGAATATTGGACCATCTTTGGCGACGCACGATACGACTTAGATGACACGCGATTTGTAAACAATCGCATTGGGCTAGCTTTTGACGACAAGCAGTTGAGAGTATCCCTCGCATACGTTCAAGATTTTGACGAACAAGGAGATCGAGACGGTGAAGGGATTGAATTCAGTATTAACTTTAGAACGTTGGGTGGTTTCTAAGTGTGCCTTTTTATTTTCACGCTTTTGTGAGACGCATTGCGAAACTGTGTGCCCCAAAATTAACAAGGTGTTTTGCAAACAAATGACAAATTTGTAGGGTGTATTAAGATTACTCACCAACGGCAAAATTATGAAAAGGCTTAAAAACCATGCTGGAGCCAATTGTAAAAACTCGAAACATCCTTGTAAGAGGCATTGTTCTTGTTGCTATTATTTTTTCCATTAACACCACAGCAAGTGCTCAAACGAAAATTGCCGTTTCTGTCAATAGTGGTGTCGTGACGACCAATCAAATAACGCAACGCGCCCGCTTTTTGAGATTAACTGGTTTTAAAGGTGACACACGCAAAGAAGCGCAACGTCAACTTGTCAATGAGGAATTACAATTCCAAGAAGGCAAGCGCATTAACTTCTCCGTTCCCGATAGCGCGGTAAATAATGCATTTGCCAACATTGCTAAGGGCAACAGGGCCACTCCAACCCAGTTTGAAGGTGCTTTGCGCGAAAGAGGTATCAACCCTTCTACTTTTAAACGGTTTATCAGAGCACGAATTTTATGGCAACAAATCGTCGTTGCGCGCGCGCGCCAAGAAGGTCGTCGACCACAGGCAGATACAGACATCACCTCGATTTTGTTCAATAAAGCTAGTGGCGGTAAAAACCGTACCGTTAAAGAATATACCGTTGATCAAATTATCTTTGTGGTCAAAAAAGGCTCATCAAAAAGCGTCTTTTCTCAACGCCGCCGTGAAATTGAAGCCTTTAGAAATCAAAACAAGTCCTGCGAGGACGCATCAGCGGCTGCAATTCGATTAGCCTCAAGTGGTGTGGTCATGAGGAACCTTGGACGTTTCACCACTGATACGCTTCCAGATAATATTCGAAAAGAAGTTCTTGCTGCAAACGGACAGCTGTTTTCAGCCCCGAAACAAGGAGAGTCTGGCGTTGGCATTTTGGCGATCTGTAATGTTCGCGATATCGTTGATAATTCACTGCCAAAAGAAGGCTTAAATGTAGATGTCGGTAAATTCGATACGCAAGATTTACAAAGAAAATCTGAAAAGTGGTTAAAGCAATTACGCGATCAGGCAAAAATTATTGTCCGATAGAGGCCATCGCAACAAAAGGGATGGCTTGAGCCATGAGCCATTCTTTGACCAAGCCCATTTTGATGACGATTGGCGAGCCTGCTGGCATTGGGCCAGAGCTGGCAATAAAACTTTGGGCGGAACGAAATACTCATTCAATTCCCCCCTTTGTGCTGCTGACTGACCCCGCTTTTATTGAAAACCGCGCGCGCCTGCTTGGCGTTGAAATGATCGTCAAACAATGGAATGAAAATTGGTCTGCTACTGACGTGCAAGAGGCATTTTCAAAAGCTCTTCTTTATCATCCGCTCAACAACAGCATTGAAGATGCCCCCACCCAATTGCGCGCGCAAAATAGCCTTGCCGTTATTGAAGCAATTGAAACAGCCATAAGCTTGATCCAACAAGATAAAGCAAGCGCTGTCGTCACCAACCCAATTAATAAGAACGCGCTTTATGAAGCGGGATTTAAACACCCCGGCCACACTGAATTTTTAGGTGAGCTTGCCAAACAATGGGGCGACACTTACCGCCCTGTTATGATGCTGGCAGGGCCGGAATTGCGAACAGTTCCCGCAACACTGCACATTCCGCTCAAAGACGTTCCTGAAGCGCTAAACGCTCAAGAACTTACTGAGCTCATGATGATCACAGCACGGGAGCTAAAAGACCGCTTAGCCATCCCCTCACCACGCATTGCTGTCACCGGATTAAACCCACATGCTGGCGAAGAAGGGGCGATGGGCAGCGAAGACCACGACATCATTTTGCCTGCGATACAGGCGGCCCAAGAAGCAGGCCTTACAGTGAGCGGGCCGCATCCAGCCGACACTTTGTTTTATGCCCAAAAGCGCAAAACCTATGATGCAGTGATCGCCATGTACCACGATCAAGCGCTTCTACCGGTTAAAACGATTGCCTTTGACGAAACTGTCAATGTAACCCTCGGTCTTCCCTTTATTAGCACATCGCCAGATCACGGCACGGCTTTGGACATTGCTGGCAAAGGGATTGCGCGGCCTGATAGCTTATTGGCTGCCCTAAAAATGGCCAGTGAAATGGCTGAACACGCAGCAAAATCTAAAACATCATGAGCACAATCGATAACCTTCCTCCCCTTCGCGATGTCATTCATCGCTATGAACTCAATGCAAAAAAGTCATTGGGCCAGAACTTCATTCTCGACCTCAACATCACAGCAAAAATTGCCAAGACCGCAGGTCAGCTTGAAGGTCATCATGTGATCGAAGTTGGCCCGGGCCCTGGTGGTCTTACCCGTGCGATTTTAGCAGCAGGCGTCGAGCATTTAACGGTGATTGAACGCGATCAACGCTGCATTAGTGCATTGAAGGATATTCAAGCAGCTTATCCTGACCGGATGACTATTTTGGAAGAAGACGCCTTGCGGGTTGATTATAAGCGCTTGGTGAAGGACGGCTTACCAACCAAGTTGATCGCGAACTTGCCTTATAACATTGCTACGCCCTTGTTGATTGGCTGGCTTACTTCAGATGAATGGCCGCCGTTTTATGAAAGCCTTACATTGATGTTTCAGCGCGAAGTGGCTGAACGCATTGTGGCAGAAACAGGTGAGAAACATTACGGACGCCTCGGCGTTATGGCCGGATGGCGCACCCATGCCAATATCATGTTCGATCTAGGACCAGAGGTATTCACGCCTCCGCCTAAAGTGACATCCAGCGTGGTTCACTTAAGCCCTAAAGCAAAACCAACGCCTTGTGAGGTCAATAATTTAGAACGCATTACCGCTGTCGCTTTCCAGCAAAGGCGCAAAATGTTGCGGGCGAGTTTGAAGAGTGTGTTTGAAGACCCGATCAAAACGCTGGAAGAACGCGGCATTGACCCAACCGCAAGGGCTGAAACCCTTAGCATTGAAGAATTTATCGCGTTAGCAAATGCGCTCTAAGACGTCTCTTTAATGAGATCTTCGTGCAAAGTTTTAGCCAAAGCACTATGCGCACTTTGGCGACGTTGACGCATACGCTCAGCAGTCAATATAGATTTCACCTGATCAAATGCCAATTCCAACTCTTCGTTGACCACCAGATATTCGTAATCTGGCCACGCCTCAAGTTCACTGACCGCCGTTTTCATGCGGCGTAAGATAACCTCATCAGAATCTTCCGCCCGCCGTTTTAAGCGTGATTTCATCTCTGCGATTGAAGGCGGCAAAATGAAAATGGTCGCCACATCTTCTGGCATTTTTTCATTAATTTGGTAAGTGCCTTGAACATCAATGTCAAACAAGACATCTGTTCCTGCCTTAAGCTTCTCCTCGACGAACTGTCGCGGCGTACCATAATAATTGCCGTGGACCTCAGCCCATTCAAGCAACTCATTATGCTCGACCATTTTCTCAAACTGTTCGCGGGTTCTAAAGTGATAGTGCCTGCCGTCCACTTCACTGGAACGTTTCTCGCGGGTTGTGACAGAGACGGAAAGATCGAGGTTATCATCTTCATTCAGCAAAAGCTGTGCGATCGTCGATTTACCCGCACCAGATGGCGAGGAGAGCACAAACATGAGCCCTCTTCGGTTTGCCGTTTGGTTGTTATTCTTGTCACCGGCCATTTATTTTATTCCACATTTTGAATTTGTTCGCGAAATTGGTCAATTGCCGCTTTAAGAGCAAGCCCAATATTAGTTATCGCCACATCATTGGCTTTGCTGCACAACGTATTCGCTTCACGGCCAAATTCTTGCGATAGAAAATCAAGACGACGTCCCACTGGCTCATCGAGTTTGAAGAAGGCACGCGCTGCGTCAACATGAACCAGCAA
The DNA here is from genome assembly GCA_964553335.1 of uncultured Hyphomicrobiales bacterium. Classification (GTDB taxonomy): domain Bacteria; phylum Pseudomonadota; class Alphaproteobacteria; order Rhizobiales; family JACESI01; genus JACESI01. Next base: position 1,953 of record CAZKKW010000040.1, on the reverse strand, counting down.
GCGATCAATTTCCTCTTTAATATCAGCTTTAGCCGCCATCATAAGCGCTTCTTGGTGCAAGCGCTCTTCGCTTAAGCCGTGATCGCTTTCGATAAGATCAGACAGTTGTGCCTGCAATTTGGCAGAAATCGCTTCTGGCGCGCGTTCAGGGGCGTTTTGAGCAGCATTTGAGAGTGTTTCGATGTCACGCACCACATCGACCAAGACAGCCTCTAGTGCTTGCCCCTCTCCTTTGCGAGAGACAACCAGATTATCAAGCAGCACATCGAAATCAGCAACAACGGCTTGTTCAAGTATTTTTAGATCATCGGCATTGAGGCTCGCAATGTCCGTTTCCACCATGCCCTTTATTGCAATGAGGCCATCGAAGGTGATCGGCGCAATACCATGCGATTTTGAAGCTTTTTCAGAGGCCGCAAGGGCCGTCTTCATCATGCTCTCATTTAAGGTGAGGCTTTGCTCATTACCATCATGCTCTAGCGAAAGGCTTGCTTGCAAATTGCCGCGCGTAATTCGTTTATCCAGCAGCTTGCGCACTGCCTGTTCGCTGCTTTGGAGCAAATGCGGTAACCGTAAGCGCATATCGAGCGCTTTGCCGTTTACGGCCTTGATCTCCCACGTCCATTGATAGACGCGGTCAGCAATTTCTAACGTACCTTCACGACTTGCAAAGCCGGTCATACTTTTCAGTGCCATGAAACAACAGCCCCCATTGGCATTCTCGTTAGGACTTTAATAGACCGAGAATCACTAAATGCCAATTGAGCTTGATCAGTTAGCCGATGTTTCGCCTTCTTGTTTTTTTGCAGCCTTACGATCTGCCTCAATACGACGCCAACGCTTCACATTGTTATTATGCTCTTCCAATGTTTTCGCAAAGGCATGACCACCGGTTCCATCAGCTACGAAGAAAATATCATCGGTGCGCGATGGGTTGGCAACAGCTTCCATCGCCGCTAGGCCCGGATTGGTAATTGGACCAGGCGGCAAAGCATCAATGGTGTATGTGTTATATGGCGTTGGCTTAGCAATATCCGATTTATAGATCGGTCGATCCTTTGGCTTACCGGCGCCGCCAAACAGACCGTAAATGATGGTCGGGTCAGATTGCAGCTTCATGCCACGGTTCAACCGATTGATGAAAACACTGGCAACCCGACTGCGTTCGTCAGCTTGTCCAGTCTCTTTTTCGACGATAGATGCAAGCGTTACAAGTTCACTTGGCGACTTGATCGGCAGATCAGCAATACGGCTGTCCCAGATGCGTTTAAGTGCTGTCTCTTGCGCTTTTTTCATTCGCTCGATCACTTGCTGGCGCGTTGTGCCACGGCCAAAGGAATATGTGTTCGGCAAAAGCGAACCTTCTTCAGGCACTTCAGTGATTTCACCAACCAAAATTTCGTCTTTTCGAAGCGCTTCAACGATCTGTTGAGAGGTATAACCTTCTGGCAGGGTCACTTTGTAAACGAGTGCTTTGCCTTCGACGAGCTTGGCAATAACAGACTTCATACTTGCGCCTTGTTCAAACAAATATTCGCCGTGTTTGAGAGAATTTTGTTGTTTTTGTAAGCGCACACTTGCTTGAAACAAAAGCGGGCTCGTAATCACATTGGCACGCTCAAGACTGCTTGCAATGTCTGAAAGTCCTGTTCCCTTAGGCACGGTCACTTTGCGTGGTTTTTCCAATGGACCATCAGCGATATATTGCTCACCTCCCCAGTAAAACAAACCAGCAGCAGCAACTAAGCCGAGGACTGCGAATGAGAAAAAGAAATTCAAAATGACCACGAAAAAATTCTTGCGATGACGAGAGCGTTTTGGTGCTTTCGGCGGCGTTTGCGGTCGCATCACTTCTTTTGGGCTTTTTAAATTTACAGGCCCACCAGACGGTGTTGTTTTCGCAGATTGATCTGACGCATTGGTCGTTTCAGACATTTAGTGAATTACCTCTTC
>CAZKKW010000039.1:16981-19504 GCA_964553335.1 uncultured Hyphomicrobiales bacterium | reverse complement strand
TTGGCAGCCTTCGCGCTATCGGCATTGACCCGCTTTTGCATGATATTCGTTTTGTGGAAGATGATTGGGAAAGCCCAACGCTCGGCGCTTGGGGACTTGGCTGGGAATGCTGGTGCGATGGCATGGAAGTCTCGCAGTTCACTTATTTCCAACAGGTCTGCGGCCTTGAATGTTCTCCTGTTTCAGGCGAGTTGACCTACGGTCTTGAACGCCTCGCCATGTATGTCCAGGGGGTTGAAAATGTCTATGATCTCAATTTCAACGGCTTAGAGGGTGACGACAAGGTCACTTATGGCGAGGTTTTCTTGCAAGCAGAGCAAGAATATTCACGTCACAATTTCGAATATGCAAATACAGACATGTTGTTCCAGCATTTCAAAGATTCAGAAGCTGAATGTGAAGCCTTGTTGGCAGCAGGTGAAGCTGCACGTGGCAACCCATCTGAAGTGCACAAGTGTGTTCTGCCTGCCTATGACCAATGCATCAAAGCATCGCATTCTTTCAATTTACTGGATGCACGCGGCGTGATTTCAGTGACTGAACGGCAAAGTTATATCTTGCGGGTGCGCAATCTTTCTAAAGCCTGCGGTGAAGCATTTTTACAAACTGAGGCCGGTGGTTTTGTGGCAGCCAAATAATTTCGCCAATTTCGCGCCTTAATTGGTTGCGAAAAATGGTTAATAAGGGATACTAATAAGAATAGATCAAGTGCGTGCGGCAAAATGTAGAGCGAACAGGGAGATGCCTGAAAGGGCATATAGCTTATGAATTTGCGAACGGCTTCTTTGTTATGTGAACGCTTCTTATCCTGTGTTGGTGATGGTGAATTATTCGATCAATTAGGCGATGTCCTCGCTAAAGGCCGTGCTATAAATGATGCCAATATTGATGGTGGTGAAGCGTCTCAAGATACTATTGATGACCTTTCATCTGCCGCCAAGAAAGCGCTTAGCTCGTATGATGAAAGCCTTTTTGTCGATCCGGCAATGAAGATTTTTCCTGAATACGCTCAGCTTGGTTTTGCCGGCATTATGGCTGGCGACTTTGAAAAATGCCTAAAATCTATGTGCGACGCCGATGGTCGCGGCGATGATTTTGCTGCAAACCTCGCGCGGATTGGCCGCGAAGGGGAAGGGATATCAGAGCTGACAGATGAAGTCGAAAGGCTGATGGCTGTTGCTAACTATTTCGGCGTTGAAAGCCGTGATGAATTTGAATCAGACGCGATCGCCGTCATTCAAATGCCAGAGGGTGAAGCTGGCGAACATGCAGGTGGTAATGTTGATGCCTTTGTTGAACGCATGCAGTCCTTCCAATCAATCGTTGAATTTTGCGGTGTAAGTGAAGAGACCGGCGCGAACATACGCATGATTGCCGCAGACGATGCCCTTGTTGTGGCTGATCTGTCATCTGAAGGCGCGCATAAACTGCAAAACATTATCAGCGACGTTAAATCTGCAAAATCAGATATTGCCGAAATCGAAAACGCGAGCGAGCGCCTTAAAGGCGTTGGTGTGAATGACAAGATTATTGACATGCTGGGCGAAGAAACGGGCCTTATTCGTAAGTTTGACGAGAGTAAAGCTGGAAGCTTCATCTCGTCACTATTGAGCGGTGAAAATAGTGTCACGGGGAAGTGGATGGCAAACGCCGTAATGGGGTTGCTTGATAGCGGCGTTAGGATTGATAGCGTGGCTTTGAAACATTATGAGAATGATGAAGCAAGTGATGTGGCGACTGAAATGGCTGTTGTCGCTGATGCGCTGGAAGCTTTGGACCAAGAGGCAGCTGAGAATGACACGACTGGCAGCGAAACATCAGACCAAGCCGATAAAACCAATGAAAACGACCAAGCCGGTGAAGGTGACGAAACCAGCGAAACGAACGAATCTAATAGTGTGTCAGGCGCCTCGGTTGCCTCTGGCGCAGCAGTGCTTGCAAATGCAAATTCTTTCGCTGCTAAAAACGGGCTCGGCGTTGCAAAACCTGTCGTTGACAGTGTCATGCAAGAAGCGGGCGATTTGACTGATGCGGCCAGTGATAAAGTATCTGAGATAAAAGACGACGTTTGTGATCTTGCAAAAGATGCGAGTGAAAAAGTCGATGAGGTTGTTGAAACCGCAAGCGATGGTGTATCAAAAACCACAGAGCAATTGTCAGCAGTTGTTGACGATACGGGTGAAGCCGTTAGCAATGGCGTTTCAAACGGCGCGGATAAGGTTAGTGATACCGTTAGCGATAGCGTTGATAAGGCGGCGAAAAGCGGCGAAACACGAATTGAGGCCGAAAAGAATGCAGCCCGCGCCCGAAAGAAAAACCTGCGCTCACTTTGGGAAACATTTTCGGGCCGTAATTAATTTTCGCTCTTGATTGGAGAGTGTTTGAAACAACGAGAGGTAAAACGCTATGTCAGACGATAACAAACCAATAGTTGCCGCCAAACAACCTTTTCCTGTTGAAGTGGAAGCGGGCAAGAAATATTTTTGGTGCACATGTGGCCGTTCTGCCAAGCAGCCATTTTGT
>CAZKKW010000039.1:6171-16881 GCA_964553335.1 uncultured Hyphomicrobiales bacterium | reverse complement strand
GGGCAAGAAATATTTTTGGTGCACATGTGGCCGTTCTGCCAAGCAGCCATTTTGTGATGGCAGCCACAAAGACACGGACTTCACGCCCTTAATGTGGGAAGCTGATAGCAGTGGCACTAAATATTTCTGTGGTTGTAAAGCAACCGATCGCCAACCATTTTGCGATGGTTCTCACAGCTTACTCTAGCCCTTAGAGCTATGTAAGGTAGGAAATAGGCGCTTGGGCGCCTTTTCTTTTGTCTTTCTCTCAATCCGGCGCTCACACGGGATGACATTTCGCTCATTCATTGCTAAACGCTGTCTCACCTTTCCATTCAAGAATTTAGACCTGATATGCCAGACTTATTGTTAGAACTCTTCTCGGAAGAAATTCCAGCGCGGATGCAACGAAAAGCAGCCGGTGATTTACGCAAGATGATCACCGATGGCTTGGTGGATGCAGGTTTGACTTATGAGGGCGCGAAAGAGTTTTGGACACCGCGTCGTCTGACCTTGTCTGTCAACGGTCTTACCAAGCGCTCCGCTGATATTCGCGAAGAGCGCAAAGGACCGCGCACCGACGCGCCGGAAAAAGCGCTTGCGGGCTTTTTGCGCGGTGCAGGTCTTTCATCCATTGATGAGGCTGAAGTTAAAAATGATCCGAAGAAGGGCGATTTCTACGTCGCCGTCATCAATAAGCCGGGCCGTGATGCAGAAGACATTTTGCAAGACCTTGTGCCGGATATCGTCAAAAAGTTCCCGTGGCCAAAATCTATGCGCTGGGGCAAAGCTTCTAGCCAAGCGGGTGCCATGCGTTGGGTGCGTCCGTTGCAATCCATCCTGTGTACTTTTGGTCCTGAAACGGAAGAACCTGAAGTCATCTCCTTTGACATTGAGGGTGTGCCATCAGGCAATAAAACCCGTGGTCACCGCTTCCATGCGCCAGATGAAATCGCCGTGCGTCGTTTACACGACTATATGGCGGAGCTTGAAAAAGCCAATGTGGTGCTAGACCCAGAACGCCGCAAAGACATCATCCTTCACGACGCAAAAGACCTTGCCTTTGCCCAAGGCTTAGAGCTTGTAGAAGACGCAGGACTGTTAGAAGAAGTGTCTGGTTTGGTTGAATGGCCTGTTGTTTTAATGGGTGAGTTTGACGAGGAATTCCTCAACATCCCACCAGAGGTGATCCAGCTCACCATTCGCGTGAACCAGAAATGCTTCGTGCTGAAAGACCAAAAAACTGGCAAGCTGACAAACAAGTTCATCTTGGTGTCGAACATCCAGCCAAATGACGGCGGTGTTGAAGTGGCCAAAGGCAATGGCCGCGTGGTGCGTGCGCGTTTGTCTGATGCAAAATTCTTCTGGGAAACAGATTTGAACGTGTCGCTTGAAGAACGTGCCAAGAAACTCAAAATTGTCACCTTCCACGAGAAGCTAGGCAGCCAAGCAGATCGGGTTGAGCGGATCAAGAAGCTTGCTGTTCAATTAAGTGAGAAGACGGGTGCAGATGCTTCCCTTTGCGAACGCGCAGCCAGCCTTTGCAAAGCCGATTTGATGACTGAAATGGTCTATGAATTTCCTGAGCTTCAAGGCTTGATGGGCCGCTATTATGCTGAGATCGCAGGCGAAGATGCTTCTGTCGTGACTGCGATGGAAGACCACTATAAGCCGCAAGGCCCAAGCGATGATGTGCCAACTGACAAGGTTGCCGCCACAATCGCGCTGGCTGATAAGCTCGACACGCTAATGGGTTTCTGGTCGATTGATGAAAAGCCAACGGGGTCAAAAGATCCTTATGCGCTTCGCCGTGCCGCCCTCGGTGTGATCCGTATCATCTTGCAAAATGATTTCCGCTTGGCGTTGAAATCAGAAGGCGTTAGCGATGATCTCCTTTCCTTCTTCCATGACCGCCTCAAAGTCTTCTTGCGCGACCAAGATGCACGTCACGATTTGATTGACGCTGTTATCACTTCTAATGCCGATGATCTTTTGATGATTGCGCGTCGCGTGGAAGCCCTGACTGCCTTCCTCAATACAGATGACGGTCAAAACTTGTTGGCGGGCTATAAGCGTTCAACTAATATTTTGGCAGCAGAAGAGAAAAAGGGTGCTGAGATTGGGTCTTCAATTGATGCAAGTCTGCTCGTTCTGCCAGAAGAAAAAGCTCTAGCAGAAGCCATTGATCAAGCATCAACAAAAGCAGAAAGTGCTGTTGCTGCCGAAGACTTCGGTGCAGCCATGCAAGCCGTGTCGATTATTCGTGGTCCAATTGATGCGTTCTTTGATGCTGTGCTGGTGAATGATGATGATCCAAAAATCCGCGCCAATCGCCTAGCGCTTTTGGCAAAGATCAGATCAACAACCTCGCTGGTGGCAGATTTTACCCGCATTGAGGGCTAAATCTGTCGCTGTTAAGGGTATTGATAAAAATACCATATTGCGCCGCAATATAAATGGTAGCCAAATTCGTTCTTGTGTGACCAAATAGAGATGACTTAGGCTTGCGTGCAAGCTTGGATTTTATTGTGCCCGTCAAGGAGGCGGCGTTTTAATGTCTGTAGACGTTATCGGTTTTGGACAATCACGAAGCAGCAAAACACGGCTTGAGGCAGAGCATTACGGTGCGAAGTCTGAGCGATTGGCTGCGATGGCCTCTGCCGGTCTAAGCGTTGCGCCCTCATTTGCTCTGCCGGTTTTGGCCTATTCCCAAAACTCAAATGACAAGGGTGAGCTATCCACGTCGTTTCAGGTTGAAATCTCGCGCGGTGTGCGCGGCCTTCAACGCACCACCCGCAAGTGGCTTGGTGAAAAGGAAGACCCTCTGATTTTAGCCGTGCGGGTTAGTCCTGTTGTGGCGCAAGCAGGCTTTGGCCTTCATATATTGCATGTCGGTTGGACGTTAGAAGCGATCGAGCATCTAAGTGATGAGAGCGACAAGCAACATGCATCGCGACAATTTTCCAGCACCATTCGCGAAATTGCAACGCAGTCTTTTGGTGTTGATGAAAGCCTGTTTGACGACAAGCTAGACATTGCTGAACAAGCAGGTGACGTGGATTGGTATGGTCTTTTGCAGGCCTATCTGGAAATCGCCAAGCGCGAAACCGATGATGCCTTGCCGCTCAATCCGTCTGATCAGCTTTTGTTGACGGTCTTGTTGATGTGGAAATCGTGGAATAAGACGCGCGCTCAAACCTATCGGCAGCTTTATAACATTGAAGATGTTGGCGGGCTGGGTGTTGTCATCCAAGTATGCGTGCCGTGGGATAAGGTGCAGCCAACAGCCACAGGTTGGATTGCTGTTCGTGATGAGAATACGGGTGAACGATGCCTAGAGGGTCAGATATTTGAACACAATGGGTCAAGCCAACCGATCGCGATTTCAAAGCGCAAATCAGACCCTGTGATTAAAGACATCATCGAGCAGGCGATCTCTTGGGAAATGAAAAGCGCTAAGGCTGAGCGCTTGGATTTCATTATCGCAAATGACGAAGCCTACATCGTTGATGGCACCCCACTGCCCATGACAACGGCAGCAGAGGTAACCTTTGTTGTAGAAATGGTGAGAGCAGAGGCGGTCAGTAAAGAAGACGCCGTCCAGCGTATCGAGCCTGATCGTTTGATTGACATTCTTCATGCGCGCTTGGATATGGGACAAGATTTGAACGAACTGGCGCATGGCCTGTCCGCTTCACCGGGGGCGGCGGCAGGACGGGTCGTTTTTTCTGCCAGTGCGGCAGAAGCGCTGAAATCAAACGGGTGGCAGGTGATTTTGGTTCGGGCAGAAACCACGCCGGAAGATATTCGCGGTATGCAAGCCTCGTCCGCCATTGTGACAACGAAGGGTGGTTTGACCAGTCATGCAGCCGTGATTGCTCGCGGCACGGGTAAGCCCTGTATCGTTAGTATGTCGGGCATTATGGTCGATGAAGAAGCGAAGAGTTTCCAAGTAGACGGTAAGGTTTATCAAGAAGGTGATCATGTCACCGTCGATGGGTCCACGGGCATGATGTATGATGGCAAATGCCAGTTGCGACCATCTGAAGTTTCAGGAGACTTGTCCACCTTGCTTGAGTGGGCTGATGAATTTAGGCGCATGAAGGTGCTGACCAATGTGGAAAGCCCGGGTGATGCAGAGGTTGCTGTGCGCTTCGGTGCCGAGGGTGTTGGGCTTTGCCGTACAGAGCACATGTTGTTTGAGCCAGATAGATTGTCAGCAATGCGCCAAATCATCTTAGCGGCAGATGATGAGACCCGCCTTTTAGGGGCCGCCAAATTAGTGCCTTTGCTGCGACAAGATTTTGTCCGGCTGTTCGAAGTCATGCGTGAACGACCAACAACCATTCGTTTGTTTGACCCTCCGCTGCATGAGTTTTTGCCAAAAACAAAGGCGGATATAAAGAAACTTGCAAAAACACTGGACCTTAAAGCCAGCGATTTGGAATTCACGATTGATGAGTTGAGCGAAACAAATCCGATGCTGGGCAATCGTGGCTGTCGTTTGTTGATTTGTAATCCTGAGCTTGCCAAAACTCTGGTTGAGGTGATTTTTGAGGCCGCCATCGAAATCAGCCGCAAATATGACATAGATGTAAAACCTGAAATCATGGTGCCGTTGGTGGCGTTGAACCGCGAGTTTATTGCGATCAGTCGTTTGATTGATGATGCAGCGCAAATTGTTGAACATAAGGAAGACTATTCGCTTCATTACAAGGTCGGTTCTATGATCGAGCTGCCGCGGGCTGCGATGATTGCAGACCGGATAGCCTCAGAAGCAGACTTCTTTTCGTTCGGCACAAATGATCTGACCCAAACCACCTTTGGTATTTCGCGCGATGATGCCGTTGCCTTTTTGACCACTTACGAGCAAATGGGCTTGATGGATAAAGATCCCTTTGTCACCATCGATGAAGAGGGCGTCGGCGCGGTCATTGAGATGACGACCATTAAAGGGCGTGAGGCTAATCCTCACCTTCAAATTGGTATTTGTGGCGAACATGGCGGCGACCCATCGTCGATCCATTTTTGTGAACGCTTGGCGCTTGATTATGTTTCCTGTTCGCCTTTCAGGGTGCCAATTGCACGCCTTGCCGCAGCACAAGCGACACTTTCTTCGCGCTAAGATTTTATTCACCACAGCACTAAGAATGTTGGCAAAATCAGCGGATTTAGGCGCGTTTTGTTAAAATTTTAGCAAATTTACTCCACAATTCAGGCCTATGATGAAGTCGATTTTTTATATATTCGGCTGAAATTTGAGCCTGTTAACGGATGATTTAGGTTAATCGACGATAACTAACGATAGAAATACGAATTTGTATCTGTATCGAGTTGTGAGTAAGTGTTGTGTCGCGTAAAAATCTGACCTCTCAGTTGAGTTCTGCCGCAATGTGTGGTGCTGCCGTTTTGGCGCTCACCGTCGCTTTTCCAAATACCATTGATTTTCAAGATGTAACTGCCTTCGCAGGTAAGAAGCTTGGCGACGATCGTTGGCTCGCATCTATTGTCACAAGTCCAGCTGGTCTTGGGCGTGATTTTGTGAAGAGCAAAGGCGCGTCACCGATGATCATGGACGAAGATGGTGTTCTGCTTAAGGGCATAGACATTGGTTCTGGCAAGAGCTTCAAAGGTTATGCCTTTGCACCAACGCCAGAAATTGCAAAAACCGTTTCCAAAAAACCGTCAGTACAAGCCGCCAAAGGTGATTTGCCTGTTGGGGAATATGACCGCAAAGCTGGATCGTTATCTGCTGGCGCTATGTTTGATGGCAGTTCTATTTTTAGTGCACCAGACGCACAACTTTGGCCGACAGTGGCATTTGTTGCGCCAACACCAGCGTCAACGTCTACGCCTTCTGCGGTAAAAAAGGTTGATGAGAAACAAGATCGGCCACGCCGTAAAGTTCTCGTGGCAAAGAAAGAAGCAGCGCCTGTAGTACGTGCGAAAAAATCAACGCCTGTAGCGCCTGCGAAAAAGTCAGCGCCATTGGCTCTCGTTCCAGAAGCAGTGATTGCAGCCATTGAGAACGATGCCGAAGAGCAGGCAAATGTTGAAATCGATACAACGGTGACGGCATCAATTCCGACAGGTTCTCAGGTTCAAACGGGCTATGCTGCGAAAACAAATGACCCGCGCGCTGTGTTTGAAGCAGTGCTGGCGCGTCGCGACGGTAAGCGTGCCGTTTTGCCAAGTGCGCCAAATGCCGAAGCTAAAGCCGTTAATCCGCAAAAACAGGCACTCGTAACGCCGACTGCTGAAGGCTTCATTGGCGTGCCAGTTCCTAAACTGAAGCCGGAAGTGGCTGCGGAATTAGAGCCGCATAAGAGAAAATCTGGCAAGAAATTGCATTTTTGGGCTGGCTTTAAATTGCCTGGCTCTGTCTATCGCAAGAACCAACAACGTTGCCTTGCGGCTGGCATTTATTTTGAATCACGCGGTGAAATCGAAAAAGGTCAAGCAGCTGTTGCTCAAGTGATCTTGAACCGTGTGAAAGCGCCTGCCTATCCAAACACGATTTGCGGTGTGGTTTATCAAAACAAACATTGGCGCAATCGTTGCCAGTTCTCATTTGCTTGTGATGGTATTTATGACCGCGTCAATGACAAAAAATCTTGGAAGACAGCGGTTAGAATTGCCCGTGACGTATCAAAAGGCAAAATTTATCTTGATGAAGTAGCAGACTCTACTCATTACCACGCAACTTACGTCAGTCCTAAGTGGGGACGCACGATGAAAGTCCTCACTAGAATTGGTGTTCATATCTTCTACCGTACTAAAAACGGTGGTTGGTCGTAGACTGATTAAGATGTAAATCCTCCAGATTGCATTTATATGGTCACACCTTCGGGTGTGGCCATTTTTATATTTGATGAGCGCATCAAAAATAATCAATTGAAACCTCTATCGTGGTCGCCCACTATCAAGGCCGATTCATAAGGGGGCATCATGCCACACGCTAAAACAAGCCTTTCCGTGCCGTTCATTGTGACTTGTGGTTGCTTGATTGCAATTTTGACATTTGGTCCGCGCTCTACGATGGGCTTTTTCGTCACCCCAATGACGGAGACAAATGATTGGAGTCGCGAAGTGTTCGCGCTCGCCATTGCGATCCAAAATCTGGTTTGGGGTTTAGCGCAGCCGTTTGTTGGTATGCTTGCGGATAAATATGGCACTTGGAAAACACTGAGCGTTGGTGCTGTCTTTTATGTGGTTGGCCTTGTTTTGATGGCGACCACAACGGACCCGCTGGCGTTGCAAGTAACCGCTGGTGTTTTGGTTGGTTTGGGTGTTGCTGGTTCTGCCTTCTTTTTGGTGCTTGCCGCCTTTGCGCGCATTGTGCCTGAACAACATCGAACCCTCGTTTTCGGTCTCGGTACGGCGGCAGGTTCTGCAGGCCAGTTTATTTTTGCCCCTCTAGGGCAGAACTTTGTTTCTACCTATGGCTTTGAATTTACGCTGTTATTTATGGCGTGCCTTGTGGCCTTAGTGCCGCTTTTGGCAATTCCGCTAAAGGGAAAACCGAAAGCGCAAGCGGACGCAGGGCGTGCTGATCAAACAGTTCGTGAGGCATTGGCGGAAGCCTTCAATCACCCTTCGTATTGGTTGCTAACGGTTGGTTTTTTCGTTTGCGGCTTCCATGTAGCCTTTATCACGGTGCATATGCCGCCCTTCATTGAAGATCTTGGCCTTGATCCAAAATGGGGCGGTTATTCCATTGCGATGATTGGGTTTTTCAACATTATTGGTGCGTTTACAGCAGGTATGGTCTCAGCGAAATTGCCGATGCGCTTTGTGTTGACCTTCATCTATCTCGCCCGCGCAATCGTGATTTCGGTCTTCATCGTGTTGCCCGTGACATCAACGACCATCATCCTGTTTTCTGGTGCGATGGGCCTGTTATGGTTATCGACTATCCCGCCGACGCAAGGGTTGGTGGCAGCGATGTTTGGCACGCGGTATATGGCCATGTTGTTTGGGGTCGTGTTCTTGTCCCACCAGCTTGGTTCCTTTGCTGGTATCTGGTTAGGTGGTCGCATCTTTGATGAGACAGGTTCATATGACGGTATTTGGTATATCGGCATTGTGCTTGGCATTCTCGCTGCACTCTTGCACTGGCCGATCAAAGAAGCCCGCGTTGGTAAGCCTTTAAGCGTTTAGCGAATGGATAAAGCGAAGGGGACGCCTTCCCATGTCTCCGCACCGCGCCCGATCTCGTCGATTGCTTTAATCATGCGGCGCTCGCGCCCCAATATTTCATCAGCAAAGTGAATGAGCCGCATGTTGGGCGTTGCTTCAGGTGACGCCGCGCGGAGTTCTTTGGCAAGTTCATATTCATCCATCTCAGGCATCAACGCACATTGTGTGATGTAAGCACCCGCCGTCGAGCGCGAAACGCCCATCCAACAATGCACAACCAGCGGGGCTGCTTGATCCCACTTGGAAACAAAATCGATCAGTTGCTGGGCATGTTTTTTTTCAGGCGGTGTGAAGCCCGGCGTTTCTTCAACAATATCGTTGAAGCCTAAGAACAGTCGATTTTCCAACGGAATGCTCAGCGGGTAGGGCACATCCATATTGGCATTGATCAGGCTTGCCACAGTTTTCGCGCCTGATTTATTGATCGTTTCAACCAATCGCGAGAGCGGGCAAACATGGATATCAGCCATATCAAAGCGCCTTTTCTAAAGTGTCAAACCGTTCAACAAAGGCACGTTGTGCATCTGCGGTTGAAAGCGGCGTGACATTAAAATCCGAAAGCGGATGCAGCTTCGGCGCACCGAAAATTTGTTCAGCTTCCGCTTTGTCAAATCCGGCTAATTCAATTGCCTCTAAATATGCGGATGCTTTATCTGCCTGTTTGATCAATCTTAATTTCGATTTTGGTATATCCACAGGCAGAGAAAACCGCATGTGAATGGCATTGGTGAGACGGTCTTCTACCTCGCGATAATTACCGCCCATAACGGATTTAAACGGAGAGATCATATCGCCGATAACATATTCAGGGGCATCATGTAAAAGGGCCACCAATTGCATTTCGGCACTCAACGATGGTTCCATTGCAAGCGCTATGTCGAGAACAAGGATTGAATGCTGCGCGACAGAATAAGCGTGCTCGCCTTGTGTCTGTCCATTCCAGCGGGCAACCCGCGCCAATCCGTGAGCGATGTCTGAGATTTCAACATCAAGTGGCGAAGGGTCAAGTAGATTTAACCGTCGACCAGACAACATACGTTGCCATGCGCGAGGTTGGGTTTTTGGCGTTTGGGCAGGTTTAGACATCGGGCGGCTTTAAGCCTTCTTGTTTTGAAAATCAGTGAAGTAAGAAGGTACTAAAGCCTCAGCACTTTGTCCGTCAACGGTGAGGGCGTCTGTTGCCCCTTCTATCTTGTCTGCGCGTAATAACGCCAATGTCAAATTGCCAAATGTTTTGCCCGTGGTGCCGACAGATTTTTCGCTGAGCATAACCAGCTCATCACTCTTAAGCGGTGCGGCACTTTTCAAAATGAAAAAACGTTTACGCGCCGTGCTTCGATGTTGGACGCGGGAGACAACTTCTTGCCCGACATAACACCCTTTTTTAAAATCAACACCGCGCAAGGCATCCATCATCGCATCATGGGGGAAGATGTCGTCAAAAGCAAAATCCTTGCCTGCTTCAGGAATGCCAAGTGATATGCGGTGGGCGTGATATTCATCATTAGATGCCGTTTGCTCAGGACCATTTTCCAGCACTTCGCGTGTGCCGAGTTTGTCGCTGCGCGCATCAAAACTGGTCGACGGTGTATCACCCCAAGAAACCACAACATCATATTGATCACTCACATCAGCAATGTCGGCTTTTGCGCGTAATTTATACATTTTCATGCGTTTTAGAAAATCAGCAGCACGGCTTGCATCTATGTCGATTAGAATTGCGCGCTCGCGTTTGTGCAAGAAAAAATCGAATTGAATTTTACCCTGTGGCGCAAGCAGTGCACCAAACAAGTTGGGCGATGTTTCAAATCGATCAAGATCGACAGTCACAAGCCCTTGCAACAATGGTATGCGATCTTCGCCTGTTAAAGACAAAACAGCGCGGTCAGACAGAATGGTTTTTGACATTCGCAGGTTTATTCCTTTTATCAATCAGTCGCCAGCGACAAAAAATTTCAAATCGCCATTGGGTGTGATGCCCGCTCGATAGAATATATAGGTACCGTAACTGATCATGTCTTCATAGTCGCCAGCCGTGATGATTTGGAAAAGCTCAATTAGCTGATTTGATTTTAAATCTTCAGGTGGGACATCGACGAAATAAGGCCAGATATAAATTTCACCTTCGTCACCTTCATCACGATGGACAAAGCCTGTTTCTAAAATCTCCAAGAGAATGGCAAGCGTTTCTAAGCCTTTCCCATCACCGGAGTTTTCAATGATTTGATCAATAGGATCGCCGTCTCCATCCAAGGAAACAATGGGCGGCTCTGCGAAGTCTTTGAAAATGGTGCGAAGCTCATCAATATTGCCCGCTTTTGCCGCCGCTAAAAGGCGATCACGGGTCTTCTTAACCGCGTCAGGCAAATGCTTTGTGTCATTAAAAATTTTCGCCGGTTTGCGCGGTTCTTCAGCTTGTTGACCGTCATTGTCTTGTTCTAAATCCACATCCTGATCGTTATCTTCGCCATCAAAGGGAAGATCATTCTCTCCAAGTGGAATTTTCGGCGTGAGATCGCCTGTTCCCAGACC
>CAZKKW010000039.1:0-6071 GCA_964553335.1 uncultured Hyphomicrobiales bacterium | reverse complement strand
GGTTCGGTTTTTGGCGCTGATTTTTTAGGAAGTTCAATACGAATGGTTGGCACTTGCTTGGCTGCAAATGCAGTTGTCGCAAGAGACAAGCTTGCGACAGCAAATGCCATGATCAAGTAAAGGAGATGAAACAGCAATGGTTTCACGCGATCAATGCCCAAGAACACACCCTCGTCCGAATTAACGCGTTCATTCTACGCCATGCGTGACGAAAAGACTATGCAAAGGTGAGTTTAAACATGCAAAAGAAGTTGATCGCGTGTCGCGGGCAACTTTACCGAGTTTTGGATGTGTTATTGAATGTTGCGCGATAGAGTGAATTCGCCGTCATGAATGCGCTGCGGTAAGCGAGCGGCAAGATTTGAAACGGCATCTTCGCCATAAATCTCAATCATGTCAGAAAGGGCGGCAAACAGGGCTGCGTGGGCTAAAATCTCGCCATCTATCCCGTTATCAAGGCCGGTACACCAAGCATCTAAAACGAGATCCAGTGCGGCACGTTTTTTTTCTGCAATGGTAAGATCACTATCAGCACTTGCTGTATTTCTTGTCTCGGCTTTAGTCACTTTTTTATTCCAGCAATTACTTTAATGCGATCAATTACTTTGATGCGATGCATCCCAAACAATCTGGACATTAGCACTTGTTCTCGTGTCTGTGCGGCAATTATATAGAAAAGGTTAACAGGGCCGGATAGGTGCTGTTTTCGAGTAAAAAATCGTTTTTATATGCGCTTAGCCAGAAAAATCTGTTGTCAAATTGCGGACAATGACCTGTGCTTCTGCAATATACCTTGTCATCGCTGTTTCAGCAGAAGATGTGCATTTTCTATATGTCGCCTGAAAACTGCTAAAGCCTGAGTTAAAGCGCTCGGTTAGTTTCGCCTTACGAAGCTCTGTCTTCGCTTCCACTTTCAAAATTTGGTTCATCTTGGTGTGCCAGATAGTCCCTTCGTTTGGGCGGCAAAGCAGGGTGAGAAAATGGAGTGACCCCATAATTTCAGAAAGGCGCAACAGCCGATTTTCATACGGTGGAATTTTTTCAGCTTGAGCAAAAGCAGGCCGAACGCTTGTGGATGTAAGCGCGGAAAAGACGAATACGATAGAAAGAAATGCGATAATCGATTTTTTCATGAGCAAAGCACTAAGACAAACAAGCGCCCTTTGTCAAAATAAGTTAGACAAGCGCTTAATGCGCTGTCTGGTTGTTGGAGTCATCTTCTTCGCCACATCAAGCGCATCTAATTGTGCTGATGAATACCATTCCGCCGCTGCTGCGTCATCCCCTGCTGTTGGCATTGCTTGATTTTTGGCTCTTCCAACAAAGACGGAAATGACGAAATGGTGTGATGGTTCGATAATCTCGACCAATTCGCCAAATTGTAAATGCTCAACGGTTAGTGCGGTTTCTTCAAGCAGTTCGCGATGGGCGGCGACTTCAAGCTTTTCGCCCCATTCCACTTTACCACCGGGTAGGCTCCAAAGGCCTTTTGCTGGTTGCTTCGCGCGTTGGACAAGCAGAGCCTTGTCTTCGCAAAGTAAGAGACAGCTCACGCCTAAAATCGGTTTGTTGTGTGTTTGATGTGGCGTTTTGCCTGAATCAGACCCTGAATTAGACAAAGTCATCCATCGGTTCTTCTGCCAAGAAATTCGGAGAGCAAATGACGCTCGAAATTTTCTCAAGCATTGGTGTTAAAACTTCTTTGGCTTCCCGTGCGATGGCTGCAGTTTGCTCGTCGTCACCAACGGCCACCGCCTTTTGCGCTTGATTTATGTAACGAAGCACCTCGGTGTCGACCTCATTGGTGACATCGGCTAGGGTGTCTTTACGTTTCGTGTCTGAATGTTCAAAAGCCTCAATTACTAATTCTGATTGTGGCAACCCGCTGAGGCGCACATGTTCGACATAATCCATTGGTTCCCATAATCCGATATCTTCAAGACATTCGGGCATAGAGGGCAACATTTCCAAAAGAAGAAGAATTTCCACATAGTGGTTGAGGTAATTGGTGGCAAATCCAGTTGAAAGATTGACATTAATAGCCGAAAGAGCTTGCGCAACTTCTTGATTATTTGTGTAATTTTCAAGATCGTTATACTGAGCTAAAGCCATGAGCCACCATTCCCGCTTTTTAATTCAAGATTCATCCTGCCATCGTGTTGCAAACATAAGGTAAACAAAGCAAAAAAACCTATGTGTGGACGTTTTGCCATCAATCATTCTTTGAAAGAAGCTGCCGAGATTTTTGAGTGCAATGATCTTGAAGGGGCGCCTAACCGGTACAATATCGCGCCAACTCAGCCAATACCCGTTATTTTTCAAGAGTTTAATAAGCGTGAAATGCGGTTGATGCGCTGGGGTTTTCTGCCTAGTTGGGTGAAAGAGCCGAAAGATTTCTCGCTCATAATAAATGCGAGATCTGAAAGCGTTTTGGAAAAACCATCCTTCAAATCGGCCATCAGACATCGCCGTTGCATCATTCCAGCCTCTGGCTTTTACGAATGGCACCGAGCCGGCGAACGAAAAACACCGTATTATATTGCGCCAAAGAATGATGAAATGTTGGGCTATGCTGGATTGTATGAAACCTACGCCCATGCAAATGGCAGCGAGATTGATACGGTTTGTTTTTTAACCACCGAGGCAAGTTCTGACATTGCGCCAATCCATCATCGTATGCCGGTTTTGGTGCCGCCAAAACTTGCAGATGTTTGGTTGAACTGCGTTGAACATTCGCCCACGGATGTTTCATTTCTTTATGGCAATGAACGCAATGACTTTTACAATATTGTTCCCGTGTCTGACCGTGTAAACGCTGTGCGCAACGATGACGCTGATCTTCAATGCCGCGTCGAAGTGAAGACGGAAACCGATCAACAAAAAGCAGATAAGGGTTCTAGCCAGCTCTCTCTATTTTAACGGTGCAAGCGCGTGTTGCTGCTTGCAAGTCATTGGATTGACAGTCATGAATGTGAGTGCGCAAGCCATGACCATGCAAATTTGTTTTGCGATATGATGCGAGGCGCTGGGTTGATCTGGAGGCCAATTGACCAATCTATTTATTGCAGCAAGTGCTGGTTTTCTTCTGGGTGTCAGCCTTATTGTCGCAATTGGCGCGCAAAATGCCTTTTTGTTGCGGCAAGGGCTTTTACGCCAGCATGTCTTCATTCTTTGCCTAATTTGCGCGCTTTCTGATGCTTTACTAATTGTTGTCGGCGTTTTCGGATTTGGCACACTTGTGTCGCAAGCCAAATGGTTGATTGATGCCGTCACCCTTGGCGGTGCCATATTCTTGTTTGTTTATGGATTTATGGCGTTTCGTCGGGTGATGTCGCCTGATGCTATGAAGGCGGCAAGCCAAGGGGCTGGCAATCTTGCAAAAGCAATCGCAACCTGCCTCGCGCTCACCTATTTAAACCCCCACGTCTATTTGGATACCGTTGTCCTTGTTGGCGGACTATCGGCAAATTATCAAGGAATAGACCGCGCGGCCTATGGCGTTGGAGCGGCCACTGGATCATTCGTTTGGTTCTTCGCGCTTGGTTATGGCGCAAGGCTTTTGGTTGGTGTTTTTGAAAACCCAAAAGCGTGGCAAATCCTCGACTTTTTAATCGGCTGCATCATGTGGTTGATTGCCGCAAGTCTTTTCATCCGCTGGTGGGCGTAAAATTTATTGTTCAATTGGGCCAATAGGCGCATTTCTAGATAGGGCATCTCACCGAGTGCACAAATTGGCTGAAGAAGAGGATTAAGACATCTTAATAAACCAATTTTCTAATACAAAACGTACAATGAGCCTTGTTTAAATCGTCAGAACCAACAATTATGAAAACATGTGAACGTATGGTTATTTGCCGTTTGCGTAACATTAACGACCTGGAATTAGCTGATCTCGTAATGCACGATATTTAATGGCTTCTCCTTGGTGCAGAATACAAAATAGTGGGAGGCAGAACAGATGTTCCAAAGAAATGAGTTACTTGCAAAATATAGAAAAATGATCGCTGACGGCGAGCCGATTATAGGTGGGGGAGCAGGTACTGGCCTTTCTGCTATATGTGAAGAAGCTGGCGGCATCGACCTCATTGTTATCTATAATTCAGGGCGTTACCGCATGGCTGGGCGCGGTTCGCTCGCTGGTCTCATGCCTTATGGCGATGCAAACGGCGTTGTGATGGAAATGGCGGGCGAAGTCTTGCCTGTTGTTAAAAACACGCCCGTTCTTGCAGGTGTTTGCGCTTCTGATCCGTTCCGGTTGATGGACAAGTTTCTAGACGAAATTAAAGCCGCAGGTTTTTCTGGCATTCAAAACTTCCCAACCGTCGGCCTGATCGACGGCAACTTCCGCGCCAATCTGGAAGAGACAGGCATGTCTTACCAGCTTGAAGTTGATGCGGTGAAAATGGCGAACGACAAAGACATGTTCACCACGCCTTACGTCTTTTCAGCCGAAGATGCTGAAGCCATGGCGAAGGCGGGCGCTGACATCATCGTTTGTCATACCGGCTTGACGACTGGTGGCAATATTGGTGCTGAAACGGGGACGAAGTTGGAAGATGTTCCAGCCCTCGTTGATGAATGGTCAGCCGCTGCACTGGCGGTTAATCCAGATCAAATCATCCTCGTGCATGGCGGCCCCGTCTCTATGCCGGATGACGCGGATTTCGTTTTGAAAAATACGAAGAATTGCCACGGTTTTTATGGCGCTTCCTCAATGGAGCGTTTGCCGACCGAAGTGGCCCTGACTGAACAAACTAGAAAGTTCAAACAAATCGGGCGCTAGAGTATTGGAAAAGAGCTTCAACACTTAGGGTGAGGGGGCAACCAAACCCAAAACCGAAAGAAATAGAAAAGGATGAGGGTTTGAGATTAAACGGTAAAAAGGTTCTTATGTCAGCAGCGGGGCAGGGTATTGGCCGCGCTTCTGCGCTGGCAATGGCGGCTGAAGGCGCGCATGTTTATGCAACCGATATTAATGAAGAGGCATTGGCTGAATTAAAGCAGGATGCGACGGGCACGATTGAAACATTCCATCTTGATGTGTTGGACGATAGCGCAGTTAAAGCGGCTGCCGATAAAACCAAGCCGGATGTATTGTTTAATTGCGCAGGCTTCGTTCACGCAGGCACGGCACTTGATTGTACGGATGATGAATGGGACTTTGCCTTCAACCTCAATGTCCGCGCCATGTGGAAAATGACAACGGCAGCGCTCCCCCATATGTTGGAGAAGGGCAAGGGTTCTATCATCAACATGTCGTCCGCTGCCTCATCCATCATTGGCGCACCAAACCGTTTTGTTTATGGCGCAACCAAGGCTGCTGTCATCGGCATGACAAAGGCTGTTGCGCGTGACTACATCGACAAAGGCGTGCGCTGTAATTGCATTTGCCCAGGCACGGTGGAAAGCCCATCGTTACATGAGCGTTTACGGGCAACGGGTGACTATGAAAAAGCGCTGAAAGAATTTATAGCGCGCCAACCAATGGGGCGCATTGCAACAGCCGAAGAAATCGCATCGCTCGTGGTTTATCTCGCCTCCGATGAGAGCACCTTCACCACAGGGCATCCCCACATCATTGACGGCGGCTGGTCGCTCTAGGAGTTTAAGTAAATGAAATTAGTTCGATTTGGAAATGAGGGCAGTGAAAAGGCTGGCATGATTGACAGCAACGGCAATCTTCGTGACCTGTCTGCCCATGTGGCCGATATTAACCCAACGACAATAGGCGATATTGAGCGCTTGAAGGGGCTTAATGAAAACGACCTGCCATTGGTCGATGGCAATCCGCGCCTTGGTGCCTGTGTTGGTAATATCGGTAAATATATGTGCATCGGTCTCAATTACTCTGACCACGCCGCAGAATCTGGCCTTGATGTGCCTGCTCATCCAATCTTGTTCATGAAGGCAACATCTGCGGTTGTCGGCCCTAATGATGATGTGAGCCTACCGCGCGGGTCTACGAAGGCAGACTGGGAGGTTGAGCTTGGTGTTGTGATCGGCAAGAAAGCCAAATACGTCAGCAAAGATGATGCGCTTGATTATGTGGCTGGTTATTGCGTTTGTAACGA
>CAZKKW010000038.1:0-19993 GCA_964553335.1 uncultured Hyphomicrobiales bacterium | reverse complement strand
AGTCGATCAAACAGAAGTTAAATGCCAAAACCCGCGAGCACGCGGTGGCCATTGCCTTTATCGAAAACATTATTCGTTAGTTTAGCCTATGGGTGGATTGTGATTTGCATGCCCCAATCACCCCCCATTAAAGAACCCATAAATCATTTGCGCCGTCGCCTCGTTAATCCCGTCCACCTCAAGTAAATCATCAATCCCCGCACGGCTCACCCCCTTGGCGGAACCGAAGTGTTTGAGCAAGGCCCGTTTCCTCTTAGGGCCAATACCCTCGATCTCATCGAGCGGGTTTTTGATCATGTCTTTTTTGCGTTTGGCGCGGTGGGTGCCGATGGCGAAGCGGTGGGCTTCGTCGCGTAGGCGTTGCACGAAATAGAGCACGGCGTCGCGCTCTGGCAACATGAAGGGGTCGCGGTCTGGCATGTGGAAGCGTTCGCGGCCTGCGTCGCGCTCCACGCCCTTAGCGATGCTCACCAGTGGCACGTCTGTTACGCCCAATTCCGCGAAGGTTTCTTGCACGGCGCTCAGTTGTCCTTTGCCGCCATCAATCACCACAAGGTCGGGCCATCCTGTTGCATCCTCGTTGGAAGGAGCGGGCGCGTCTTCATCTTGGGTGATTTTCTCGCGCGGTTCGTCTTTGATGAGACGTTGAAAGCGACGGCGCAGCACTTCGCGCATCATGCCGTAATCATCACCCGGTTCAATGCTCTCGTCTTTAATGTTGAACTTGCGATATTGCCCTTTCACGAAACCTTCCGGCCCCGCGACAATCATACCGCCAACCGCATTGGTGCCCATGATGTGCGAGTTATCATAAACCTCGATACGGCGCGGCATTTCTTCAAGGCCAAAGACCTCGCGCACGCCTTCAAGCAATTTCAGTTGGGTCGAGCTTTCAGCAAGCTTGCGCTCTAACGCTTTGCGGGCATTGTCGGTGGCGTCTTGCACCACTTCGCGCTTCTCTCCACGCTTTGGCACGAGAACAGTGACCTTGTGCTCGCTCTTTTCGGTTAGGGCTTCTTGAAGCAGCTCACGCTCATCAAAATCAACGCCCAGCAGAATTTGGCGCGGGCAGGGCTTGTCGTCATAAAACTGCGCTAGAAAGGCGCTGAGGATGGTGTCTGGCGTGTCGCTCTTATCAACGCGCGGGAAATAGGCACGGTTGCCCCAGTTTTGCCCCGTGCGGAAGAAAAACACCTGCACACAAGCTTGCCCGCCTTCTTGGTGGATTGCGAAGACGTCGGCTTCCTCAATCGTTTGTGGATTGATGCCCTGATGACTTTGGATCACGGAGAGCGAGGAGAGACGGTCGCGGTAGATGGCGGCTTGCTCAAAGTCGAGCCGCTCGGATGCTTCTTCCATTTGTGCCGCGAGCTTCTTTTTGATGGCGCTTGATTTGCCTGAGAGGAAATCTTCAGCGGCTGAGACAAGCTCACGGTAATTGTCTGCGCTGATTTCGCCCGTGCAGGGGCCAGAGCAGCGTTTGATTTGATAAAGCAGGCAAGGGCGCGAACGACTATCATACACGCTGTCTGTGCACGAGCGCAGCAAAAATGCCTTTTGTAGCGAGTTGATCGTCTTATCCACCGCCCAAGCCGCTGCAAACGGACCGAAATAACGCCCCTTGCGCTGCCTTGCGCCGCGATGTTTGGTGATCTGCGGCGCTTCGTGGTCCTTCCCAATGAGGATATAAGGAAACGATTTATCATCGCGCAACAACACATTGAACCGCGGGCGGAAGCGTTTGATCAAATTAGCTTCGAGAAGCAGCGCTTCGGTTTCGGTCTTTGTGGTGACAAATTCCATCGTGGCCGTCGCCTGTACCATGCGAATGATACGGGTGGAGAGGCCGTTTGGTTTTGTATAATTTGAAACCCGTTTTTTGAGAGAGCGTGCTTTGCCCACATAAAGCACATCGCCCTCATCGTTGATCATGCGATAAACACCGGGGGCATTGGGCAGGCGGGTCACGAAATCAGCAATAATCGCCGCGCCGCTTTTCAGCGTGCGTTCTATGCCTTCTTCGTTTTGAACTACATATTCTGTTTTGTCATTCACTCAGCTATGCCTGCAACATCTGGGGTTTCCCAAGCCAAATGTTGCCCACCATCAAGACAAATCATCTGGCCGGTGATTGATGGTGTCTCGACAAGATAGCGTATTGTGTTGCCAAATTCTTCTAGCTTGGCACCCTTTTTCAACAAGATACCGTCAAGCTGCGCCTGAAAGTCCTCTGGCGCTTGTCTGGCGTTCTGGATTGTTGGGCCAGGGGAAATGGCGTTGACGCGAATATTGGGCGCGAGAGCCTGCGCTAATGTCCGTGTTGCCACCCATAGGGCGCTCTTGGTCAATTGGTAGCTATAAAACTCAGGCGTTATCTTTAAAACGCGCTGATCAATGATGTTGACCACATTGCCCGCCATGCCATTAGGTAATTGTTTGGCGAAGGCCTGAACCAGAAACGATGGCGCTTTTAAATTGATCGCCATATGCATATCCCATATGGCTTCGCTCGTGGATGTTATCTCATCAGCTTCAAAGATTGAGGCGTTGTTGACGAGCAGATCGATAGGGCCAAGGGCTTCAACGGCTTCGGGCACAATTCCTTGCACTGCATCATGATCACCAAGGTCTGCAACCACCACATGGGCTTTGCCGCCTTTGGCACGAATGCGCTCGGCAAGGTCGTTACCTGCGGCAGCCGATGAATTGCAATGAATGGCCAGTGTCCATCCGTTTGCCGCGAGATTTTCTGAGATGGCAAGACCGATGCGCTTGGCGCCACCTGTAACGAGTGCAGTTTTGGTAGGGGTTGCCATTTTAAACCTCCAAATAGAACACAGACACCATGTAAGCTGCGTAGGTACAGAGCATCAAAGCACCAAACCTGCGTCTGATAGGAACACAGAAGAAGACGAAAGGCAGCAAGAATAAGGATGATGCAACCATAACCCAAATATCAAAGTTCATCATGCGATCTGGTGCGCTGATTGGTGTGACAAGTGCTGTGGTGCCGATGATCGCCAAGATATTGAACACATTGGAGCCGATCACATTACCCATCGCAAGCTCTGTATGGCCTTTGCGGGCAGCGATAAGGGCCGTTACCAATTCTGGCAGAGACGTGCCAAGGGCAATGATTGTCAAAGCGATGGCTGCTTCTGACACTTCAAAAATGCGCGCAATACCAACTGCGCCTTCAATGGCTAAATGACCGCCCAGCGGCAAGCCGATGATGCCAGCAATTAAAAAGCCAATCGCAGTGCCAAGGTTGCTGGTTTTTCCGTCAACCTCATCAAGCGGGTCTTCAACCGCAATGCCTTTAGCGCGCTGAGCTTTTGAAAAGCGCACGCTGTCTGCCAGAAATACCACGAGCAGTGCAAGGAGTATCATACCGTGAACATAGGTGAATGGCTGGAACCAGAAACAAATGATAAAGACGAAGGTGACAACCACCATAAAGACGGCGTTGCGAACGGAGCCCGCGCCACCGCAAGGAATGGCTTTAATAAGGGCAGGCATGCCCAACACAAGCAACACATTGGCGACATTACTGCCAACCACATTGCCGATGGAAATTTCACCATGGCCCGTCAAGGCGGCTTTAAGAGAGATGACAAGTTCGGGTGCTGACGTGCCAAAAGCAACAATGGTCAAGCCAATAACGATACTAGGTATCCCAAATCGTTCCGCGAGCGAAACTGCGCCACGAACAAGAATGTCGCCCGCAATGATTAATATCACAAAGCCGGCAATGAGATAAAACGCAAATTCCATATAAGGCTAGGATCCTGAATAACGTAAGGTGAGACGATTGATCTGCTCACTAATTTATTAGTTGGCTTATATCGTAATATAGGAAGCTTTCAACTCCTTCCCACGAAAATGTCAGCAATAGCTGAAAGTTGTCTTAATTCAGGTGTGTATTATTCGGCTGGGAACACTTGTGGCCAATCGTCGTCTTTACCATCGCAATCGTCTTTCGCATGGAATGACGTCATTTTGAAGCCAAACTCACCCCATTTCCATACGCCCGTCGTGCCGCAGTCCCCGATTTCACGGCCTTTATGAACCATGAAAAGCTCTTTGGCTTCCTCGTCAAAATTCACATTCGTCAGACGATCCGTGCCAATCCATCCCGTGAGATCCGAATAAACCGCCCATTGCTGGCGTTTTGCTCTTTGGGTCTTGTGATTGATGACGTAGAGCTGAAAAGTAACATTATAAGCATGCACGGAGCAGGGGATGACTGCGAGCGTGTTCTCATCGTCAAGCGTACTGATTGCTGTGCCAAGAGCATAGCTTGCAGCAGCATCAGCGTCACACTCATGTGGGTCTTTGGTCTTTTCGTGTTCTGTTTCAGCAATTTTCGCAATGTCGTCAGGCGTTTTGGTTTCAGATACCTTTGCAACAACCCGATTGCCTGTCGGCGGGCCAGCAACACGCGGGGAGCCGAGGCGTTTTTGTTTGTCATCAATATATAAAAGGGCAGCTGATAAGCCATTCAAAGAATAGCTCGCCTCGATGCGTTGGTTCGTTCCATCAGAAAACGAAGCAAACATCCGGCGACTTTCAATCATGCGGCGAAACAGCGGTTGCAAGGCGGCTGAATTGATGAGGTGAAAGCGGTTTGAACTGCCGAAGGTTGCAAAATCGCGGCTAGGTGAGAGACGGTTGGTGCGTTGACCGGCTATGCGCAGTTGCGTTGGCCTTAGTGTTGGGCTGGCTGTTTCATTCAGTTCAACAGAAATTTCCCAAATCGCTTTTGGGTGTTTCAAGCGGGCGATGCGCAAGGGGCCAGCCATATTCTTCGTGTCTTTTGTGCTGGCTTCACAATAGCCTGCTTCATCGCAAGAAACGGCCCAGTCCTTAAAGCTTCCGTCTTGGGCTTTAGCGGGCATACTCATGCCAAGGCCAGCTATGAGAAAGCAAGCAACGGTCTTGTTTCTAGAGTTGAACATTTACAGGCTGCCTTTAAAACGGCGCTTTCAATGAGCGACAATGAGCACCGTGTTCGCGTTCAAAATCATGCCCAATGACACAATACTCAACGCCCCAACCAAATGAGGCCAAGCCTTCATGCTCTTGGATGAGATAAAACATGCTTGGGTGGCTGCCGTTGGTCAGGTGAACATGCGCTTTGCAAAAGCGGCGATCATTTTGATCTGTCGGATTGGTCACAAAGGATGTCTCTCGCACATGTTCAATCTCTGTGAACGCGATTTTTGGATCATTGTAGCGGACATTGATCTTTGCGAATTTCTTGGTGATTTTCTTCAAAACTTTAGCGTCATCGCAAAGCGGAACTTTGCCGTCTCCTTTCAGACCTGCCTCAACTTTTGGCGGATCTGAATAATCGGCAAAAGCGCTGATGCTGCTGCTTAAGATAAGGGCCGTTGCTAAGAACAGTTTTGAAATGCGCATGACAATATCCAATTTTTATTGAGTGCCTCCAAAATGCGACAGGCTTCACGATTGGTCAATAGTGTAAAGTCAGAGACCTTTGGACAACTGGTTATTATTGCCAAATTTGAACAACACTTGGAATTATGTGGAATTCAGGTATGTTTTGATTTCACCACAATCTTCTTGAGAAGACGATGATTCTTTAAGGCTTGTAATGAATAAGAATGTTGATCCTCGCACGATTTCGTCTACTTGCCCGCACGATTGTCCGTCGACCTGTGGTTTGAAAATTGATCTCGATGAAAACCGACAAGTGTCACGGGTTCGCGGTGCGGCTGAAAACACTTATACGGCTGGCGTCATCTGCGCCAAAGTATCCCGATACGCTGAGCGTATCCATCATCCAGACCGTTTGACCAAATCTTACAGACGCATAGGTGTGCGCGGTGATGGCGAGTTTCAAGAAATTGCCTTTGAAGATGCGCTCGATGAAGTGGCTGAAGCATTCTTGAAAGCCACAGACAAATATGGTGCAGAAACCATTTGGCCCTATTATTTCGCTGGTACAATGGGGCTGGTTCAACGTGATTGCATCAATCGGTTCCGCAATGTTTTGGGCTATTCCAAACAGCATTCCACCATTTGCACAACGCCTGCTTTTGCAGGCTTCGTGGTTGGCACAGGCAGGCTCGGTGGCGTTGATCCGCGTGAGATGGCGCAATCTGATTGTATTGTCATTTGGGGAACCAACCCCGTTGCAACGCAGGTCAACGTTATGACCCACGCCGTTCGCGCCCGAAAAGAGCGTGGTGCGAAAATCGTTGTGGTCGATATTTATGAAACCGGCACAATGAAGCAGGCCGACCATAAAGTGATCATCAGGCCTGGAACAGATGGCGCATTGGCGACAGCCGTCATGCATATCTTGTTCCGCGATGGCCATGCGGATTGGGACTTTCTTGAGACCTTTAGCGATGACCCGCGTGGGTTTGAAAAGCATCTCAAAGATAAAACGCCAGAATGGGCAGCGCACATTACGGGTTTGGATGTAGCCACCATTGAAGATTTTGCGGCTCTCATTGGAAAAAATAAGAGAAGCTTCTTTCGCATTGGTTACGGCTTTTCCCGTCAGCAAAACGGCATCGTCAATATGCATGCTGTCACCTCAATTCCTGCCGTAACGGGCGCTTGGCAGCATGAGGGCGGTGGGGCGTTGCTCTCTAATTCGGGGTCTTTCCCTTTCAATAACGACGTCATCCAAGGCTTAGAGCTTCCAGCAGATAACCGCCGCAGCCTCGATCAATCGCGTATCGGTGCGGTGTTGTGTGGCGAAGAAGCAGACCTTTATGGCGGGCCGCCTGTTACCGGCCTTTTTGTTCAAAACACAAACCCCGCTCTTGTCGCGCCCGATCTTCGCAAGGTCAAACAGGGCTTCATGCGTGATGATTTGTTTGTCTGTGTCCATGAGCAATTCATGACTGAAACTGCAGAGCTTGCCGATATCGTTCTGCCAGCTACCATGTTCACAGAGCATGATGACGTTTACCGAAGCGGGGGGCATACCCATATGTCTTTGGGCCTTAAGGGCATGGAGCCACCTGAGGGATGTCATTCAAACTATGAAGTGGTGAGCGGTCTTGTAAAACGGTTGGGCGTTGATGACCCAGAATTTAAGCTTACAGCTCGCGCGCATGTCGACAAGATTGTCAAAACGGCGCATCTCCCAGGTGTTGACGCGATTGAAAATGATCCTTGGCAAGATGTGTTAAACGATCAAGACCGTGCTCGATATAAAGATGGCTTTGCTTGGCCTGATGGAAAGTACCGTTTTAAGCCGAAATGGGATGATGTGACACCTAACTTCAAATCACCTGAGCGGATGGGTAAAATGGGTGCTCATGATCAAATGCCTGAATGGCCCGATCATTGGGCGGTGAATGAGACGCGCGACGATGCACATCCTTTCGATCTTGCCACATCGCCTGCACGCCAGTTTTTGAATTCGTCATTTACCGAAACGCCAACAGGCCAAAAGCGCGAAGTACGCCCAACATTGATGATCCATCCTGACGATGCAGCGGCTCACAATATCGGAAATCATGACCAAGTGATTGTCGGCAACGAGCAGGGCGAAGTAACCTTGCACGCAAAGCTTTTTGACAAGCTTATTCCGTCAACATTGATTGCAGAAGGTATCTGGCCAAACAAGGCGCATGTGAAGGGTGAGGGGATCAATACATTGATCACCGCCCGTCCTGTTGCACCGTTTGGTGGTGCGTCGTTTCACGACTGTAAAGTGTGGCTTAAGCGGGCCACATAATCGGGGCGGGCGGTTCGCTTTCACCATCAATGAAAACCCGTTGGCCGTCGACTGTCGCACGGCCACTTGCAAACCACTCTAGCGCCTTTGGATAGATTTGATGTTCCATCGTGATGATGCGGCTTGCGAGCGTGTCTGCGTTATCATCTTGTAAGATCGGCACGACGGCTTGAACGACGATCGGGCCTTCATCCAGCCCCTCATCAACCACATGCACTGTGCAGCCCGAAAAGCGTGCGCCTGCATCAATGGCGCGTTGGTGAACATCAAGCCCTGTGAACGACGGGAGCAGCGAAGGGTGGATGTTTAAAATGCGGTTCGGCCACTTGCGCACAAACTCAGGGGTGAGGATACGCATGAAGCCTGCAAGGCACACAAGTTGAATCTCTTCCTCAACTAAAACAGCATGAATCGCTTTATCAAAAGCCTCACGATTTGCATAAGCTTTATGATCTAAGTACTTTGTTTTGATTCCATTATTTTTCGCACGCTCTAACCCATAGGCATCCGCTTTGTTGGATATAACAAGAGCAATTTCTGCTGGATGATTCTTTTTCTGAGTTGCTTGAATCAAAGACTGAAGATTGCTGCCGCTGCCTGAAATCAGCACGGCAACCCGTGTTTTGCCTGACGTGTTTTGAGGCGCAACACTCATTAAAGAATGGACCCTTTGTAAGTCACTGCCTCGCCGTCGCGTGGTTTGAGAGTACCGATTTTCATCGCTGTCTCACCTTGTTTTTCAAGCGCTTGAATCAAAGTGTCAGCTTGTGAATTTGCAACGACCAAGACCATACCAACACCACAATTGAAGGTGCGAACAAGCTCGGTCCAATTCATACCGCCTGCTTCCGACAGCCACTTAAACACCGGCGGAAGAGTGATTTTATCAAGATCAATTTCAGCGCTTAAATTGTCGGGAAGAACACGCGGAATATTCTCTGTAAGGCCACCGCCTGTGATGTGTGCAAGAGCTTTTAGCGCCCCTGTTTCACGCATCACATTAAGGACAGGTTTTACGTAAATTTTTGTCGGCGTTAAAAGAGCCGCACCCAATGTTTGGCTTTCATCAAACGGGGCAGGAGCCTTCCAATCAAGGTTGTGATTAGCAACCAGTTTGCGCACGAGCGAAAAGCCGTTTGAGTGGACGCCGGAAGAGGCAAGACCAATCAGCGCATCGCCGTCTTGAATGTCACTACGCGGCAACAAAGCATCGCGTTCAGCTGCACCAACGCAGAAGCCCGCCAGATCATAATCCCCACCTTGATACATGCCCGGCATCTCAGCCGTTTCCCCGCCAATGAGGGCCGCCCCAGATTGGCGGCAGCCATCAGCAATGCCTGTGATGATCTCGGCAGCTTGATTTTCTTCCAGCTTTCCTGTGGCAAGATAATCGAGGAAGAAGAGCGGTTCAGCCCCTTGCACGATGAGATCATTGACGCACATGGCCACAAGGTCGATCCCGACAGTGTCATGAATGCCCGTATCAATCGCGATTTTTAGTTTCGTGCCAACGCCATCATTGGCCGCAACTAAAATCGGATCTTTAAAACCGGCCGCTTTTAGATCGAACAAACCGCCAAAACCACCAAGATCGGGGTTGGACCCAGGCCGCGCTGTGGACTTAACCATCGGCTTAATCCGGTCAACAACCGCATTGCCCGCATCAATATCAACACCTGCATCGGCGTAGGTTAGTCCCGTTGTTTTATTGTTATCGCTCATGTGCCTGCCCGATGCCTGCTCAGTTAAAAGTCTTTTGCGGCTGTGAAAGCTTATATTGAGGCTGAGTGCAAGGGCATCTCGACGAAATGCCCGTAATTCACGGTTTCCTTGTCACATCCCATCAATTTATCGGTGGAGGCGTGCGTTTTCTTGACGCTTGTTATTGTGCAGGATAGATCATTTGATGAGTATTATTTGAGAGGAAACAGAATGGCGTGGCAGCGGCAAGCAATTTGGTGGGCTTTATTCTTCCTTTTCTTCCTTGGTTTCATCTATTTGTTCTCTGAAATTTTGTTGCCTTTTGTTGCTGGGATGATCCTTGCCTATATTCTTGATCCAATAGCCGATAAATTGGAGGATATGGGGCTTAGCCGAATGGCTGCGACCATTACCATTCTCTTGGTTTCCCTGTTGTTTTTCGTTCTTGCGCTTTTGGTTGTTGTGCCATTGCTCGGCAAACAGCTTGGTGAATTTATTGAGCAAATTCCAAGCTATATCAAAGCGCTACAAGCATTCTTGGTGTCAGATACAGTTATGCGTGTGACGCAATTTTTGCCGGTGGAATCGGGTGACTTACAAGGATACGTCGGTAGTTTTGTCGATGATGGCGCGCGCTGGTTATCAAGCCTTTTAGGGTCTTTGTTGAGCGGCGGGCAGGCGTTGCTTGGCATTATTTCGCTGTTTGTTATCACGCCGGTTGTCGCGTTTTACCTGTTGTTTGATTGGGACAATATGGTGGCGCGCATAAACAGCTGGCTCCCGCGTGAACATGCCTCGACAATCCGTAAGCTGATGGCGGAAATGTCCGACATGATTGCCGGCTTTCTTCGGGCGCAAGGATTGGTCTGTGTCATTTTGGGCATTTTTTATGCGGTGGCGCTCAGCCTTACGGGGCTTAACTTTGGGATGTTGATTGGCCTTGGCATTGGTTTTATCAGCTTTGTTCCGTTTATCGGGGCAATCCTCGGTTTGTTGGTCGCCATCGGTGTGGCGCTTGCGCAGTTCTTGCCAGAGCAAAACTATTTGATGATTGGCATTGTCGCTGGTGTCTTTGCGATTGGGCAATTTTTTGAAGGTAATATTTTACAGCCGCGCATTTTAGGTAATCATGTGCAGCTTCATCCCGTTTGGTTGATGTTTGCCCTGTTTGCCTTCGCGTCTCTTTATGGTTTCGTTGGCATGTTGATTGCTGTACCAACGGCGGCTTGTATCGGGGTATTGGTTCGCTTTGCAATGCGGCGTTATCTGGCGAGTGAACTCTATCTTGGCCCCAATTCGAATTCTGACGGCAAATAAGTGTGAAAATTTTATCGCCTATGACAACTAAAGCACAAGTGCAATTAACATTGGATTTGCCTTTTGAGGAGGCGATGGGCGTGGATGATTACATCGTCGCGGCCCCCAATGAGCGTGCTTATGATTTCATATCGAACTGGCCTGAGTGGTCTGCAAACGTCGCGGTTTTGTGTGGTCCGTCAGGCTCTGGCAAAACCCACCTTGCTAACATTTGGGCAAATCTTAGCGGAGCGCGGCAACATAAAGCCAAGAATTTGAGCCTTGATCTCATTCCCGACTGGCTAGAGAGCAACGCGCTTGTTTTGGAAGATGTGCATGCGGGGGGCTTTGATGAGGCGGCGCTTTTTCATCTGGTCAATGCGGTGCGCGGCAGTTCATCTCATTTGCTTATTACGGCTGATGAACCCTTCATAAATTGGGGCTTGCAAACGGCGGACCTGACATCTCGCTTGCGTGCAGCCGTTCCCATAGAAATTGCCACCCCAGATGACACGCTCATGCGACAGGTCTTCGTTAAGCAATTTTCAGATCGGCAAATTATTATTGAGCCAAATGTGATAGATTACCTTTTATTGCGGATCGAGCGCTCACTCAATGCGGTGAGAGAAGTCGTGAATGTACTGGATGAAGCGGCCTTTTCCAAAGGGCGACCAATCACAAAACGCTTTGCAGCGGATGTGCTTGAATTTTAATTGCCAGTCATCTGCACGTCTTCTGGCTTTGATAATTTTGCTGGGATTTAATTGTATCGCCAGCCTATGAGATGATGGACGAGAATAAATTGGACTTAGAAAACACGCCTCTTACCCAAGCCTCTGGGATGTTTGGTCTAGAACAATCAAACGATGACGACGCGGATGATGCAGCGATAGATCCGTCTTGGTTTGATAGGCCTGAGCGTTTCATCAATCGCGAATTGTCGTGGCTCCAGTTTAATAAGCGCGTTTTGGAAGAAGCAGGCAATGAGCGCCATCCCTTGCTTGAGCGTATCCGTTTCCTATCCATCTCTGCGAACAATCTTGATGAATTTTTCATGGTCCGTGTTGCAGGTCTGATGGGACAACTGCGTGCGGGTATCGATAGATTGAGTGATGACGGCTTGACGCCGCAGGCTCAATTGGCGCTAATTTCTGAAGAGACGCGCGAGCTTGTTGATGCGCAACAAGAACGATGGGCTGCCCTTCAGCCGGAGCTGTTAAACGAGAATATTTTTATTCTGAAGCCGGAAGAGTTGAACGAGGTGGATCAAGTTTGGCTGGAAGATTTCTTTATGGAATCAATCTTTCCAATGTTGACCCCATTGGCCGTTGACCCCGCTCATCCTTTCCCGTTTATTCCAAACCTCGGTTTCTCGCTCGTTCTCAATCTAAGCCGTGATCGTGATGATGAGCAGATGATCGCCCTTTTGCGCGTACCGCCATCAATTGATCGGTTTTTGCAATTGCCGACAAGCGAAGGGCAGACCATCCGCTTGTTCCGTGTGGAAGAAGCCATCAGCCTTTTCATCGACAAGCTTTTTCCAGCCCACACAGTGATCGCCAAGGGTGCTTTCCGCGTGGTGCGTGATTCTGATATTGAAATTGCGGAAGAAGCCGAAGACTTGATGCAGGTTTTTGAGACAGCACTCAAACGCCGTCGTAGAGGCGTTGCAATCCGTCTGGAAATCGAAGCGGTAGCTCCACCTGACTTGCGCGAATTCGTGGCAAAAGAATTGTCAGTCAGTGAAGAGAATATCAGCGTTATGCCGGGTATGCTGGCCCTGAACGATTTGGCTGAACTGACGAAAGTTGACCGCCCACAACTAAAATTCCCACCCTATACACCGCGCTTTCCTGAGCGTGTGCGTGAGGCCAATGGTGATTGTTTCGCGGCAATTCGCGAAAAAGATATGATCGTCCATCACCCATACGAATCGTTCGATGTGGTATTGCAGTTCTTGCGACAAGCCGCAGCCGACCCTGATGTGATGGCGATTAAGCAAACGCTTTATCGAACGTCCAATAATTCGCCGATCGTTGCAGCCCTTGTTGAAGCTGCTGAAGCGGGTAAGTCGGTCACCGCCTTAATTGAGCTAAAGGCACGTTTTGATGAAGAGGCAAATATTAAATGGGCCAACGAATTAGAGCGGGCAGGGGTGCAGGTGGTTTATGGCTTCTTGGAACTTAAGACGCACGCCAAGCTTTCCTATGTTGCAAGGCGCGAAGGTGACAAGATTGTCAGCTATTGCCATTTGGGTACTGGCAATTATCACCCAATTACCGCACGCATTTATACCGACCTTTCGCTCTTCACAGCTGACCCTGCAATTGCACGCGATGTGACGCGAGTTTTCAATTTCATTACCGGCTATGCAGAACCGCAAGACCTCGACCGTTTGGGCGTTTCACCGTTCACCGCTCAATCAAAGATATTGGAATATATCAATGATGAGTGTGAGCACGCGAAAGCGGGGCGTCCTGCTCAAATCTGGATGAAGATGAATTCATTGGTTGATCCTGAAATCATTGATGCGCTGTATAAAGCCAGCGGTGCCGGTGTGATGATTGAACTTGTGGTGCGTGGCATTTGTTGTTTGCGGCCAGGCGTTGAAGGACTTTCTGAAAACATCCGTGCATTTTCAATTGTCGGGCGCTATTTAGAACATTCCAGAATCTATTGTTTTAGTCGCGGTCATGGTCTGCCATCAAAAGAAGCGCATGTTTACATTAGTTCAGCCGATTTGATGCCGCGCAATCTGCATCGGCGCGTAGAGACGCTTGTGCCGATCACCAATGAAACCGTGCATCAACAGGTCTTGGATCAAATTATGGTCGCAAATCTTCTGGATAACCAGCAAAGCTGGGAGATATTGAGCGATGGTGGCGCGAAACGGGTTGACGTTTTACACGGAGACGAGCCTTTTGATAGCCAACATTATTTCATGACGAATCCGAGTCTTTCAGGCCGTGGCCAATCACTTAAAAAACAATCCCCGCTCACCGTATAACGCTCGTACGATGCCTCATTCAGAACAACTGCAAGTACTGCCCCATGCGCCAAGTCGTATAGCTGGTTATGGCCCTATATCGGTGATCGATATTGGTTCAAATTCAGTTCGACTTGTTTGCTATGAGCGCTTGTCACGTTCGCCAACGCCCATTTTTAACGAAAAAGCACTTTGCGGTCTTGGCAGTGGGCTTGCGATTACGGGCAAGCTGGAAGAAGACGCGATTGAAGCGGCTATTACAGCAATCCATCGTTTCAAAGGGGTATCTGACCAACTGGCTGCCACCCAACTAATTGTGCTTGCAACCGCTGCTGCGCGGGATGCAAGCAATGGCGAAGAGTTCATTGAGCGTGTCGCTGAAATTGCAGATACGGAGCCGCTCGTTTTAACGGGTAACGATGAAGCGCTTTATTCAGGCTACGGCATTTTAAGCGGCATCTACCGCGCTGATGGTGTGATGGGGGATATGGGCGGCGGTAGCCTAGAAATTGCTGATGTCTGTCGCAATGTGATTGGAGAGGGGAAAACCTTCCCGCTTGGTGGTTTGCGCCTGCAGGACCTTTCCAAGGAGTCGCCGAAAAAAGCGCTGTCATTGGCGCGGGATGATTTGAAGAACAATCAAATTTTGAAAGCCGGTAAAAACCGCGTCTTTTATGCCATTGGCGGAACATGGCGCTCCCTTGCAACGCTTCATATGAGACAGAACAAATACCCGCTCAGTGTCCTGCATCACTATGAGGTCTCGGCAAAGAAAATGGCCAAGTTTTGTGATCAGGTTGTCCATGCAAAACTTGATGAGCTTGATGAGATCGATCAAGTCTCCAAGAACCGCGCCCCGCTTATTCAATATGGGGCGGCGGTATTGCTTGCAGTCATTGAAGAAATGGACCCGGATAAGGTGGTCATCAGTGCGTTGGGTATTCGTGAAGGCGTGATTTATGAGCAGCTGGATGATGAGGTTCGCGCACAAGATGGATTGATCGAAGGCGCGCGAGAGCTTTCGCACCTGCGTTCGCGTTCGCCAGAAAATGCGGTCGAACTGATTGAGTGGACGTGCTCCCTTTATCGCATCATTGGTTGGCCTCTTGATGGGGAGCTATTTCGTTGGCAACAAGCGGCCTGTTTGTTGAGTGATGTTGGTTGGCGTGCCCATCCAGATTATCGCGGTGAGCAGAGTGTGAACATGATTGCCCACGCGGCCTTTGTTGCCATCGACCATCCAGCCCGCGCGTTCATCGCCTTGTCGGCTTATTTCAGACATGAAGGTCAGCTGGATGATGACGAATTGCCAAGTGTGGCGCAGCTTTTGGACGAAGAACAACTTCGTCGCGCACGCTTAAACGGTGTTTTGTTCCGTCTTGCGCATTTAATCTCGGCCTCCATGCCAGACACTTTGCTAAAGAGCGAATTCATCATGGAAGACGACACCGTGATCTTCCGCATTGGGGAAGATCAAGCAGGGCATGTGGGGGAGCGTTTGCTTAAACGATTGGCTCAAATCGAAAAAATAATCGGGATTAAAACCAAAATTCGCGTCGCGGATTGGGTTTAAGAAACGCTCAATCAAACAATGGGCTTAGGTGTCGTCTAACTGCGCTGCGATTACGCGTTTGCCTTTGATTTTCAGGCCCATCTCACCCCGTTTGATGGAAAGCGCTGCATCACCAAACAATTGGCGGCGCCATCCTTTCAACGCTGCAACGTCTGCATTGTCATCACAGGCGATTTGTTCCAAATCATCCACGGTCGCAATAACCTTGGCCGCGACATCATGGCGCTCGCTGGTCATTTTCAAAAGGACTTTGAGCAAATCAACCACCGCACCAGAGCCTTCCGGTGACACGCGACCTCGCGGAATGGCAGGTAAATCCTCTTTTGGGATGGCCATTGCTTTTTGGATGGCTGCCAGAATTGCTTCTGCTGTGCGAGATTTTTCAAAGCCTTTTGGAATAGTGCGCAAGCGCCCAAGGGCATTTTGATTGGCAGGTTGTTGGGCCGCGAGCTCATAAATGGCATCGTCTTTTATGATCCGACCTCGTGGCACATCGCGGCGCTGTGCTTCTGCTTCGCGCCAAGCAGCCAGTTCCTTCATAACTGCAAGCTCAATCGGTTTGCGCACCCGAAGCTTCATGCGCTTCCACGCATTTTCTGGCTTGATATGATAGGTATCAACCGAGGTTAAAACCGCCATTTCCTCAGATACCCAAGATGAACGCTCTTGTTCTTCAAGGTTGGCCTTGAGCGACATATAGACATCGCACAGATGGGTCACATCGGCCGCTGCATAATTTAGCTGTTTCTCGCTTAGTGGGCGCAAGGTCCAGTCAGTGAAGCGGGATGACTTATCGACTCTGTGACCAGTAATGCGGAAAACCAGCTGATCATAACTGATAGAATCACCAAACCCGCAGACCATTGCAGCCACCTGACTGTCAAACAGCGGGGTCGGGATGATGCTTGCAAGGTTATGGATGATTTCGACGTCTTGACGGGCGGCGTGAAAAACCTTCACCACACTTTCATTGCTCATCAATTCAAAAAAAGCGGTAAGATCGAGGTCTTCAACTAAGGGGTCGACGATAACATCATAGCCCGGTATCGCCATTTGAATGAGGCAAAGCTTGGGCCGGTAAGTCGTCTCACGGAGAAATTCAGTATCTACCGTTACAAACTCGGAGTTCTTAAGCTTATCGCATGCATTAACAAGTGCATCAGTCGTCGTAATCATTTCCATGGGCAAATCTATAGACCAAAAAACATCACTTGTCGCGTTGAACTGCTGAGTTAGAGCCCTCAAGGCGAAAATTTTCGACCAACTGGTTCAAAGATCACATAAACGGCGGCTTTTCCTTGACAAATCAAGTCGCTCAGTGCACCTCACGGCTCAAGGAAATTAGACAATTTAGGAACAATTATCATGCATCGCTACCGTAGTCACACATGCGGCGATTTGAGAGCCGCTAATGCTGGAGAAGAAGTCCGCCTATCAGGTTGGGTTCACCGCGTCCGCGACCATGGTGGCGTATTGTTCGTTGATTTGCGCGACCATTACGGTTTGACGCAAGTTGTGGCCGATGTCGATTCGCCCGCTTACGCTGCAATCGAGAAGGTGCGTGCTGAATGGTGCGTGCGCATTGATGGCAAGGTGAAAAACCGCGATGCCTCTCTTGTGAATGATAAACTGGCGACAGGGGAGATCGAAATCTTCTGTACAGAGCTTGAAGTGCTCGGTTCGTCAAAAGAACTGCCATTGCCGGTTTTTGAAGAGCCGGATTACCCAGAAGACATTCGCTTGCGTAACCGTTTCCTCGATCTTCGTCGTGAAACGCTGCACGAAAATCTCGTAAAGCGTACAAAGATCATTTCCTACATGCGTGAGCGCATGACGGGCATTGGCTTTAACGAGTTTCAAACGCCAATTCTAACAGCTTCATCGCCAGAAGGTGCGCGTGATTTCTTGGTGCCGTCGCGTGTGCATCCCGGTAAATTTTACGCCCTCCCACAAGCGCCACAGCAGTTTAAACAGCTTCTTATGATGTCTGGCTTTGACCGCTATTTCCAAATCGCGCCCTGTTTCCGCGATGAAGATCCACGCGCTGACCGTTTGCCGGGTGAGTTTTATCAGCTCGATTTAGAAATGAGCTTCGTGACACAAGAAGATGTTCTGACAACGATGGAACCTGTCATTCGCGACATTTTCAAAGAATTCGCTGAAGGCAAACCAGTAACGGAAACCTTCCGTCGCATTGGGCATCACGAGTCCATCCGCAAATATGGTAACGACAAGCCAGATTTGAGAAACCCGATCGAGATGGAAGAAGTAAGCGAGCACTTCCGTGGCTCTGGCTTCAAAGTCTTTGCTGGCATGTTGGATGCTGACGAGAAAAACCAAGTTTGGGCAATCCCTGCGAAAACGGGCGGAAGCCGTGCATTTTGTGACCGCATGAACTCATGGGCACAGGGCGAGGGGCAACCGGGCCTTGGTTATATTTTCTTCCGTGAGGAAGAGGGCGCTATTGCGGGTGCTGGACCTGTTGCCAAAAACATCGGCCCTGAACGCACAGACGCAATTCGCACACAACTGCGGCTTGAAGCAGGCGATGCGGTCTTCTTTGCAGCCGGTGATCCGAAGAAATTTGCGACATTTGCAGGCAATGCCCGCACCCGCGTAGGTGAAGAGCTAGAGCTGATCGACTACGATCGCTTTGATCTTTGCTGGATCGTTGACTTTCCAATGTATGAGTTCAACGAAGAAGAGCAAAAGATCGACTTCAATCACAACCCATTCTCAATGCCCGCTGGTGGCTTAGAGGCGCTTGAAAATGACGACCCGTTGACCATCGATGCTTATCAATATGACATTGTGTGTAACGGCTTTGAAATTGGTTCAGGTGCTATCCGTAACCACCAACCAGAAGTGATGAAAAAGGCTTTTGAAATAGCAGGTTACGAAGAAAGCGTGCTCGAAGAACGGTTCGGCGGCATGTACCGTGCGTTCCAGTATGGCGCGCCTCCGCATGGCGGTATGGCGGCAGGTGTTGACCGGATTGTTATGCTGTTGGTTGGCGCACAAAATCTGCGCGAAGTGACGCTGTTCCCAATGAACCAGCAAGCGCAAGATTTGCTTATGGGCGCACCAAGTGATGCCACCATGCAGCAGCTGCGTGAGCTTTCAATTATGCTCAATGTTCAAGAGTAAAGTAAAGAACGGCTTGAAACCGCGTTATTTTACATAGATTTCGCCTAAATTCTTAAACTGCCTTTAACCGTGAACCGCTAGTTTCTATTTCATAATAGAAACGGTGGCTTGGTTTTGTTTCGTCGTGTTATGAAAATTCTAGTGCTTTTGGTCGGAACGTGTTTTGCGTGTCTGCCGACTATCGCTGTGCATTGGGGTTTTATTTCAAACGCACAAGAAAACGGCGATCAGCTCGTGAAATCCATTGCAGCCACCATGATTGAACGAGCCGATACAAACGTCCGCCATGCGCTCGATATTCTATCAGAATTCACCTTGCACGGTGTGACGACGTGTTCGCCTGCTAATATTGAAAAGATGAAAAAAGCAGCTAGTCGCCAGTTTTGGGTGAAAGAACTGGGCGTTGTCGATAGTGCTGGTAATTTCAAATGTAATCAGTTTGGTGACACGCAGAAGTTTGTCAGTCGCTCGAAAGGCGTGAACGGCAATTCTGACAACATTATCATTCAAACGGTGACGCGCGAAGGATCAACAGAAAATGAGACGATGCTTACTTGGCGTCTCGATTCTGATTTGAGCCTCGGTGTGGTCCTTCCGGGCGAAGCTTTGGCTGATGATGTTATTCCCAGTGAAATGCGCGACAAGGGTGTTGCTCTTGTTACAGCCACAAACGGCACCTTGCTTTATATGGCACCGTCACAGAACGTTGCGCGGGCTGATTTGCCATTTGATGATCGCACTTTCACCACATCATTATATTCAAAGTCTTTTCCATTCTATGTGACTGTTTTAGCGCCCTATGATGTGATTTGGACGTGGGAGAAGGGCTTTTACAAAAATTCACTAATCGCAGCAGTCACTGTTGGAGTGGTGCTGTGGTTGTTGCTTCTTTTAAGCTTGAAACCGCGTAAGGCTCGCACGAATGAAATTGAAGCGGCTATTGATGCGGGTGAATTCATCCCATTTTATCAACCGACCATAGACGTGCAGACTGGGGCGTTAAAAGGTTGTGAAGTGTTGATCCGTTGGCGTAAGCCCGACGGTAGCATTCTCTCTCCTGGCGCCTTTATCGGTTTGGCAGAAGCAACCGGACTTGCGATCCCAATGACCCGCGCGTTGATGATGAATGTCGTGGATGAAATGGAAGACCTGCACGAGATGCGGCCTGATCTTAAGCTGGGTATCAATTTGTTTGATGACCATTTCGAAAACCTAGATATTGTTGAAGATATCAAAGAAATTTTTGGTCCAAGCAAAATCAGTTATAGCCAATTAATGTTTGAGGTGACAGAACGACAGCCCCTCAATGATATTGAAAGAGCGCGTATCGTCATTCGCAACATGCGCTCACTGGGTTGCAAAGTGGCGCTTGATGATGCTGGAACGGGTCACGGGGGACTGGCTTATCTTCAACAGCTTGGTCTTGATGTGATCAAGATCGATAAGTTGTTTATTGATGCCATCGGTACAGATTCATTGTCCGCACCAATCGTTGATAGTTTGATTAATCTCGCAGAAAGCCTCGGCATGGAAGTGGTGGCTGAAGGTGTTGAAGAAACCTTGCAGG
>CAZKKW010000037.1:0-20189 GCA_964553335.1 uncultured Hyphomicrobiales bacterium | reverse complement strand
GCCCTTACTGATCCGGCTGTTGTGACTGTGGTAGTTGGTGGAGCAGGACAACTTGTTTCAGCGATTGCAGGTGAACTGAGATCAACGCTTCGAGATAATTTGGCCGTTACTTTGACAGAACAAAGTGCGCGTATTAGCGACTATGCTAAAAGTGGCCTTGAGCGTCTGCGAAACCATAATAGATCTGCCGCAGAATGCGCAGCAGAAGCAACGCTTCATGCACGGTTCATCCAGTTTGACATCAATAGCGCGATTATTAAGCCTGAAAGTGAAAGTGCGCTGGATAGCATAGCACAGATTTTGGCCTCATGCCGTGGCATTGCACTCGAAATTGCAGGTCATACCGATAGCTCTGCTTCAGATGACTATAACAACGCTCTGAGCCAGCGTCGCGTGGATGCTGTCTTGAATGCCTTGCAACAACGCGATATCGATACATCTGGCTTTGTCGCTAAGGGCTATGGTGAATCACAACCAATCGCGCCGAATGATACTGCAAAAGGCAAGGCTCGTAATCGCCGCGTGGAATTCAACGTCATTGAAGGCGAAAGTATCGCTAATTTCAGAGCCTGTCATGACGGTGCGGCTCCGAGACGCAACTTGAATGCACGCGCTGATGAAAACGGTGTAGCAATAAACGGTGACTTCCAGCATCAGACTTTTGATTGTGCAACAAACCGTTGGTCGATTTTTGACGTCAGATTTGGCTACACAGAAACCGACAGTGGTATCTCGCAAGGTTCAGTCAACCTTTCTTATCGTCGTGAAAAGATTTTCAACTCTGACCGTTTAGGAGGCTTCTTCGTCGGGGCATTCGGAAATCACAGTGATGTCGATTCTGTTGCTACAGGTACAATCAACGGCGCAGGTGTGAATGCAGGTTTTTATGGAGCCCAACAGTTGGGGCGTGGATTGTTTCTTGACGGACACGTAGGTCTTGCGACTGGTTTCCAAGATTTTGGTCTCGACTTTGATACCGCATTCGGTGAAGTCGACGCTGAAGGTACTCAACATTATTTTGCTGGCTTTGTCGGAGCGGCCCTGTCAGGCGAGGTTAAGCATGAGAACCTCACTGTACAGCCTCGCGTTGGCTTCAATTATGCCTATTCGCCAGCGAGTGATGTCAATGTGACCGCAGCTCTTGATAATCTGTCTGAAACTGGCAATGTTGACTTGGGCTCGATTGATGGTGGTTCGATCTTTGCTGAATTGAGGCTCGCGACTCCATTCAATGACAATCGCAGCCAACTGGCCCTAACGCCAAGGGTCGCCTGCTTCCAGCGTCTCGAGAGTTTCGACGACCAATGTAGTCTTGGCGGTAGCTTAGAATTATCAACACTCAAATTGACTGATGATTTCTTGTATTCGGTTGAATTGTCAGGTGAGCATGCGAATTCGTTCTCAAGACTCACACTGTCCGGCACCGTCTCCAAAGCTCTTCCACTTGGAACAGTTGATGCGAGCGCAGGCGTTGATAACGAAGGACGTCAACGGCTTAACCTGGGCTATAAATTAAAGTTCTAGACAAGGCACAGCCTCCTGCTTCAAATATAAAAGCGCGCTTTAGTGAGCGCGCTTTTTTGTGAGCTACCTGCATAAGGGGCTCTTTGATGAAGGGGCTAATCCTGGTTTGGGTGTTGATCTGGAAGATGCCTTGGAGATTTCAGAAGGTGTCGAAATTTAAAAACAATTGCCGCCAGTTTTAACGCTTTCGGCCCATTGCTGTCATTGGGTCTCAGGTCAGATGCAGTGCGAATTCCTGAAAGCTGACATTCAAATTCACAGGAGCTACAGCAAAAATAATGCTGCCAACACTATCCTTTCAGCAATTAAACACGAAAGAATAACTGCTCAATTTTTATACATAAATGAATTAATGCTCATTATTTAATCGACAACAGTGATCGCAGCATTAATCATGAAATTAAAAAAGATAAATAAGTCAATTAATACAGATTGTTAGGGTCGTTAAAAATACTGGCACACCTCATGCATTAAAGAGTTATCATTTTGTTAACTAGAGGTTTCACATGTTTAAATTCGCACGAAGAACGCTGATGGCAGGGGCTGCAGCTCTTGTGTCTATATCTTTATCTACTATCAGTGCTGCTGCTGAAGACACTATTAAAGTAGGCGTCTTGCATTCACTGTCTGGCACAATGGCAATATCTGAGACAACATTGAAAGACACAATGTTGATGTTGATTGATCAGCAAAATGAGAAAGGCGGTCTTCTTGGGAAAAAGCTTGAAGCCGTTGTTGTTGATCCTGCCTCCGACTGGCCACTTTTCGCGGAAAAGGCCCGTGAACTTATTTCTGTTCACAAAACAGATGTTATCTTCGGAAACTGGACATCAGTTAGCCGTAAATCTGTATTGCCAGTGATTGAAGAGCTGAATGGTTTGCTGTTCTATCCTGTTCAATATGAAGGCGAAGAAAGTTCTAAAAACGTCTTCTATACTGGCGCAGCGCCAAACCAGCAGGCTATTCCTGCAACCGATTATTATCTCGAAGAGTTGGGTGTTGAAAAATTCGCACTCCTTGGCACAGATTATGTCTATCCCCGCACAACGAACAAAATTCTTGAGCAATATCTCATCGATAAAGGCATCAAGAAAGAAGATATTTTCGTAAACTACACACCATTTGGTCACTCTGACTGGTCGAAAATTGTTGCAGACGTTGTCGCTCTTGGCGCGGATGGCAAAAAAGTCGGCGTTATCTCAACAATTAACGGCGACGCAAATGTTGGTTTTTATAAAGAACTCGCTGCTGCTGGTATCTCTGCTGATGATATCCCAGTTGTAGCATTCTCTGTTGGTGAAGAAGAGCTTTCAGGTCTCGATACATCGAACCTTGTTGGTCACCTTGCTGCATGGAACTATTTCCAGTCTGCAGAAACAGACGTCAATGCTGAATTCATCAAAGCATGGAAAGCGCGCATGGGCGAAAAACGCGTCACAAATGACCCGATGGAAGCGCATTACATCGGCTTTAACATGTGGTTGAATGCTGTTGAAAAAGCAGGCACGACCGATGTTGATGCTGTACGCACTGCAATGTACGGGCAGGAATTCTCGAACCTGACTGGCGGTAAAGCGGTGATGCTTCCAAACCACCATCTCGCAAAACCTGTTCTTATTGGTGAAATTCAAGAGGATGGTCAGTTCGACATCATCAGCCAGACCGAAGAAGTTGCTGGCGATGCATGGACAGATTTCTTGCCAGAATCGGCAGTTTTGAAATCTGATTGGAAAGATCTGGGTTGCGGTATGTACAACACCGAGACAAAGACCTGCGTCCAGATTAAATCTATCTACTAAATCTCTCCTACGACTCACGACCGGAAAGGGCTACGGCCCTTTCCTCATTTTTGGAACCCCTTTTTATGAAACGCTTCATCGTCTCTTTTTTCATTTTCATGTTTTCTATGGTGCCAAGCGGCGCACAGACGGGTGATTTACAATCTATCCTGCAGGAAAATCGTAAAGCTGTAGAACGTGCATCCCGCAAAACGATAGACCCCGTGCTTGAGGCATTAATTGCGAGCAAACTTGAAAGCGTTCCATCGTTTTTGGAAGCTTGGAGAACAAAGGATATTTGGCAAAAAAAGGAAGATGGCTTC
This sequence comes from uncultured Hyphomicrobiales bacterium, assembly GCA_964553335.1. Taxonomy (GTDB): domain Bacteria; phylum Pseudomonadota; class Alphaproteobacteria; order Rhizobiales; family JACESI01; genus JACESI01. The sequence continues at coordinate 16,564 of CAZKKW010000037.1, read as the reverse complement.
TTTTTTCGTGTCGAAAAAACAGGTTCCAAAACTTATAATCTTATCGATTTGGAAACGGGTGCGACCGCTGGAAGCGCCACTAAAAAAGAACTAAAGCAACTCAAGCCAAATAGCGGTGTCAGGAGCGTCATTGCTTCTGCGCTTGTGCAATTTCAATTGTCTGACCCTAAAGAAAACCGCCGCCGTGATGCGCTTGCCTCTATTGAACGTGATCCGGAAGCAGCCCATCTTTCCGCATTAAGGGCATCGTTAGAAAGCGAAACAATCCCCGAATTGAAAACCCGCAAGCAGCGCCTCGAACGTCTTTTAACGATACAATATGACAAGGATAGTGCCGAGCGGATAAATGCGATCGAAAGTTTTCACGATGACGTTTCAGTTGATGTTCGAGCCGTGTTTAACCGCCTACTTTCACGCCGGCTTGAAGTTGCAAAAAAAATTGATCAGAAAACAAATGTTGCTCGCAAACTGTCGATAGGTGAAGACATCACTCTTGATGTTGCTTATGCGAAATTGGTGAGTAATGGTCTTGCTAAACCTCTAATTGATACAACTTCCCGCAAAGCGGCGCTGATTAAGAATATTAAAGATGGTAAGGTCGGAGAGATCGCCGTCTCTGCTCTCGACAATCAAAATGCGCGTGATGAAGCCTATCGTACATTAGAAAAAGCAGGGCTTGTTTCACCGATTGTAAGCAGAACTGAACAACGCGAGATTGCGGCACAGTATATATTTTTTGAACGTTACATCGAACCTGACCAAGCTGTCACGACATCCGCGCGTAAGGCGCTCGCCTCTATTGATACGTCGGTTGGTGTTTATAGTTTCTTTGATCTCACCTTAGATGGTTTGTCTCTTGCCTCGATTTATTTTTTAGCAGCCATTGGTCTTGCCATCACTTTTGGTGTGATGGGCATCATCAATATGGCGCATGGTGAGTTCATCATGATCGGTGCATATACCGGCTACGTGGTGCAACAATTTGTGCCTGATTATACAGCTTCCATCATCATTGCCTTGCCTTTAGCATTCGTCATTGCCGGCCTTGCTGGCATTGCTCTAGAACGACTTGTTATTCGCCATCTTATTCATCGCCCATTGGAAACACTGCTTGCGACATTTGGCATCTCAATCGCCTTACAACAAATCGCTAAGAACATATTTGGCACACAAGCTCGCCCTCTCACAGCGCCTGGTTGGCTGGACGGGTCTTTGGTCATCAATGATATTATTTCCATCAGCTATATTCGCATTGCGATCTTTGTCATGGCTTTGCTGTTCCTTGTACTTTTGCTCTTCATTCTCAACCGCACGCGGTTGGGCCTTGAAGTGCGAGCTGTTACGCAAAACCCGCGCATGGCGGCTTCCATGGGCATCAATACAGATCGTGTAAACATGCTAACGTTTGCGTTAGGTTCGGGCATCGCCGGTATTGCGGGTGTTGCCATTGGTCTTTTTGCACAGGTCACATCGGAACTTGGTTCTAGTTATATAGTCCAAAGTTTCATGACGGTCGTTGTCGGTGGTGTTGGCAATATCTGGGGCACGCTTGCAGGAGCTGGCATGATCGGGTCATTCCAAAAGGCAATTGAATGGTTCAATCCATCCAATACACTGGCGGCGCAAACCTATATGATCATCTTCATCATTATCTTCATTCAGTTTCGCCCCAAAGGCATTATCGCCCTCAAGGGCCGTGCGGCAGGAGACTGATTATGAAACGTTCATTCCTTTTTCAAAATCCATCCATCCTGATTTTTCTAACGCTGCTCGCTGTGTTTACACTGGGTGTTACTGTACTGTCAGAAGGGTTAGGTATCGGATTTTTGTCGACCAGTTTTGTCAAGACACTTGGCAAAACACTGTGTTTTTGTCTGGTCGCTATCGCGATGGATATTGTGTGGGGTTACTGTGGTATTTTATCGCTTGGACATTTCGCCTTTTTTGGGTTGGGAGGCTATATGATCGGCATGTGGTTGATGTATGAACGCACGAAAATGATCGTCGTTTCGTCTCTCGCCAATGCAGAACTTCCCGCCACACCTGATGAAATTCAGGAGGCCATCGGGACACAAATTTTCGGTGTTGTGGGTGGCTCGGAAATTCCGCTCATTTGGACGTTTGCCGATAGCCTATTCATTCAATTAGTATTGATTGTCTTGTTGCCTGGTTTGTTGGCTTTTGTCTTTGGGTGGTTGGCGTTTCGCTCACGAGTAACAGGCGTTTATCTTTCAATTCTCACGCAAGCGATGACACTGGCATTGTCCCTTTATCTTTTTCAAAATGATAGTGGTTTACGTGGTAATAACGGTTTGTCTGGCTTGCAGAATATACCGGGTGCGGAGGAGATTTCGCAGGCTGTCTTATCCGTCTGGTTTTTATGGGGGTCAGCTTTGACACTGGGCATTGTCTATCTGTTTGCAAGCTTCATTACATCAGGCAAATTCGGTAGTGTTGTGAAAGGTATACGCGATGATGAAACACGCGTGCGTTTCCTCGGGTATTCGGTAGTGGCTTATAAGCTTTTCATCTTCACTGTCACGGCCATTATAGCCGCTATTGCTGGTGCTCTTTATTATCCGCAGGCAGGCATTATCAATCCGACGGAAGTGGCGCCAATCGCTTCTATATATCTCGCAGTGTGGGTTGCAATTGGAGGGCGTGGACGGCTCTATGGTGCCGTTATTGGGGCTGTTGTTGTTTCTCTTTTATCAAGTTGGTTCACAGGTGGCCAAGCGCCTGATATTCCACTCGGATTTTATACCATAAAATGGGTCGACTGGTGGCTTGTCTTACTCGGCTTTGGCTTTGTTATCGTTACCCTTTACGCTCCAAATGGTATTGGTGGATTGTTTGATAAACTGGTCAGAAAGGAAACCTCATGAGCGCACTGCTTGAAGTATCAGGTGTGTCTGTTTCCTTTGATGGATTTAAGGCGATCAACAATCTGTCTTTTTCAATTGCTGAAGCGGAAATGCGCGCGGTGATAGGGCCAAATGGCGCAGGTAAAACTACTTTTATGGACATCATTACAGGTAAGACCAAACCGGATGAAGGCGTGATCACCTATGGCCCATCCTCACACAATCTATTACGCCTTTCTGAAAGTACAATTGCTCGCATCGGGGTTGGCCGAAAATTTCAAAGACCTACAGTTTTTGAAGATCAAAGCGTTGAAGAAAATCTTGTTTTAGCGCTTCAAAACAAACGTAGCCCGTTTGATGTCTTATTCTATAAAAAGACTGCCATTGATCAGGAAAAGGTTGAAGCGCTTGCTGATGAAATAGGCCTTAAGGGTCAACTTTCCCGCCGTTCTGGTGAATTGTCGCATGGGCAGAAGCAATGGCTCGAGATCGGCATGCTATTAGCACAAGAGCCAAAGGTTCTGCTTGTTGATGAACCGGCTGCAGGCATGACCGTCGGTGAGCGTGAAAAGACAACCGATATTTTGAAAAAGGCTGCAGAGACCCGTGCGGTGATCGTTGTCGAGCATGATATGGAATTTGTACGTCGGCTCGACTGCAAAGTGACCGTGCTTCATGAAGGATCCGTTTTGGCTGAAGGCAGTCTTGATCATGTAACAGCGAATGAAGCTGTCATTGATGTGTATTTAGGGCGTTAAACTATGTTGGAAGTTCAAAACCTGACACTACATTATGGGCAGTCGCAAATTTTATATGATGTATCCATCAATGCATCTACAGGATCGGTGACATGTGTGATGGGCACAAATGGAGTGGGTAAGACTAGCCTCTTAAAAGCAATAGCCGGCGTTCATCAACGTTCTAGTGGCGATATCTCGCTTGCAGGTGAAAGACTGACAAAGCTACCGTCAAGACAGCTTGCCCAGCGTGGCATTGCTTATGTCCCGCAGGGGCGAGAGGTGTTTCCGTTGTTGACGGTGCGTGAAAATTTGGAGACGGGTTTTGCCTGCCTGCCACGTAACAAACGTCTTGTGCCTGATGAGATATTTGAGCTTTTTCCTGTCTTGAAAGAAATGGAAGGGCGGCGTGGTGGCGATTTGTCAGGGGGGCAACAACAGCAACTCAGTATTGGCCGTGCGCTTGTTACAAACCCAAAACTGTTATTGTTGGATGAGCCGACGGAAGGTATCCAGCCCAATATCATCCAGCAAATTGGTCGTGTTATTGAATATCTGCGCGACCAAGGACAAATGGCCATTGTATTAGTGGAACAATATTTTGAATTCGCTTATGGTCTTGCAGATGAGTTTTACGTAATGAACCGAGGCGAGATATCCCTATCTGGATCCAAAGCTAATCTCGATAAAGATGACCTTCTAGCCAGTGTGTCTGTATAAAATGTTGCAAGAGGCTTCTCCTTTCTATCCTGAACCAACTCCTCAAGAAGAGATAAAAGCTCAACGCGTCAACGCAGCAGCTTCAGTTTCGTTTGAGTGTGACAAGGCAGACGGAACAAAGCTTTCAACACTTTATCAAAAAGGTAGCGCAAAAATCCGGTTTCCTAAAAGCTACGATGATTTTAACGAAGCTGTTCTCATCAACACGGCTGGCGGCTTAACTGGTGGTGATAAATTTGACTGGAAAATTTCGCTGAATGAAAGGGCGAAAGTTGTTGTGAGCACTCAGGCTTGCGAAAAAGCTTATCGTGCGTCTTCTGGCGTTGCCCGTGTTCAAACCAAAATCGAAGTTGCAGACAAAGCGGAGCTCCATTGGCTACCGCAGGAAACCATTCTTTACGAACATTCAGCTTTGAGTCGTCGTTTTGATGTCTCGCTTACTGGTGATGCGCGGTTCCTCGCTGTTGAAGCTGTTATGCTGGGCCGGCAAGCGATGGGGGAGACGATCCAATCTTGCTATTTTCAAGACCGATGGCGTATCCGATGCGATGGCAAATTAATCTTTGCCGATGACATTAGACTTGATGGTGATATTCCTTTGGTCGAGCAACAAACAGCCTTGATGGCTGATAATAAAGCGGTTGCGAGCCTCCTTTATGTCGGGCCGGAAGATGATGAACTTTTAAACCGTCACCTTATAGATATCAGAGCTGCCGTGAGCGGCTCTTTATGTGCGTTCAGCGCGTTTAACAACAAAATCACTGGCCGCTTCCTAGCGCCTGATACGTATTCACTAAGGCGAGATCTTGTCGCTGTGCTGAAGCTTCTGCGTGGCCGCGAATTGCCGAAAGTCTGGAGATTGTAAACATGCATTTAACCCCTCGGGAAAAAGATAAACTGCTAATTGCGATGGCAGCCGAAGTCGCCCGAAAACGACTTGGTCGCGGTGTGAAACTCAATCATCCCGAAGCAATCGCTTTGATTACTGATTTTGTGGTTGAAGGTGCCCGTGATGGGCGCTCTGTCGCGGACCTTATGGAAGCAGGTGCGCATGTCATCACGCGTGCTCAGGTAATGGATGGGATTTCAGAAATGATCCATGATATTCAGGTAGAAGCCACCTTTCCTGATGGCGTAAAGCTTGTCACCGTTCACGAACCGATTAGATAGGAGCGAGCCCTCATGATCCCCGGAGAAATCATCACGGTAGATGGCGACATCACACTTAATGAAGGCGCTGAAACGCTAACAATCAGGGTTGCTAATAGCGGTGACAGACCAGTGCAGGTTGGTAGCCATTATCATTTTTATGAAACCAATGAAGCGCTCGTGTTTGATCGCGAAAGCACTCGAGGTATGCGCCTTGATATTGTTGCTGGTACAGCGGTCCGTTTTGAACCCGGTCAAAGTCGGGATGTAACATTGGTTCCGCTTGCAGGCGTACGTGCGGTATTTGGCTTTAATCAGAAAATTATGGGAGATCTCTAATGGCTGCAACCGTTTCCCGCGCTGCCTATGCAGATATGTTTGGCCCGACCACAGGCGATAAAGTGCGTCTTGCAGATACAGAACTGTTTATTGAAGTTGAAAAAGACCTTACGACTTATGGCGAAGAAGTGAAATTCGGCGGTGGCAAGGTTATCCGTGATGGCATGGGCCAAAGTCAGGCAAGCCGAGCAGAGGGTGCTGTTGATACGGTTATCACGAATGCTCTCGTTGTTGATCATACCGGCATTTATAAAGCAGATATAGGTTTGAAGGATGGCGCTATTGCAGCAATCGGCAAAGCGGGCAATCCTGATACACAACCAAATGTCGATATTATAATAGGACCAGGAACAGAGGCTATTGCCGGTGAAGGTAAAATCATCACTTCGGGCGGTTTTGATAGCCACATTCATTTCATCTGTCCTCAGCAGATCGAAGAAGCTCTTATGTCTGGCGTTACAACAATGCTTGGAGGTGGAACCGGGCCAGCGCACGGCACGTTAGCTACCACCTGCACCCCCGGTCCTTGGCATTTGAGCAGAATGATACAAGCTGCTGATGCGTTTTCCATGAACCTTGCTTTTTCTGGTAAGGGCAACGCCTCAAAACCTGCGGCCCTTGAAGAAATGGTGCTTGGTGGTGCCTGTGCTTTGAAACTTCATGAAGATTGGGGCACGACACCGTCTGCGATTGATACATGTCTCACGGTTGCCGATGAGTACGATGTACAAGTCATGATCCATACCGACACATTGAATGAATCAGGGTTTGTTGAAAACACCGTCGATGCATTCAAAGGCCGTACCATTCATGCGTTTCATACCGAGGGAGCTGGCGGCGGCCACGCACCAGATATTATCAAGGTGTGTGGGTTGCAAAATGTTTTGCCTTCCTCGACAAACCCGACGCGGCCTTACACGGTCAATACACTCGATGAACATCTTGATATGCTGATGGTCTGCCATCACCTCGATAACAACATTCCAGAAGATGTTGCCTTTGCTGAAAGCCGCATCCGCAAGGAAACAATCGCGGCAGAAGATATTCTGCATGATATGGGTGCATTTTCGATTATTGCTTCTGACAGCCAAGCAATGGGGCGAGTTGGCGAGGTATTGATCCGCACATGGCAGACAGCAGATAAGATGAAACGCCAACGAGGACGCCTTGAAGAAGAGACCGGCGAAAATGATAATCTTCGTGTGCGGCGCTACATTGCAAAATACACAATTAATCCGGCTATTGCTCATGGTATGAGCAAACACATTGGTTCTGTCGAAGTTGGCAAACGCGCTGATCTTGTTATGTGGTCTCCTGCATTTTTTGGTGTGAAACCAGATATGGTCGTGATCGGCGGCACGATTGCCGCAGCTCCGATGGGTGACCCTAATGCTTCTATCCCAACGCCTCAGCCGGTGCATATGCGCCCCATGTTTGGTGCCTTTGGAAAGTCACTTACAAACTCGTCCGTGACCTTTGTGTCAGCGGCAGCACACGCGGCCAATCTCGGTAAAAACCTCGGTATTGATAAACAGACTATTGCTGTTGAAAACACTCGCGGCGGCATCAGCAAATCATCGATGGTGCTAAATTCTGCCACGCCTGATATCGAGGTGCACCCTGAGACTTACGATGTGCGGGCAAACGGAGAACTGCTGACCTGCGAACCTGCGGACACATTATCTATGGCTCAGCGATATTTTCTGTTTTGATATGTTGAAAGCTCAAACCATTTTATCTCATACACATCACCCCGCAGATACTATCACGCTGGATGAAATGGCACGTCATCGTCGGCGGATCAAAATGGTTTCCAATGGAGGTATCGAGTTTCTGCTAGATTTACCCGAAGCACGTCTATTGCGGCATGGCGAGGGCATTGAACTTGAAGATGGCCGTGTGATTGAGATAATTGCGGAACCGGAAAATCTCTATGAAGTGAGAGGGTGCAACCTGCATCATCTCTTGACGCTTTCGTGGCAACTCGGCAATCGACATTTGCCAACTCAAATTATGGCAGATCATCTCCGTATTCGACAAGATAGTGTTATCAAAGCAATGCTTGAAGGGTTGGATGCTGAAGTGATTGAAATTACCGCATCGTTTGATCCAGAAGGCGGTGCCTATAGCGGGCACAACCATAGCCATGATTAATAATCGTTCCTTAATCCGCCTACAGGCTTGGCTTTCGCCATCTTTTCCAACCGGTGCGTTTTCTTATAGCCACGGTCTGGAAGCTGCGATCGAACAAGGGCTGGTGAAAACCCAAGATGAATTAACAGCATGGCTGGAGGCGCTTGTTATTCGAGGATCCGGTTGGAATGATGCCGTTCTGCTTGCTGAGAGTTGGCGGCTTGCCGACAGGGACAAAAAACTAGACGAGATCATTGAATTAGCTGAAGCTATGGCCTTTTCAAAAGAGCGCCATCTTGAAACAATGGCGCAAGGTGAAGCGTTCCTGAGTGCTGCAAGAGCCTGGAATAAAACAACTTATTTGAATAAATTCGATCAAGCAGCGCTTCCTGTTGCTGTTGGAGGAATAGCTTCTTTAAATCAGGTTGATCTTGAAGCGACATTAGCCTCCTATCTCCATTCCTTCATCTCAAATCAGATACAAGCAGCTTTGCGTCTTATGCCTCTTGGGCAACAAGCTGGGTTAGAAATTTTATCAAGGTTGGAAGAGACTTTGCTTAAAGTCGCAGAAAAAGCGTCAAAAAGCACAATTGATGAGCTCGGATCGGCAAGCTTTATGGCTGATATTATGGGCGCACACCACGAGATACAAACAAGTCGGATATTTAGATCATGAGTAAAAACGGCCCTCTCCGCGTTGGTATCGGTGGCCCAGTCGGTTCTGGCAAAACCACAATTACCGATAAATTATGTAAAGCCATGCGTGATGAATTTTCCATTGCTGTTGTCACCAACGATATTTACACACAAGAAGATGCAGAAGCACTTGTGCGAATGCAGGCCTTGCCGGCAGATCGAGTGATTGGTGTTGAAACAGGTGGCTGCCCACACACTGCAATCCGCGAAGATGCAACAATCAACTTGCAAGCCATCAAAGAGCTTAAAGCGCGCTTCGAAGACCTCGAGGTTGTATTCATTGAATCCGGCGGCGATAACCTTGCTGCTACCTTTTCACCGGAACTGGCTGATGTTACTCTCTATGTGATTGCAGTCTGTCAGGGCGAAGAGATTCCACGAAAAGGTGGGCCAGCTATTACACGTTCTGATTTGCTCATTATCAACAAATCAGATCTCGCCCCTTATATTGGTGCAGACCTTAGCGTTATGGAGCGTGACGCAGGCATTCAGCGAGGGGAAAAACCATTCCTATTCACTAACGCCAAGTCAGAGATGGATTGTACCGCCATTGTTGATTTCTTGAAAGAGATTGGTGGTCTGTAATTGACGATACGTTACAAGATTTCTCTAGATTGTAAGGTAAAGCTCCAACAATCGCATTGACCAATGGCCGGGTTGCGGAACTTTCGGAGCTAAACGAAGGGCTGTCAAAGGTCCGCTTTTTCTCATCTTAACAAAGGGAAGTCAGGTTTGCACAAAAGGCCAGAGCCCGTTGTGATGACGGACCTCCTGCACCCAGCATCGCACTAATACCATTGAAACTAACGCCTCCATGGTTCTAATATTACGAAATATGATGCACCTCTTGCAAGCCATAGACAGATGCATCAATACCTTCCATTCGGGCCTTTATCTGTAAGGACAAAAACTGCGAATAATGTCGCGATTGATGGAGGTTGCCGCCGTGCATCCACAAGTTTGGCACTTGCGTCGGCTTCCACATGTTGCGCTGCTCACCTTCCCAAGGACCAGGGTCCTTCGTTGTGTCTGATCCAAGACCCCAACATTTTCCAAGTTGATCGGCTGTCTCTTGGCCCATCAAATCAGCCACCCATCCATTCATGGAATTGTAGCCTGTGGCATAGACCACCAAATCGGCTTCCAAATGGGTGCCGTCGTCTAGAACCACTCCGGTCTCATTCAGGCTTTCAACTTGGCCGCGTTTCAGTTTTATCTCGCCATCAATGATCAATTGACTTGCGCCCACGTCGATATAATAGCCTGATCCGCGGCGGAGATATTTCATAAAGAGGCCGCTTTCATCGTCGCCCCAATCGAGCCAGAACCCAGCTTTCTCCAGCCCATCATAGAACTCCTTGTCCTGTTCTTTCATGGCCGCATAAGCGGGGATCTGGAATTCATGCAAAATCTTGTACGGCAGAGAGGCAAAGACAAGATCAGCCTTTTCCGTCGTCATGCCAGCGTTAACGGCACGCTCAGAATAAAGATCGCCGAGGGCGATTTCCATCAATGTGTCAGAGCGAACGATATGAGTTGATGACCGCTGAACCATGGTCACGTTGGCATCCGATTCCCACAACGCGGCGCAGATATCGTGAGCGGAATTGTTTGATCCGACAACGACGACTTTCTTTCCTTTCCACTGGTCTGGACCATCATGTTCAGAGGAGTGCTGCTGCACGCCTTTGAAGGTATCCATACCGGCAAATTCTGGCATGCGTTTCTTGCCGGACATGCCAGTTGCCATCACGAGTTGCGTTGGTTGGAGAACTACTTCCTCGCCATCCCGATCAACGATGATGGTCCATTTACCTGTCGCATCATCAAACGTGGCAGACTTCGCCGCGGATCGCGTCCAATAGTTCAACTCCATGACATTGGTGTACATTTCCAGCCAGTCGCCGATTTTGTCTTTTGGTGCAAAGACAGGCCAATTCTCGGGAAACTTGATGTAAGGAAGATGATCATACCAGACAGGATCATGCAGGCAGAGCGACTTGTAGCGATTGCGCCAACTGTCACCTGGACGGTCATTCTTCTCGACAATAACTGTTGGCACCCCAAGCTGACGCAGGCGTGCGCCCATCGCAATGCCGCCTTGACCACCGCCAATGATCACACAGTAAGGCTGAGTATCATAACCGAGGGAAGATGCCTCCCTCGCGCGCTGTTCGGCCCATGTGGTACGGTTTTTATCAGCACCATGCTTGACACCAAGCGGGCGCTTGAAGCCGGACGGTTCCTCATGCCCCTTCAATTCCACCATGGTGGTGAGAAGTGTCCAGATTTTGCCCTCTCTCAGACGCACAAGACCATATCCACAGGAAACGTCGGTTTCGAACTCGATCCATGAAGTGGTGATACCGCCTTCCTCCGTCGGCGTTTCTCCCTCTGCAACTGTCCAGCTGGTGGGTTTGATTTTGGCGAGCTGTTCGCCCAACATGTCTGCGACTTGCTCTTTGCCTTCTACGGTCTTGATGTTCCATGTGAAGCTAACAAGGTCCCTCCAATAACAGTCCTCTTCAAACAAGTCGCAGGCGGCGGCTATATCGCCTTTTTCAAGCGCTTCTCCGAACTGGTCCAGAAAAGCCTGTGTGCGTCCAGTGATTGTCGTATCAAGCATGAGTTCCTCCTAATGTTAGTGTCACCCCAAAAAGAGTAACACCGACTATAGGAAAAGTTAAATTAGGCTTTCTCTTAGGCTCTGAAAGCAGACGTTCGTTCGACAAAGTGACGAAGACACTTTGGGCTCAAACCGGAAACTATGTTCAGCGCAGCATTTGCAGATTATCACTTCCGCTCACGGCCCATTCCAGACATTGATCGATAGGTGATATGTTCATGCTCTGCCACCTGAACGCCCATTGGTTCCTTTCCATACAAGATGCTCGTGTAAAATTGGAGGATTGGCGTATACACTATAATGAAGAAAGACCGCAGAGCGCTAACGGGCATATCCCTCCGATAATGCTGGTGAAATCAGTTGGCCAACCAAGCCAGCCAACATGATCAGAACGGCAAAACTCTAAATCATGCCGGGGGTAAATTTGGTAGCACTGCAGATGAAACTTGGGTCTCAGGTCACATTGTAACGCGGCATAAAAAAAGGCCGCAACATGTGCGACCTTTGGTTTTAAGCCTGTTTTAGAATTGGCGCACAGCCAATTCACTAGTCTTCTTTTTTGATTTCTTCACCAGTTTCCTGATCGACGACCTTCATTGACAGGCGCACTTTGCCGCGCTCATCAAAACCCATCAACTTCACTTTAACTTTCTCGCCTTCTTTAACAACATCAGTTGTTTTTTCAGGGCGACCATTTGTTAGTTGTGAAATATGAACAAGGCCATCTTTCGCACCGAAGAAGTTTACGAACGCGCCGAAGTCGACTGTTTTAACAACAGTACCTTCGTAGATTTCGCCAACTTCAGGCTCAGAAGTGATTGATTTGATCCAAGTAACGGCCGCATCAATTGCTTTGCCGTCGCTTGAAGCAACTTTAACAGTGCCATCATCTTCGATGTTCACTTTAGCGCCAGTCTTCTCAACGATCTCACGGATAACCTTACCGCCAGTACCGATCACTTCACGGATTTTGTCGGTTGGGATCTGCATAATCTCGATGCGTGGTGCAAATTCGCCAACGCTATCGCGAGAAGCAGAAAGAGCGTCATTCATACGATCAAGAATGTGCAAACGACCGCCTTTAGCTTGGTCAAGAGCAACTTGCATGATCTCTTCGGTGATGCCGTCGATCTTAATGTCCATTTGAAGTGAAGTGATACCGTCAGCAGTACCCGCCACTTTAAAGTCCATATCGCCAAGGTGATCTTCGTCACCAAGGATGTCAGAAAGAACAGCGTAATCGTCGCCTTCTTTAATCAAGCCCATTGCGATACCAGCAACTGGTTTCTTAAGCGGAACACCAGCATCCATAAGCGCAAGTGACGTACCACAAACTGTTGCCATTGAAGATGAACCGTTTGATTCAGTAATCTCAGACACAACACGCAATGTGTATGGGAACTCATGGTTCTCAGGCAACATTGGGTGGATCGCACGCCAAGCAAGCTTACCGTGACCAATTTCACGACGACCAGGTGAGCCAGTGCGGCCCGTTTCACCAACTGAGAATGGAGGGAAGTTGTAGTGAAGCAAGAAGCTTTCTTTACGTGTTCCATCCAAGCTGTCGATGAACTGTTCATCATCCGCTGTACCAAGTGTTGCAACAACAAACGCCTGTGTTTCACCACGTGTGAAGAGCGCAGAACCGTGTGTGCGTGGCAAAACGCCAACTTCTGATACAATGTCGCGAACTTTATCGAGTGAACGACCATCAATGCGTGAGCTTGTTTTGATGATGTTGCCGCGAACAACTGAGGCTTCAGCTTTCTTGAAAAGATCGCCAAGCAAAACGCCGTCAGGGCCTTCTTCACCTTCGGCAGGTGTGAGAGCCTCAACAACTTTCGCTTTCACCGCATCAACCGCGTCTTTACGGTCAAGTTTCGCCGTGATTTTGTAAGCTTCGGTTAGATCGTCGCCAGCAAGGTCCAGCACTTTGCCGTAAACTTCTGAGTGATCTTCAACGATGTGCTCACGTGGTGCTTTTGCAGCGGTTTCAGCAAGCTTGATGATCGCATCGATTACTGGTTGGAAGTTTTTGTGACCAAAGGCAACCGCACCAAGCATCACTTCTTCGCTTAGTTCTTTTGCTTCAGATTCAACCATCAACACAGCATCGCCCGTACCAGCAACAACAAGATCAAGAGATGAATCTTCCATGTCATCAGTTGTTGGGTTCAAGACATATTCGCCGTCAACGAAGCCAACACGTGCGCCACCAATTGGGCCCATGAAAGGAACGCCAGAGATTGTAAGGGCGGCAGAAGCTGCAACCATTGCCAATACGTCTGGGTTGTTTTCCATGTCGTAAGACATAACGGAAATGATCACCTGTGTGTCGCACTTAAAGCCGTCAGCAAAAAGCGGACGAAGTGGACGGTCAATCAGGCGACATGTAAGTGTTTCGTTCTCGCTTGGGCGGCCTTCACGTTTGAAGAAGCCGCCAGGGATTTTACCAGCCGCATAGGCTTTTTCTTGGTAGTTCACTGTAAGCGGGAAGAAGTCTTGGCCAGGTTTTGGCTTTTTAGCAGCAACGATTGTCGCCATAACTGATGTGTCGCCGTAGCTTGCGATTACCGCACCGTCAGCCTGACGGGCAACCTTACCAGTTTGTAGTTTAAGGGGACGTCCGCCCCAATCAATTTCTACTTCATGAATATCAAACAAAATTTTGTCCTCATATGTAACCGCGCCCCCTATGGGCAAACGGCTGAACGCATCAAGCGTTCTTTTGCGAATGTCGCGGCGATCATGAGCAAGACAACGAGAAGCTTTTAAAGAATACTGAAAAAGGAACTTAAAAAGCTACTGGCAATCCTGCCATGAACAGTCCGCATTAAAGTTGATGCCGCAGCATCAAGGCAAAAGGCGGCACCGTGAGGCACCGCCTATTGAAAACGTTAGCGGCGTAGGCCGAGACGTTTGATCAAGTCAGCATAACGTGCTGCATCTTTTTTCTTTACGTAGTCGAGGAGACGACGACGTTGGCTCACCATTTTCAAGAGGCCGCGGCGAGAGTGATTGTCTTTGCCATGGTCTTTAAAGTGGCCAGTCAAATTATTGATACGCTCAGATAGAATAGCAACCTGTACTTCTGGTGAGCCAGTGTCGCCATCTTTTGTGGCATATTCTTTAATAAGTTCCGCTTTGCGGTCTGCTTCAATCGACATCGGGTACTCCTATAAATTGGCCCTTAATGGGCGAGATTAAATATCCGCTTCGGTTTCAACATGCCCTTATCAACTTCCCCCAACGCTACCAGAAGTCCTTCTGACATAACGCTGACAGTGTCTGTTATCAAAGGTGCATCGCGTCCGCGAAGCAATACGGATTGACCTTGTTTAAGGCGTACCGCGTCTTGTTTGCTTATGGCCACCGCCGGGATGTCGTCCAGCGCGGTCTCAACAGACAAGAGCACATCATCAAAATGGCCGTTATAAGCCATTTCGGTGAATTCAGGTGTCTTATGGCGCAATTCCTCTAGCATTGCTAGTGAAATCATGTCCTCTTCGTTAAATGGGCCGACGCATAGGCGTCTGAGCGCCGAAACATGCCCTCTGGTCCCCAATTTACGCGATAAATCACGGGCTAAAGCGCGCACATAGGTGCCTTTGCCGCATTCAGCCTCTAAAATTGCTGTGTCAGCGTCAGGTCGCTCAACCAATTCAAGGTTATGAACCTCTATCGGGCGCGCCTTTAAAACGACTTCTTCACCATCGCGGGCGCGGTCATAAGCGCGTTCGCCGTCAATTTTAATGGCTGAAAAGGCCGGCGGCACTTGCATGATTTCGCCCATAAACTCAGGCAGAAGCGCTTTGATCTCATCATCTGAGGGGCGGTGATCAGACGTTTCCGTCACATGGCCTTCGCCGTCATCGGTGTTTGTCTCACTGCCAAATTGAATGGAAAAGCGGTAAACCTTCTCGCCGTCCATGATGAAAGGCACGGTTTTGGTCGCTTCACCCAAAGCAATTGGCAACAGGCCAGTCGCGAGCGGGTCCAGTGTTCCAGCATGGCCTGCTTTATTGGCATTAAACAGCCATTTTAATTTGCCGACAGCTTGGGTGGATGTCATTTCAAGCGGCTTATCAAGCACGATCCAACCGCTTGTATCCAAACCCTTCTTCTTGCGTCCCATTATTCCTCGTCGTCCTGATAGCCGGTTTGACGATCAAGGTCTTGAGCAACCTTAGGCGAGCGCAAGAGCGCATCAACTTTCGCATATTCATCGAAACTATTGTCGACTTGGAAGCGAAGGTTGGGTGTGTATTTCAAGGAGACCGCTTTGGCGATACGACCGCGCAAAAACTTGGCGTTTTCAGCTAAAGCTTTGACGATTGCTTTGATATCTTGGGGGCCGAGCGGGGCGATATAAATCGTCGCGATCTTCAAATCAGGCGACATTTTCACCTCAGATACAGAAACCACGCTTGTCTCTAAAAGATCATCGCGCACTTCACCGCGCGTTAGGCTGTCTGAGATTGCCTTGCGGATAATTTCGCCAACGCGCAACTGGCGTTGAGATGGCATTTTCGGGGCATTCATAATGTCGCCCTTTTCGGTTTTCCAAAAAATTGCCAAACAATGACAACAAGCGCCGCACTTAAAATGACAGCGATTGCACCATAAGGCGCACCAACACATCCCTCCACAATGGAGCGGAACATGACGCTTTTGGGATCTGAGACTGTCCACGCGTTATAAAAGAAATACGAAGCAAGCAGCCCCGCCGATGCGACGACCACGCTGAACCATAAGTTCTTAAATTTGATCGCGAGGACCATGACAATAAAAAGTGCAAGAACACCAGATGATGACAGGATGTGAAGCATCTCCGTTACCCAAGTCGCATCCCCCAAATCACTATCCCAATTGGGGCGTGAGTGGGAGCATACAGTTACCTGAGCGGATGCTGGCCATACCCAAAACATCGCGGTCAGCAAAACGCCCAGCAATGAAAACTGTCTTAAAGTCATGTGAGAAATCCAAATTGTCGGAACTATTGTCCCGACAAAAAATGAGTATCCTGTGATTTAGAGCGAGCGCTCAACGTGTTCAACACGGAAGCATTCAATCACGTCGCCTGCGCGCATATCTTCATAATTTGCAAACGCCATACCGCACTCTTGGCCACCGCCAACCTCTTTCACTTCATCTTTAAAGCGCTTGAGTGTAGAAAGTTCGCCTTCGTGGATCACAACGCTATCGCGGATAAGGCGCACGCCAGCACCCCGTTCCACGGTGCCCTCTGTGATGCGACAACCAGCAACCTTACCAACCTTGGAAATGTTGAACACTTCAAG
>CAZKKW010000036.1:8269-21610 GCA_964553335.1 uncultured Hyphomicrobiales bacterium | reverse complement strand
ACAAAATCAATGAATTCCAAGTCTTACACATTCACCCATGCAATCACACGCAAACCTTCGAGATCGATTATTGATGGATTGCGGGCGGTTGATGTGGGAACACCAGACCTTGCTGAATTTGAACAGCATCATGCTGATTATGTGGCTCTCTTAAAATCGACGGGGGCGAGCGTCGTGGAGCTTGAGGCGCTGGAGGCGTTTCCAGATAGTGTTTTTGTTGAAGATGATGCGCTTTGTTTTCAAGAAGGTGTGGTGCTCATGCGCCCGGGTGCGCCAACCCGTTTGGGTGAGGTGAGCGAAATCGCGCCAGCCATTCGCGCACTCTATAAAGAAGTTCGCGAAATCAAAGGACCAGGTTTTATTGAAGGCGGCGATATTCTGGTCACGGAGCGCGAAGTCTTGGTTGGCCGTTCTGCCAGAACAGATGCGGCAGGCGTTGCTGAACTCACCGCCCTTATTGATGATTGGGGCTACAGCGTTCGCGAAGTGATAACGCCGGAAGGGGTGCTTCATTTCAAGACGGATTGTTCGCTGCTTGATGAAGAAACCATCCTTTCGACAAAACGTCTTGCTGCCAGTGGTTGTTTTGAAGGATACCGCGTGATCCATGTGGAAGAGGGCGAAGAAGCTTGTGCGAACTCTATCCGTTTTAATGAGTTTGTGATTATGCCTGCGGGTTTTTCAAAGACTGCCGCAAAGCTAAAAGCACATGGTTATAATGTGCGCGAGATTGGTAATTCAGAAGCGGCGAAACTAGACGGCGGCATGTCATGCCTGTCGTTGCGCTTCTCGCCAAGCGCTTAATTGCGGGTTCAACCAAGCAGCGCCGAAATTTCATCGTGCAAGCTTTGCGGAATGGTGAAGCCTGTTTGGGGTGTCTTCTCACGCATTTGAAAACGCCGTTCACCGGGTAGGCGCGTTCCTTCTTGTTTGAGAATTTCTGCAAACAGTTTTTCGCCGTGGGCAAGCACGGTATCAAGATCACCAAACTTGGACGGATCAATCGCGATGATCAACTCGCCTCCTTTAGGTGGACCGCCGCGACCTGCATCATCGTCTTGTGATTCAAAGCTTAAAAACTCCCCGATAAGCGGTCCTGCCAGCAGTTCAATCATCATGGCAAGCGACGCGCCTTTGTAGCCGCCAAAGCCGAGTTGAGCACCTTGTAGGACAACGTTTGGGTCCGTGGTTGTTTCGCCGTTCGGGCCAATGCCCGCCGTCTCAGGCACGCTGTGACCGTCACGGGCGGCAATTTGAATTTCGCCGCGCGCCATTGCGCTTGAGGCTTGATCAAACACCAAAGGCGGCTTGTCTTTACGCGGCCATGCAAAGCCCATCGGGTTGGTGCCAAACAGCGGCTTGATGCCACCGCTAGGGGCCACATATGGATAAGCAGCCGTCACCGCGATGGCGCAAAGGCCCTCATAGGCAAGCCGTTCCACCTCTGGCCACATGGCGGCGATGTGGAACATATTGGTGAAGCCGAGTATTGCGACGCCATTTTGTTTGGCGCAATCAACAAGCGGTTGGTGGGCAATTTTCTGGCCCAGTGGTGCATAACCATTATCGCCATCAACGCGGATTGTAGCGGGCGCGAGGTGCTCCACGGTAGGTTTTGCTGAGCCATTAACACGGCCAGATTTCACGCCGTTTGCATACCACGGCAGGCGAAACAAACCGTGAGAGTGACAGGCATCGCGTTCGGCCTCGATCATCCGATCTGCGATAGCCTCGCTGTTCGCCTCATTGCATCCATTATGGGTGAGGCAACGAAGGGCCAGTGCGTGGGCTTCATCAAGGCTAAGGCGTACGTCACTCATTAGATGATCGCTTTCTCAAGGAAGCGGGTGCCCGTTTCAATGCGGTCATAATGGAATGGTGTTAGGTCCAGTGTTCTAAATTCGCCATAAGTTAAAAGTTCCGACATGCCGCGCCCAATGGCGGGGGATTGTTGGAAACCGTGACCAGAAAATCCGTTGACGAAGAAGAAGTTTTCAACCTTCGTGTGAGGTCCAACAATGGCGTTTTGATCAAGCGTGTTAAACGCGTAATGCCCCGCCCAAGAGTTCACCAACTTAATCGCTTCAAACTGCGGAATGCGGTTGGCGATGGCT
This sequence comes from uncultured Hyphomicrobiales bacterium, assembly GCA_964553335.1. GTDB lineage: Bacteria > Pseudomonadota > Alphaproteobacteria > Rhizobiales > JACESI01 > JACESI01. Next base: position 19,496 of record CAZKKW010000036.1, on the reverse strand, counting down.
GGCCATGCCTTTTCTTCCCACACGCGTTGATCTTCGACGAAATCATTATAATCAACAGGCACGTCATCCTCATCAAAAGGCGGACATCCCGCCAGATAATAAGCCCCATCTGTGCGCATATGAACGCCGGATGTATCAATGGTGAGTGGCAGATCGCGGTCCAGTGGTTTGGCCGCATCAAAGATGAAGGTATAGCGTTTGCGCGGCTCTACGGGAATTTCAATGCCAGCCATGCGTGATGTCAGCACCGCGCGGGGTCCAGAGGCATTGACCACCTTACCGCAGGTAACCACATCGCCAGATTTCAGCGTCACGCTTTCAACCGCAGTACCTGCCGCGTTCAATGTCATGCCGGTTACTTCATTCGCGCAATATTCAACGCCCTTTTCACGGGCTGAACGCTTCCACCAATCAAACAGCGTGTTGCCGTCGAAGTAGCCTTCGTCTTTGAGATTGTGGTTTGCACCAATGATGCCCTCAAGATTATAAAACGGATAATCACGCGCAATCTCGTCAGCGGTCATAAACTTGGTACCAGCACCGAGTTCCTGCTGGATTTTTTGGCTTTCGCGCAGCGTGTTCGCAAAACCCTCGTCGGCGGCCATATACATATAGCCATAGCTTTGCAGCACCACATCAGGCACGCGCTCGTCATTGCCCATAAATTCACGGAAGTTTTTGATGAACTCCGCGCCAAACTGAGAAATGCGCACATTAATCTCGTTGGAGAACTGCTGGCGAATGCAGCTGTTTGTGTGGGAGGTTGAACAGGCTTCATAAGTTGGGTCGCGTTCAACCACGAGGATGGAGCCATCAAAGTCTGGATTGTTGGCCGTGAACCATGAAACAGACGAGCCATACATAGCGCCACCCACAATGACCACGTCGTAATTCTTTTGTTTCGGTGTTTGAAAATCAACCATGATATTACTCTTCCAAGCTATGCAGAACGTTACGTATTTTCGAAGCGGTACTTTCTCAGAAAATGGAAGAGATGCAAGGTTAGTTTTTACAAATTGGTGAGGTTGAGTGTTGGTGAACCATCACCAAGCAGAAAGCATCAAATCTGCACGGCGGTCATAAAGCGTTGCGGCCTGTGTGTTGCCTGCAAGTTCTGCGGCCTTCGCGCGGTCTCGCAACAGCCATGACACATTGGGTGCTGTACGCAATTTTTCATCTAAAAATGCGCCTGCTTTCGCATGATTGCTAGTTGCAATCAGCGCGGAAGAATAAGAACGCTCAACAATTTGTCGTTGCACGATAGAGCCGCCCAAGCGTTGGAATGTTGGCAGCAATGGCTCGAAAGCAGCCTGTGCCTTTTGTTTGTCCTGAGGATAAAGACGGATTGCATCAACCAAAGGGCGCACGACGGTTCGAAATATATCGCCGACTTCATGATCGCTATCTTGGTGCGCTGATTTTAATGTATCGAAGAAACGGCTTGAGGCTTCTGTGTCAGGGGTGGATGCAAAGGCGAGGGCTGCGTGCATATCAAGAAATGGGTTAGAATGCGTTTCTGCATAAGCCTCCCATTTCTCCGCTTCAGCGCTCCAACGATTGCCCACATCAACGCCGCAAAGCTGTAAGCGCCATAAAAGCGAAGTGCTGTCTGTTAAGCGGAATTGATTGTTCGCTGGGATATGAGCAAGCTCTTCATCGAAAAGTTCAAGGGCTGCATCAAACTCTTGCGCTTCCACAAGCCGCAGCGCCATGTGCCACCAGATATGCGCGTTGAGCAAGTTTTGCTCTTTCCAAATCGGTTGATTGGCTTTGAGAAGACCCATCCCGTCTTGGTGCCGGTTTTGGCTTTCAAAAACATGGGCGAGACAATGCATAGACCAGCAATCTTCCGGCTCTAAGCTCAAGCCCAAACGTCCATAAGCTTCTGCCTCGGCATAGTGACCATTTTCTTCAAGTGCAAAGGCATATTGGCCGACGGCAACGTGGTAGGCTTCACCCTCAGGGTTGGCTGCATCAAGGGCTGATTTTGCAGAGCGCAGCATATCGTCCAGCGCACCCACCATGAAGAAACTCTCATGCGAGCCTTTAAGCGCCATCACATCATTGGGGCGCTTAGTGAGGCATTTATCCCAAATGTGCCCTGCGGTACTAAAGTTTCCCGCTGCCATCGCTTCCATCGCATCAAGATGCAAGCGCTCATCGGTGCTCACTCCTTCGGCGGCATGGCGGGCGTTGGTCAGGTCTCTTTGGACGGTGCTTGAGCGCGGATCAAACCCACTCAACAACTTCATCACCCCGCAATAGACAGGGCCAAGCAGAAAGTCTGGGTCGTCTGCTACTTTGAGGTCCCCAATAGGTGCGCCTTGAAACCGCAAATAATCGCGCATAGCAGCGTTCCAGATGTTGATGGTATCTGGTTGACCAATTGTAATGTCTGTACCGAAGGCATCAAGGGTCTGCATGGGGAGGCTCCGCGTCAAGTTGGGCTATTTGACGGGTTTGGAGCGAGAAGATCAAGAGGGGTACTTTTCTTTCGCCCCAATCGCCTCCCCAAAGACGGCGTATTAAAGACTGACCAAATTTCAGTCAGTTTTAATACGATCTCGCAGATCAAAAATTCTTCGAAAACTCCCTATTAAATCATCGCAGCCTTTAGCGCGTGACTGGTGCTCTGTGATTTGCCGTTGATGTGGTCGAACCCTTGCACTGAAGTGATTTCTTCGATTGAGGATTGATGTTCGACAGAACCCCAAACAACCGTCTTGTTGCGTCCACCATTCTTTGCAGCATCCAGTGCTTGCCGTGCTTTTTTGAGCGTTGAATCGATGTCTTTGTGAGTGGGTAAGTCGCATACACCTGAGCTGATTGTGACATTAAGAGCATGGTCATTGTAGGGTATTGATAGGTTTGAAATTTTCTTTCGGATCGCTTCCGCAATTTTTTTCGCTTTGTTGATCGAAACTTCGTGCAGAAAAACGCCAAACTCTTCACTGCCTAAGCGGCCAAAAATAATATTTTCATTGTCCACGGCTTCTGCAACAGCAACAAGAATAGTATCGCCAGCACATTGGCCGTACTTTTCATTGATCAGTCTAAGATGATCGACATCGAACATAATCATTGAAGAAGCTTTTTTCGCATTCAATGACATCAGCTTTTTCTCAATACGATGAAAGAAGTTGCGGCGATTGCAGATGTTGGTGAGATCGTCTTTTGAAGCCAAGCGAATGAGTTCAGTCTGGGCCGAAACCGTTCTTTCCGCCGCCCTCAAACGAGCATTGAGTTCTTCTTGGAGGAACGGTTTTGTCAAAAAGTCATCCGCTCCAGAATCAAGTGCCTCCACCAAAGTGTCGACATCAGAAGAGCTAGACATGACGATTGCGTAAGCGGAGGCACCATTGTCCGCAATGGTGCTGGTTTCCCAACATAGTTCCAAACCGGAAACATTGGGTAGTTCAAGAGAGGTCAATAGAATGTCAAAAGGTTGATTGCTTGTCAGATAATCGTAAACTTCTTGGCCATCTTGAAACGTTGTAACTGTATTGCCCCGTTTTATGACTTGATTCGATATTAGATCTAAAATTGATCGGCTATTGTCCGCTATCAAAACATGCATTGAAGTCACCCCTATATTACTCTTACGCTAAAGGGATAAGGTCTTTAATGTCCCTTGAATTTAAGAACGGTATTCAAAATAAATATATAAAATATTATTGGAAACTATAAAATTTTAGGATGTAATTTTTTGCTTTAATATAAAGATTTGTATTTATAAAAAATTTTCTCAAGCCTCAAAAAAATTCTATTTCTCTTTTTTTGTTTTTTGAAGTTTTCAAAATTCAATTCGATTAATGCCTAGTTTACGAATTATATTGAACTTTAATAAAGAATTTACCTTTGGAGCACATTGTTTCTGTAGGAATAATTGTAGTCTAGGGGCAGATGCATGGTTGCGGATTTACAAAAACATCTTGGAGACATCGAGAATATTGAAACAGGTTATGATGCCTTTAGGTTTCTTCGAAAAGTCTCTGGTGAATATGGTTTAGACAAATTTTGTATAATGGGACTGAAGGGTAAACCGGATCAGCTCAACCAAACTTTCGTGGTGAACAATTGGGACCCAGGCCATGTGCAAGCTTATGATGAATACAATCTTGCAGAACGAAGTTGTGTATGGGAAAGATTGCGGCATACAATCGTGCCCTTTAACTGGGACATTGAAACGTTGAGCGCGGCTCGCCCAGAAAAGGAAGCGAAGATCACAATCGAATTGTTTAATGATTATAACAATACAAAAGGAATTTTTATTCCGATCCATCGTTGTGGTTCCGATCCATTGGCAATTTGTTTTTCTTTCGAAGATAATCCCTTAGATCTGACCCAGATTGCAGAGTTGCAATTTTTGGCATCGAGTGCGGGGGAAACATTAAATCCTAAAATTCTTCATCAAAGTGAACCAGCCACTATGCTTTCGCCACGTGAGAAAGAATGTTTAAAATGGACTGCTGATGGAAAGACCAGTACAGAAATTGGAACAATTTTGTCCATTTCAGAACATACGGTCAATCATCACCTTTACGGCGGAATGCAAAAACTAGACGCAACGAACCGTATCCATGCAGTCACTATTGCTTTTCGCTCCGGGCTGCTCAATTAATTTTGTAAGAACGATAATTTCGCCATTGAAAATATAATTCGACCATGGCGTGAATAGTTTTAAATTACGAAAAGCCTTGATTGCACTTTAAGTGCTTTCGGGCTTTTTCTTTTAAATTCCCCCCTTTAAAAAGGCTTTAGAGGTTCTTAGCCCTGATTGATTGGTTTTCCAGTTGGATGGGCATCCTTCTTGGTGATTTGGTTTTTGAAACCACACCATGATGCAATCATTACGCCCAGCGCAATCCCGATGGAATTGGCCAATATGTCATTTAGGCTAGCAGAACGCCCAGCAAGTGGCTGCGTTAGTTCAATAATCACGCCGAAAATGAATATGATCAGAACGAGGTTTTTTGACCAACTAAACCGATGGAAGGCAGCCAAACCCATGGTCGTCAGCGAGAAATAGGCGATTATGTGCTTAACTTTGTCATGCGAATAATCCCAAATTGTTTGGTAGTCAGGTGAGTAAAAAGACCCCACAACAACGAGAAGAAATGTAAGAAAGAATAAGATGGAGCACATAAGCGTCCGCCGCTTAGGTGACATGCTGAACGTATCATTGATGGGATGAAATTGTTGGCTCTTCATCTTGAATGCGTTGTAAAGTAAGAACAATAGCGTAATTATGAGGGCGCTATAAATGGAATACCAGCCAACAAAGAATATATGAGTTTCTTTTTCAAGGGGAACGAGAGTTCGCATAAGCAGTGTTGGTTTATCTTTGGTTTTCAAAATTTGATAAACGGCCGCATAGGTTTGAGGTAATTCGATTTGTTCGCTTTCGAAAATGAAAATCTCATTGCGCCCATTATTCAATACGGCTTTAGCGTGATGAAAATTTACGGCAAATTGAAACTTATTGTTTTGAAGGTGCCCTTGATATTTCTTCGCACGGTGCTGACCAAAGAACACAACCTTTGCCATTTCACGGCTGGGAGCTGATGGGCGTATCTCATTAGATAGCTTTCCGGCATATGATCCGACCGAAATTGTGCAGAAGCAATCTGGATTGATGTAATCGATTTGAAACAGATCAGAACTTTCAACAATGTCTTGTGCCAGTCCTATTGTGTTTCCAGCTGCGATGGTTGAAATCACAGGGTCCACGTTTTTTTCTTGGAGGTTTATCCCAAGTTTTGGAAGCCGCCTGATGAAGTGTTGAGTCCAATAAGATGTTTTCTCAGAGGCTTTCGAAATCAGATATTGTTTCTGAAAAACTTCATATTGGCTGCTAAAACCAATAATTGCGCAGAAAATTATTAACATAAAAATTTGGTTCAGTCGCAGCATTTCTTGCCTCGGTTTTTACAAAACTTATGATCGTAAAAAAGTGAATTTCTATTCACTAGTCCAACTTTGTTCCAGTTGACCATATGGCAAGTGTATGTGGATTTGATTGTATTTTTTCAGAGGTTTTAACCCCGTAAATTCTCCTAATACCACTTAAGCATTTCATTTACCCTGTTTCGTCAAAGCGCGACGTTTCGTTTTGATGATTTGGAGTGTTTATGAATAAGGGGGATAAGCTTATGATTTATAAGTATTATTTTATTAGGGCGTTAAAAATGATTCCCTAAAAAGAAATTATTGCCACGTCAAAATCAACGAAACAATGTAAGGCAGTACAAGGCGCTAGCCCCTCATTTTTAGTGGGTAAGGCGTTGTTTTAAGAGTTGAACAGCATTGTCAAAAAGACTTGGGTCTTCTTCAGCGCGGGCTGAAAGTTGTGCACCTTCAAATAGGCACAGTGTCGCGGTTGCTTCTATCGTGGGGTCCATAACATTTGCAATTGACCCATCAGATTGGCCAGCATGAAAAGCGGCGGTAAGCCATTCTATTACCATTGTCCGAAAACGCCGAACGAGCTGGCTCACTTCATCAGGCAAACTTTCGCGGCTTGTGGTGAAAGAAACGCATAAGCAAACGCTTTTGCCTTCATTAATGCCTTCTCGGTAGCAGTCAATAACGGCTGAAAGCTGTGCAGCACCTGTTCTGGGGCTGCTACGAAACTCTGCCCGTATTGTCTCAAGCTTTGTGAAATAGCGCTGCATAAGTTCGATAGACAAGTTTGCCTTGGACGGGAAATGGTGGTGGATACTTGCCTTGCGAATGCCGACTTCTTCTGCCAAGTCAGCATAGCTGAAGCCATCAAAGCCAACGGTCCGTGCTGCGCGTTCAGCAGAATCCAAAAGCGCATTTTTGGTATCAGTAGCCATAGCGATTTATCCCCTTATAAATCCCGAAAGTTTATCTTATGTACGCGGTGGCTTTGCGTGTGGCAAGTGACCAGTTTTCATCCATACTTTTGCACCTTCACTACCAGCAATCGCGTCAAGTGGTTGTCCTTCTGGCAGGCGTAGCCATCCACCCTTTGGAAGCTCTTCGCCAGATACAATCAAAGAGCCACCAATCATCAATAATTCAATGCCACCTGCATCTGAATTTGTGAGGGCTTTATCCGCGTCAACATGGCTGTAAGTTACATGTTCACGGTCGTCTTTGTGCAACTGGGCGGTCGCGACACCGTTTATTGGAGCTTCGAGTTCATCCGCCATATTTTTGCGGAATTGGGTGCGATCATCCAAATCAAACTGCCATAGTTTTACGAAAATCGTGCAGCCCGGTTCAGAGCCTGGCGTGTGGGATGTTGTTGGTGGGTTGCGGACATAAGTGCCTACTGGGTAGTCACCATGTTCATCTTGGAAGACGCCATCAAGCACGATGAATTCTTCTCCGCCTGTATGTTCATGGGCTGAGAATTTGCTGTTTGGCACATATCGAACGAGCGAGGTGGCGCGTGCCACTTCGTCACCGATGCGGTCTAGCATCCGGCGATCAACACCTGGCATTGGCGAGGCAATCCATTCTAATTCCTCTGTATTTACAACAACTGGCTTCGTGAAATCTGCGTTAAGTTCCATTGAGAGGGCCGTTCTGGTGATTCATTTTCGTTGAAAGCCTATCAGTAGGTAGGCTACTTCGCAAGGTCAGCGTTGCCTACCTTGGTCGCGGGATTACGATCAGAATATTGTTCTAATTTATAGCGATACGACAGCCCGCCTTCTGCGCGCGTAATGGTGTCAATGCTGATGCGCAGGCCGCGCCCCATCAAAGGCAATTCGCCATTGTTGATATCTTCAATCAGCGCGGCAGAGCCTTTGAGGTTTAGAAGTGTACCCGTTTCAAAGTCAACAAACTGAAGGCCAACACGGTTGTCAGTCACGATATTGCCGAAGGTATTATAAAAGTTATTGCCTTTATAGTCCGGGAATTGGATCGTCTTATCATCTAAAACAGAAACAAAGCCAGGCATGCCGCCACGATGATTGATATCAACACCTGCACGCGGGTCATCACCCAGTTGGGCAGCGCGTGACGCGATGAGCAGGGTATCTGCGCGGGTGATTTGAGCTTTGTCTACTTCGCTGAGGGAGGTCGTTGTTTCAGGCGAATTGGACTGTACTGGCTCAGCCGATGTCCTTGTTCTGATTTGAATATATTTCGGGCAATTTCCGTAGCTTTGATCCACATGCAAAGACAAGGTGTCACCCTCTACCGCATCAATAGTTGCGTTTAGGCGGTTGCGGCGTTGGGTTTCAAATTCAATACCAACAACACTGACTTTTGCGCCCACAGAAAGGTTTAAATCTGCCGGTTCACCTATAAGGGGGGAAGATGAAATGCTAAGGGTTTTGTCATCACTAGACGCCATAAAGCCAGCTGGGCCAACGCGCATCACAGCCCAAGGATGGCCTGAACTATCCAGTGCGCCGATATGGACGGAAGAAAGGGTGGCAAAGAATTCGCGGTGCTGATCGGGCATGTGATCACGGATCATGCGCAAACCCAATTCATGCAGACGTTCGCTGATGTCTAATTTTTCATGCAAGCTCCGCTCGCCCGCGTGAAAAACTCCGTCCTCATTTGACATGCTCAATATCCTTTACTACGGCGTTAAACGAATATACCTTCCACTAGGTAGGTACACGGTGTGCTAAAAAAAAGCCATGACAGCTAAGATAACAAACGCGTGTGTCAACTTTTGGAATATAAATTCGCGTGTCGATCGCGTGCAGCCCGTGAAAGCTGCGCATTTGTGCCAAAAACCATGAAGGTAAGCTAATGACCAATCCGGTTCGTTCTGAATATTTGATAAAAGATATTCCTGAGTTTAGAGAACGGTATGGTGATACGGGGCCAGCAATCTATGATAAATCAGCACCCTTTTTGAGCGAACCAATGCAGGAATTTGTCCGCCTATCTCCGTTCTGTGTCGTGTCGTCTCAAGATGACGAGGGACATACGGATATTTCTCCGCGCGGCGATCCGGCAGGTTTTGTTGAAATCGTCTCACCAAAACATCTCTTAATACCCGATAGGCCAGGCAATCAGCGTTTTGATACGTTCCGAAATATCTTGGTCAATCCACCTGTTTCTGTGCTGTTCATGATACCGGGTGTGTTTGACACATTGCGGGTGAATGGCCGTGGTTTTGCCACGCGAGATCCTGAGCTTCTGGCAAAATGTGCAATCAAAGGCCGCGTGCCACCAGTTGGTTTGTTGATCGAGGTTGATGAGGCCTATGCCCATTGTTCAAAGGCAATTAGGCGCTCCGGTTTGTGGGATAAAGAGACCCAAATTGATAGAAAACGAGCGCCAAGTCTAAGCCATATGATGACAGCGCATCAAAGCTATTCGCAAGAGAAACTGGATGAGCTGATCGGTAAAATTGATCGCGATATTGTAAAGAATATGTACTAGCCATTCAGAGGAAGTCATCGCGGTAACATTTAAGTGAGAAAGTTTCTTAGCTCTTGCTATTTATCTATCAACCTTCTAGTAGGTTGATATAAATCAAATTGAAGGGAAAGCTCATGATTGGTTACACAACAATCGGTGTTAAAGACATCGCAAAAGCTAAAGAATTCTATACAGCATTGTTCGACGCAACTGTCCTTGTTGACATTGGTCGTTTGGCAATGATCGGCAAGTCGACAGACGAACCAATGGTTGCAGTTTGTGAGCCTTTTGATGGCAATGCACCTTCTTGCGGTAACGGTTCAATGATTGCATTTGGGGCCTCTTCAAAAGAAGAAGTAAATGCATTGCACGCGAAAGCGATTTCATTGGGTGCAACAACAGATGGTGACCCTGGTCAGCGCATCGAAGACGTATTTTACGGCGCGTATGTACGCGACCCAGATGGCAACAAGCTTGCTTTCTTTATCTTTGGATAATTGTTTTGGCCGCTTGGATCTCCCCCTCCAAAGCGGCCAAAATTTTGAAATTATTATTTTGGTTTGTAATATTCAAACGTGCAGATAAGCACCACTTACAAGCAGATAGGCACCCCTTGCAAATTGATGGCAATGACGCTGCCCGTCTTATTGAGCCGCAGGCTCGATCCCAAACTCCGCCAAAATCTCATCAGTATGTTCGCCCAATGCAGGGGCAGGGCGTCTGATTGATGCGGGTGTCTTGGAGAAGTTCGCAGGGTGTTTCGCTTGACGCAACAACCCAGCTGTTGGGTGCATGGTTTCCACCACAATGCCATTTGCTTCAACCTGTGGATGGGAGCGCATTTGTGTTCGCGATAGCACGGGCCCATTCGGCACATTCTCAGCATCAAGGGCTGCAATTAGGTCTGCGGATCTAAACTCTATGACCGCATCTTGAATGGCATTCAGCCGCGCATCTTTGTTAAGCTCGCGCAGTTCAGGCGTGGCAAAACGTTCGTCTTCTAACAAATCAGAGCGGTTCACGGCAGTGCAAAAGCCTTGCCATTGTTTGTCCTGCATAACGGCGATGCTGACAAAGCCGTCTTTGACCTCATAGATCAAATCTATGTAGGATTGAGCCTCTTCACGCTCTAATTCATCTCCCACAAAAGTATGGCCGTTCATGTCTGAACTCCACAAGAACGCGATGATGACATCCAGCATTGAGATTTGAATGTGTTGACCTTCACCTGATCGTTCACGCGCAAAAAGAGCGGCCGCAATCGCTTGGCTTGTTTGAAGACCCGTCAGCTTATCTGGCAATATGGTGCGCACAAGACGAGGGCGTTCTTCGTCTGATCCTGCTTGCACAGAAGTCAGCGCTGAAATTGCTTGAATGAGCGGATCATAGACCGGTTTTTGCGCAAGCGGGCCGGTATGGCCGAAGCCTGCAATCGACACGTAAATTAAGCGCGGATTGAGCTTTGAGAGCGCCTCATAACCCAACCCTAAACGCTCTGCGACACCCGGCCTGAAATTTTGAATGAAGACATCTGATTGCGCAGCCATTGCTTTCATGGCCTCAATCCCGGGCTCTGATTTCAGGTCTAAGGTTATCGACCGCTTATTGCGGTTGTTGTTGAGGAAAGAGGCTGAATAGCCCGCGCGCCGTGTCGCCACATGGCGCGAAAAGTCGCCACCATTTGGGATCTCGACTTTGATAACGTCAGCACCCTGATCACCCAGTGTCATTGTTGCAAGCGGGCCAGAAATGACGGTTGTTAAATCGATCACGCGGATGCCAGCAAAAGGGGCGCTCATATGTCTCTCCAATAAAGTTGGTCAGATGATAGGAGACTTGCGAAAGGCGAAAATTGAAATCCGTG
>CAZKKW010000036.1:0-8169 GCA_964553335.1 uncultured Hyphomicrobiales bacterium | reverse complement strand
GCGCAAACCGCTTTATTGAAGCGGATATTTAACAGGCATATTCCAAAAGTTGCCTTCTACATTGATCAGCGGGCGCGATGGCGACCCGGGCCGTGCGCTTGTTCGAATAATTGTGCTGATGTCTGCTAAGACATTTCGATTGGTTCGAAAATAAGCATGCCCCGTGAGGCCCTTCACCCCTTCGATACTGATGAAATTCACGGTTTTCACCTCAGTAAAAATCTTCTTTTCTGCTGGCTGCAATTGATCTTGAGTTAATTTCCCAAACCGGTCTCCAGCCAATAAGGCTTGTGCTAATCCAAGGGCGGTATCGCCTGGGTTTACATAGACTGTGATTTGACCAATTGACGCGCCGAAACCCTCAGCAATCAAACGCTGGCGCACGACTGAGAAATCTAAATCAGGTGCTGCGAGAATGAGGTTGTGAATTTTAAGGGCCGTCTTCGGATTTTTGCCTTGGGCTCGCGTCGCTATAATCAGTTCACGCAAGGCTGTGGTCGTTACATCGGTGCCTCTGCTGTGCGCTACGATGTGGATTTTTTCCAACTCAGGAATTTGGGATAGTTGCAGCAAGAACTCTTTGAAGTGAAAGACTGTGAATTCACCTGATTCTCGGTCTTTAAAATATCCGGTTATGCCACCAGCTCCAGCTGGCCAAGAATAGGCAATTGGCACGCCGCGGCGGCCACTGAAGTGCCATATATCTGTGGCTGCAAAAACTGAATCTTCAAATGAATTATTGAACCCGTGCACGAAGATGACGACTTCGTTTCTATTGGCAATGCGCATTTGTTCGCGGATTTTCGCTTGGAACTGCGCTCGTTTATGGTTGTAGGATGCGACAGCATGGGGTTCGCGAACAGGTTTTCCGTTTATCACGCGAAAAGCAATAGGGGTTGAATCAAACCTGACAATTTCCTGATTTTTCACAATATTGAGCGCAAGCTTATCACGTCGTTTAATCGCACCACTGGCAGCACTCAGTGATTGCCAAGACTGGTTTTTACCGAAGGCTACTTTCGACGCACCAAAAACTGTGGAACTTGAGCGCTCGGCGTTATAGGTCAAGGACCCTTGGCTGGATTGTGAGCCACGGTCAGTGACGTAGAAAATGGGCGCTTGCGCTGTTTGATAAGCGAGCGGGATGTCGCTTTGCGGGTAGGCGCCATTCACAAAATTATTAGGTGTTGGTGCGAGAACCCGCGTAGAACTACAGGCTGCAAGGGTCGCCAAAAGGGCGAAAAACAATATGCGCTGTAAAAAAGTCAAACGGAATTCCAAAATTTATTTCGCCAATTCTCTAATTTACACGTTCTCTAACTTGCCCGTTAAAGAATATGCCCAACCACGAATTTGACGATGCATCATCAAGACTACACTTTACCCCAGTCATAGCAATCTAACAAATGTTAATGTTATGAGCGGAGGTTTCATGTCGTTTCGTAAGTTCTGCTGTATTCATCTAATGCGTTTAGGTGTTTTTTATACCTAAGTAAATGACCTTTTGCGCCCTTATAAAGGTTATAAATAAGATCAAACTTATCGCGCGGGTGCGGTAGAAAAACAATCAGCATTTAGCCAGATTCCATGCATATACCATCTTGTTGCTGGTCTTTGATCACATTATCGAATTGAGCATTGACATTGGGTGACCGCGTCTTAGTGTTCGTTCGCGTGATGGGGAACCCCCAACAAGACAAGTGATTAAATGACAACCGCACTGCTTATAATCTGTCTCGTTACCGTTTGTTTTTGCATGTTTGCAAAACGGGCATCCAAGACAATTTTAACAGCACCGATGGTTTTTATCGTTTTTGGTTTTGTGATGGCTCAAACGGGTATCATGCCGGTGGGGGAAGCTGAGCATCTGCTTCATTTGGTGGCCGAGATTGCGCTGATCATCCTTTTGTTTCTTGATGCCGCCCAGATTAATTTTGATGAATTGCGAAAGCGTCATGTATGGCCTGTGCGCATGCTGGCATATGGACTTCCGCTTTCTGTTATCTTTGGCACGGCAGTCGTATGGCTTCTTTTGCCTGACTGGCCAATTTTCGCAGTGATACTGGTTGCTGCAATCTTGGCGCCAACAGATGCCGCACTCGGTCAAGCTGTTGTAACAAACTCAGCAGTGCCAGAACGCGTGCGACGTGCATTAACGGTTGAAAGCGGTCTAAATGATGGCTTGGCCCTTCCGCTCATTCTTTTGTTCGCAAGTCTAGCTGCGGGTGCAGCCAGCCAAACCGATACAAATTGGTTTGTATTTGGTGCAAAGCAGCTTGTTTTTGGCCCCCTTGTTGGGATCGCGGTCGGCTTTTTCGGCGGGCATATGCTGATTCGTGCACAGGAAAGGCAATGGACCTCTGCCATCTTTGAAGGTATCGCCGCTTTCGCCATGGCAGGCTTTGCTTATCTCGCCGCAACGTCGATCGGCGGTAACGGGTTTATCTCAGCATTTGTCGCCGGTTTGTTGTTTGGCAATGTCATTAAACAGCGGTGCAAATTTATCTACGAATTCACGGAAAGCGAAGGCCAAATGCTCACATGGGGCGCATTCTTTTTGCTAGGCCTTGCCTTGGTTCCTGAAGCGATCCACCACCTGAGCATACCTGCCTTAGCAATCATCCTGCTAAGCCTTTTCGTTGTGAGACCGCTCGCCATTTGGATATCTCTTATCAAAACCGATGCACCACCGATTACAAGGCTGTTTTTTGGTTGGTTTGGCCCGCGTGGGCTGGCAACAGCGCTCTTTGCTCTCTTGATTGTACCTGTTGTTGGGCATGACTTAGCGGAACCTATTTTATATCTTGCGGTCAATGCGGTCTGGATTAGTGCGCTGTTACATGGTTTAAGTGCGGTTCCCGGTGCAAATTGGTACGCTAGTTGGTATGGTAAAAAATCGAAATCAGATGGATTGCCCCCGAATTGACGTAACCGAATTGATGCAATCGAATTGAAAATGCGGACGAACAAAACAAAGAACTTTAATATCGGCTGATCCACATCAGCTGGCAAACTATGGAAAAACCTATGAATTTAGTATCCGTCGCAAAATATGACGAACTTCCCGACCGTGACCCGCAATATGCACTTGTTGGAACCGTTGATCTGGTGGTCGTACGTTTTGATGAGAGAGTCTCCGTTATGTATGGTCGGTGTCTCCACAGAGGCGCATTGATGTCGGACGGTTTTGTCCGTGGTGATGATCTGATCTGCGGTGTCCACGATTGGGATTATCGCTTGGATGGCGGCGTCTCCGCTTACAACAACAAAGAAGCGCTGCCCGTGTTTAAATCATGGGTGGAAAATGGCGAAGTTGTTGTCGATGAAGACGAAATAAACGAATGGGCCAAGGAGCACCCACAACCCTTCAATCGCGATAGCTATTTGGGCCTTTATGCAGATACCGAACACGGAAATGCGGAAGAGCCGCATACAGGCTTAATCCAGCATTATGCGAAAAACGGTCTGTCCAAAACCGGACACCACGGCAAAGTCGATGCGATGGGTGTGCCACGAGACGAATTGCCGAGTTGGGATGATATCCAGTTGTTAACAGCGCAATTGCATAAATCTCCTCTGCTTGATGAAGATGATGTGGGCACCGACGTTGTTATCGGCCCAAATGCGCAAAAGCCGTTAACCTTGAAAATTCCTCTCTTCGTATCAGACATGAGTTTTGGTGCTTTGTCAGAACCTGCTAAAATTGCTTTGGCACGCGGCGCAGAACTTGCCGGCACTGGCATTTGTTCAGGTGAGGGCGGCATGTTGCCGGAAGAGCAAGAAGCCAATTCTCGTTATTTTTATGAACTTGCCTCGTCCAAGTTTGGCTTTAGCTGGGACAAGCTTGATAAAGTTCAAGCGTTTCATTTCAAAGGCGGCCAAGGGGCGAAGACGGGTACAGGTGGCCATCTGCCGGGTAATAAAGTGAAGGGTAAAATTGCAGAAGTCCGTGGGCTAAATCCAGGCGACGATGCGATCTCACCACCGCGCTTTCCCGAGTGGACTGAACCAAGCCAGATCAAAGAATTTGCCGATGAAGTGCGTGATCGTACGGGCGGAATTCCAATCGGCTACAAGCTTTCTGCCCAACACATCGAGAAGGATATTGACGCAGCCCTTGAGGTTGGCGTTGATTACATCATCCTTGATGGCCGTGGCGGCGGTACGGGTGCGGCCCCGATTATCTTCCGCGATAATATTTCTGTGCCAACCATTCCAGCTCTTGCCCGCGCCCGTCGTCATCTCGACAGTCTTGGCCGCCAAGATGTGACGCTGGTCATCACAGGTGGTTTGCGTAAGCCAGCAGATTTCATCAAGGCATTGGCTCTTGGTGCTGACGCGATTGCGCTTTCAAATTCGGCCATGCAGGCTATCGGCTGTATTGCTATGCGGGCGTGCCACACCAATAACTGTCCGGTGGGTATAGCGTCGCAAAAACCACATTTGGTGAACCGTCTGGTTGTCGAAAAGTCAGCCCGCCAACTAACCAATTTTTTTGACGCATCGGTGGAATTGATGCAAGTTATGGCACGCGCTTGTGGACATGATCATCTGTCAAAATTCAACAGTGATGATTTGACCACATGGAAGCGGGAAATGACGGACCTAACTGGCGTTTCTTATGGTGGAGTGACATGAACCTAGCAGAATTAATTCTTTATGGTCTTCAAATCTGGATGATCATCGGCGCTGTCATCGCCGTTGTCTTTTTGACAATTGGCATTGATCGGTTTGATGAAGATGCACAAGGTGCTTATGTATTCCGGCCCCTACTTGTTCCGGCCCTGTTAATTATCTGGCCGCTGATTTTGTGGCGTTGGTACATTATTGAAAGTGGCAAAGATGAATGGGACAAGCGCCATAAACCACCACGCAATGCGCATTTTTGGGTGGCTATATTATTCGTAGCGGCAATCCCTAGCATCATGATTGCGGGCTTTTCACTGCGCCAGCAATGGCCAGCTGATTTTACGCCGCAAAAGATTGCGCCTGCTGAAACCGTTGAACAGGAGCAAGCTCAATGAGTGTTAAATATATCCCTGTTCAATGGAACCCGAACAAATGGAAATACAACGCCATCATGTTGGCGAGTGTCTTTGCCTATCTTTATGTGTTCATCAATTTCACACCAGCGCTTTTAGACAATGAAGGCCGCATTGATGGCCGCGTCCACAATGCGCGGGCATTTGGGTCTTGTGCGTTTTTAATGCTGACGGTGATCTTGTGTATTGGGCCGCTCGCCCGTCTTGATCAACGTTTCTTGCCGCTTTTATATAACCGTCGCCATTTCGGTGTGATGACAGCGTTCGTTGGCATTACTCATGCGAGTTATATCATCAACTGGTATTTCGCATTTTCTTCATCAGATAAATATGAAGCGCTTTTGGTTTCCAATACCAGCTATGGGCAACTTTCAGGCTTCCCTTTTGAAGTCTTTGGTATTTTTGCGATCACCTGCCTCATCATTTTGGCTGCAACCAGCCATGACTTTTGGATGAAGTTCTTCACACCGCGTATTTGGAAGCGTATCCATTATCTTGTTTATGCTGCTTATATCTCTGTGGTGGCGCATGTCAGTTTTGGCATCTTGCAAGATCAACAAAATCATACTTTCACGGTGATCTTCATAGCCGGTGGTTTGATCGTTGCATTGTTGCATCTGCTCGCCGCCCTTCATGAACGCAAACATGGCGACCGGCTTGTTGATCGAACGGCCGATTGGGTGAAAGTATGTGATGTATCTGATATGAGCGAAGGATATGCCAAGATCGTGCAATTGTCAGAAGGCGAGCGTGTTGCTGTCTTTTTGCAAGAAGGCAAATTGTCCGCCATTTCAAATGCCTGTGCTCACCAAAATGGACCATTGGGCGAAGGCAAAATCATTGATTGTCTTGTTACCTGCCCATGGCATGGTTTCCAATATGATGTCAGAAGTGGCCGCTCACCAGCGCCGTTTACTGAAACAGTTCCAACCTACCGCGTTAGCATCCAAGCAGGTGCCGTGATGGTTGACCCGAAGGCAAACCCACCAGGCACCTTTGTCGAGCCTGTCCCTCTTTCACCAGCAGGAGCATGAACATGAGCCCAGAGAACAAACCTTTCTTTGTTGGGTATTTGGGTATACCAAAAGGCCTTGGCGTCTTTTTGGCCTTTATCTCGGTCATGCTTTTGACAGCTTTTGCAACCAGTGCCGCCTTGATCGGTGGCACCCAAGATGATCCGGGGAAAGCGGGCTTCCGCTTTGACTATGGTCGCCAAACCTTGGAAGGTGTTGTTCAGGCAAAACCTTACCCTGTTCTCCATGTGACAAAAGGCAACAAGCGCATAAAAGCCGGACGCACCTTGATGCTTTCTGGCCAAGGTAAATCCGGTGCCATGAAATCAGTGATTGCGCTTGATGGCAGCCTTGTGGAGGCCAAAGGCATTATTTTGCGGCGCGGTGAACTTGATATGCTGCAACTATTTCCACGTAAACGCGGCATCAAGGAGCTTTCCGACCAAGCAGAGGTTCCGCAAAGCACTCCCATTGGTACATGGCGCGTTCAAGGCGAAATCTGCGATGGAAAATGTCTCGCCGGTGCCATGAAGCCGGGCAGGGGTCTTGCCCATAAGGCTTGCGCAAATCTTTGTCTTGAAGGGGATATTCCACCTGTGTTCGTGAGCAGCCAACCTGTTGAAGGTCACGAGTTCTTGCTGGTCGGCGATGTAAACGGAGGCCCGCTTGATAAGAAACTTTATGACTATGTTGGTCAGTTCGTGGATGTTGAAGCGAAAATTGAAAAACGCGGCGATGTGCTGGTTCTGCTCATTGATCCAAACAAAGTGAAGTTGATCCCATGAAACGTATAATCAGCCTTGCAATTGTCGCCTTTGTTGGCTTCGTTTTATTGTATGTCTCCCGTTTTTGGGTCTTTAGGTTGTGGGATCGTCCGGGCCTTTTTGAGTGGAAAGAACTCAGACCTCAAGGCAACCTTGTTGCCAAATGGGTGCGCGGTACAGATTTTGCGCCTTTTGATTTGATGATTTGGGCAATCGGTGTGTTTTTGGTTTTGACGTGGCTTCAAAAACTATTCGACAAAACAAGCGGCCACTGAAAACGAACAGGCGCTTAAAACAGGCAAGCATTGAAAACTAGCGGGCACTGATGCGGGGTGCCTTGCAATAACTGAAGCGTAGAGCTTTAGGGGAGAAGAAAATGAACAAAGAAAACCTTGAATGGATCAGTGTCGGTCACGTTGATGACCTGCCAGAGGGCCGTGTTAAAACAGTAACCGCCCGAACGATCTCTATGTGTCTCTCTCACTTTGATGGGCAATGGGCAGCAATGGACAACCGTTGTCCTCACCAAAATGGCCCGCTCGGCGAAGGTTCGATTGAAAAGGGTGTTGACGGCAAATGCTGGATCAGATGCCCATGGCACGGCTGGGACTTCGATCCGCTCACTGGTGCCCCTCCAGGAGGACACGAAGACACTGGCCAAGAGCTTTATCCCGTCGATATCCGCGATGGCGAAATTTTTGTTGGCCTTGAAGCAGAAGAGCCTCGAGAGCGCACAGTAACTGATGTCATGGCAGAGACCATGGTGAACTGGGGCGTGAAGAGTGTGTTTGGTATGGTCGGCCACTCTAACCTTGGCCTTTCAGAAGCCATTCGTCAGCGCGCCAATGCGGATGAACTGACCTTCTTTGGCGTTCGTCACGAAGGGGCCGCAGCTTTTGCAGCCTCTGCCTATGGCAAATTGACGAATAAGCCTGCTGCCTGTTTGACAATTGCAGGCCCCGGCGCAACGAACCTGCTAACAGGTCTTTGGGATGCGAAAGTTGACCGCGCGCCTATTCTGGCGCTGACCGGTCAGGTCCAAACACAAGTCTTCGGCCCCGGCGCGTTTCAGGATATTGATCTAAAATCGGCTTTTGATGCCGTGTCCCGTTTCTCACAGCCTGTCCTTGATACATCCAAACATGCAGAGCTTATGTCGCTTGCGTGTAAGTCAGCATTGGTAGAGCGCGATGTGGCTCATTTGATCTTCCCTGATGATGTTCAAACCATCCCAAGTGACGCGCCAGCCGCAACACCTGATGGCAGAATGGGCAATCCAGTTGTCATCCCAGCAGATGAAGATGTTGATGCAGCGGTCAAGCTCATCAAAGGGTCAAAACGCCCAATGGT
>CAZKKW010000035.1:15601-21715 GCA_964553335.1 uncultured Hyphomicrobiales bacterium | reverse complement strand
TCAAGCTGGTTGAGATCAGCCTTCACGGCCCATAAATCGCGGCCATGAGTAACTGACAAACGAACGTTTTCACCCAGCAGTCGCTCAAGCAAGATGCTTAAGTCTTCAATCACATCACGAAGGTCAATAACCTTTGGGCGCAAGGTTTGGCGGCGAGAAAATGCGAGCAATTGACGCACAAGTCCGGCAGCGCGGTTTGCATTATTCTTGATATTCATAATGTCTTGGAACGACGGGTCACTTGGACCATGATTTTGCAGCATAAGATCAGAGAACCCGATAATCGCCGTCAGCATATTGTTAAAGTCATGGGCGATACCGCCAGCAAGCTGACCAATCGCCTGCATCTTTTGGCCCTGCGCAAATTGTTGTTCAAGTGCGCGTTGTTGGGTTGTATCTATCGCATAAACAACAGCCACCTCCTGATCCGATGGCCCCTGCTCTGCAATGCCAGTCACCGCACTAATGAAGAGGCGTGCATTGCCTTGCTCTTCACCAGACAACGCCGCATCAACCGGTTGAATTTCGCTTTGTTGATCCATCGCGGCATCAATGGCATCGGTCAGTTTTTCATGATCAGTATCGGCAATTAGATCAAGCAATTTCACCTGATTGTCTTCCAAAGCGCCAGTTTGGAACTGGCGAATAAAGGCAGCATTTGCTCTGGCCAATCGGCCTTGACGATCAATGCCACCAATAGCGATTGGCGCTGAATTAAAGAACCGCTGGAAACGGGCCCCGCCCTCAACGTTGTTGTCATCCATTTGCTCAATAGTCGAACGATTGAGCACCACAGTGCGCGTTGGCCCTGGTGCGCCATCTGCTTTAAACGGTGTGAGATGGAGTAAACGAACGGGCAGGCTTTGGCCACTACGTTTGACAAAATCAAGGTCAATCGTCTCAGTCCGCACTTCACCCGGAGAAGCTTTCACCGCATTCAACAGCGCTGCACCATCCCCGCGCACGATGTTATGCAAGTGCAATTTACCCGGTTCAAATTCTGTAAGGTCTAGCCCCAGCCAACCAGCAAGCGTCGCGTTGAGGTAAGTGATCTTGCCATCAGATTGAGCGGAAAAGAAACCAGCGGGCGCATGATCAAGGTAGTTGATAACGTTTTGCAATTCTTGAAAGGCAAATTCTTGATCTTCACGATCACGGGTAATGTCTTCAACGCGCCAAATGGTTTTGGCTTCCATATCAACTTTATCATTGTTCGCTGAACGCACAGGACGCACAGAAATCCGATACCATCGTGGTTCCTCACCATTACCGCCACTTTCACCAATGGCATTTTCCAAACGAACCTCTTCACTAACAGGCCGTCCCTCACTTGCAGCAACTGAAAGTCTGAAGATGGGTTCTGAAAGTCCTTCTTCCATTCCAAACACGCGTGCTACTGAGCGAATATCTTGCTCCGTCACCGCGCCAATAAGTTTAGCATAGGAAAGGTCTGCAAAAATCATCTGACCATCTTTATTGGTGATGGTGTGTGCACCTTCTAAAGATTCCAAAAATGGATATTCATGGCGACGTACAGGCGCACCCTCGCCAAAGCGTAACAATCCAACAGCGGCAGCAAATAAGGTAAAAATGCCGAAAACGGCCAAAACGCCCAAAATGAAAAGCAAAAACGGACGCGCAACTTCTTCACCAAGATAGATGAACGTTCCCACAAGAGCTGCAATGAGAACACCAATCAGGAGGAGCAAACCAACGCCCGATTTCTTCAACTGCATGCGCTGTTCGCCATAAGCAGGCGCCAAGCTATACTCGGCGTTTTTATTCTTGTTATCGTTGGCGTTCACAGCTCTTCGCCCTTTAGGATAAAAATCAACTGATTCGATTTGATTTCGTTACCGTATTGTATGCAACCAAAACCCTTAAGTCGCGGTAAAAGCACAACCTTATCGCGGGAAACACTCATTCAGGCGCAATTTCGCTGTTTTATGAGCGCCAAGCAGCACGATGGTTTAGTTTCATTACATAGCTAATAACATCAGCGACGGCTTTGTAGTGCTCCTCTGGCACTTCCTCATCAATATCAACAGTGGCATAAAGCGCACGAGCAAGCGGCGGGTTTTCAACGAGCGGAATTTTGTGGTCTTTGGCGACTTCGCGAATACGAAACGCCACATCATCAACACCCTTTGCCAGCACCACGGGAGCATTCATACCGCGCTCATATTTCATAGCAACTGAGAAGTGGGTCGGGTTGGTAACAATAACATCGGCATCGGGAACAGCGGCCATCATCCGTTTGCGCGAGCGCTCCAAGCGAATTTGGCGGATACGACCTTTAAGCTGTGGATCACCTTCCTGCGCTTTATGTTCGTCTTTGATTTCCTTCAACGTCATCTTTTGCTTTTGCATCCATTTCCACTTTTCATAAGCGAAATCAACAATAGCAATAACGGTGAAAAGGATGAGAACCGCGCCAACCACTTGCACAGTCATCTCTTGGACAATCGGCAAGAGCAGGTTCAAATCTGTATGAACCATCAAATCAAGGCGGTCGCGCTGCGGCCATAACACCGCGACCATAACCATGGTGACGAGTGTCAGTTTCATAACGCCCTTGCCAAAGTTCAAAAGGCTTTGGCTGGAAAACAAGCGCCCAAACCCAGCAATCAGCGAAATTTTTGATAGCTTAGGCGTAATCGGTTCCGTTGATAGTAGCGGGGCGTGTTGGATCATGTTGCCCATCAAGCCTGCGAAGCCAATAACCAGCATCGGCAAAAGCATGGGCATCATAAGGACGTTACCCATCTCCGCCCAAAGCTTCGCCAGCCCTGCACCATCGACTGCAATTGAATCTGACTTTTCGACAATGCCCCGAAAAGAAACCATGAGCGTAGAGGCTGTACCGCCTGCAAATCCTCCCACAACAACTAGAGAGGCCGCCATCACAAACCAAGCGTTGACCTCTTGGCTTTTGGCAACGTCACCTTTCTCATGAGCGTCCCGCAACTTCTTATCTGTCGGGTCTTCGGTTTTTTCACCACCATCTTCTGCTTCTTCTGCCACATCCGCCCCCTAATTGACCAAGAAGATGGAGAGGCCATCGCGAAGATGTTCGACATACCACATCATCATCGTGCCAATCAGCACGGCCATTGCAAGGAAGCCAATCATCAAGTTGGCAGGCAACAACACAAGGAAAACCTGGAACTGCGGCATTAAACGAGAAAGAATACCGACACCCACGTTGAAGACAAAGCCAATCACGATAAACGGGGCAGACAGCTGAATGCCAATTTTGAAGGACTTGGAAAAGACATCGACAGCAGCCGTTGTCATGTCGCCCACAGGCATCAAGTTGCCAGGCTTAAACAGCTGATAACTATCATGCATGGCCGCGAGTGCGAGATGATGGATGTTCATTGCGAATACTAAAGTCACACTGATGATGGAAAGGAAACTTGCAACCAAAGTACCCTGCACTTGCGTTTGCACATTGGTATTTTGCGCTGCTGACAAACTGGTTTGAAACGCAATCGTCGCACCCGCAGTTTCCAACGCCGCAGTCAACATGGAAGCCGTGCCACCAATAAAGAACCCGATGATAACCTCACCCACGACCAAAAACGCCAACCCTGGAACTGTGGTCGGCATAGGTGGAATAACATCGGACACCACTGGTACAAGCAGTAATGTAACTAAAAGGGCAAGAGCCAGCCGTATGTTTTGCGGAATGGATTGCGAACCGATCGTCGGGATCAGCGTTGCAATCATCGCCACCCGCGCAAAGATCAGCATAAAGGCAAAGGCAAGTTGGGGCAGAAAATCAATGGTCACGCATCTATCCCGAAATAATCCGTTCGAAAATTCGCTCAGTATAACTATTCATCACCGCCCCCATAAACGGCAGAGCAATAATTGCTGCGAGAAACATTGCGATAATTTTCGGGATAAAGACGAGCGTCAATTCTTGCACCTGCGTCAAAGCCTGAATAAGCGCGACAATCAGACCAACGATCAACCCCGTCATCATGATCGGCAGCCCGACATAAAGCAGTGTCCATATGCTGTCTTGTGCAAGATCGAGAACTTCTTGGCCTGTCACACGCTTCTCCTAACCCGTTAGGGCGGATGCGTTAGATTGGCATCCGCATAATTTCTTCATAAGACGAGATCACCCGATCTCGAATGGAAACCATCGACTGGAGGGCGACCTCGGTTTCAGCAACCGCTGTCACCACATCAATCATATCGCCCTTACCCTGTGTTGCGGCCAATGTTTGTGCTTCCACATTATTGCCCGCTTCGGTAACGCTGCTTACCGCTTGGCCTAGAATGTCTTTGAAACTATCGCCAATCGCTGCTGCTGGATTACTTCCTGCCTGATTCCCGCCGTTAGCGATAGATTCAGCAAGCTTTGCTGTTGCTTGATAGGCATTGGTTGCAGCTGTTGTTGGAACCGTCATGAGAATTTCCTTTAGCTAAAGCTTATTAAGCGCGCAAAATATCGAGTGTTCTTGCCAGCATCGTTCGTGTGGACGAAATGACATTGAGGTTCGCCTCATAACTTCGCTGCGCCTCACGCATATCGACGGCTTCCACCAATCGATCAACATTTGGCATTTTAACGAAGCCTTCCGTATCAGCCGCTGGGTGGGAGGGATTAAAGCGGGTACGAAAATCACTGCGGTCCGTTTCAACACGGCCCAATTCAACCTTGTTTGCCTGCATTTTGCTGTCATAAATGCTTTCAAAGGTTGGAATACGACGCCGATAAGGATCTGCGTTCGGTGTGCGTCCGGTTGAATCCGCATTTGCGATATTCTCCGCAATCACCCGCATGCGCCCAGATTGAGCTTTCAAGCCAGAAGCAGCAACGAAAAGTGACTTCATAAAATCCATAGTGAGTCCTATCTGTGTCCTACCAAAGCTTAGTTGCCACGACCGATTGCGGTCCTGATCAAGCCAAGGTTTGATGTATAGAGCGAGGTTGCTGCCTGATAATCCATTTGGTTACCGGCAATTTTCATCATTTGCTCTTCCAAAACCACCGAGTTGTCGTCCGGTGTAATCTCAAAAGAAGAAGAAGGTCGTGCGCCGCTGATACCGCTCGATGGCGCAATGGCAGCGGGAATATGTTTCGGGTTGGTGACCATCGCCGCAAAACCAGAAGTTGCATTGGTGCTCGCCATTTTCAGATTACCTTTGCCCATTGGCGCGATATCTTTCGCGACATAACCAGGTGTAGCCGCGTTGGCGATATTTTCAGCCAACACCCCTTGGCGGGCTTGATGCCATTGCATCTTGCCTTTTAGCGCTGCAAAAACAGGCAAACCTAAAAAGTCCATAGCGTTGCTCCCCAGCAATACGCTGTAAAAATCGGGGTGATGTCGATAAAACGAGACTACAAGGAGGCGAACCATAATTCGCCAAGCCACCATCTTAAACACACCACCAACTGGGCAATTTTTGCCTAGTTATAGTTAACAAACACTTAAAATCGCTCTTTTTGGTAAAATTTGTCGATAATTTCGCAACACTCGACGCCTTTTCAAAAAACAACCATTGCGCGAAAGTCGATTATTTGCGTTATGGAGAGTTGCAGTAAACAGCGTGGCATTAAGTAACCGCTTGCTGCGCAAATGGGGAACGAAAATGATAAAGTGGTTTAACAGCTTTTTGGGCGAAGCAGTCGGCACCTACGCGGCAATTGGCGTTGGGCTTTTGATTGTTGTAATTCTGATCATTATTTTATTACGTATCTTGCGATCATTTACTGGCGGCATGTTTGGCAATAAAAGCCAAAATAGACTTGGCGTCATTGAGGCTGCGGCCGTAGACAATAAACGCCGTCTCGTTCTTGTTCGCCGCGATAACGTTGAACACCTCATCATGATTGGCGGAACCAGTGATATTTTGATTGAAGCTGGCGTAAACCGCGCAGCGCCGACACCACGACCGAGCCAACCACCAGCGCCGAAAAAACCAGCCGCGCAAGCACCAACACAACAAGCACCAACACAAAATGCGGCGCCACAAGCAAGCACTCCTCCCGCTCCATCGCCTGCTGCTTCATCACCTACTGTTCAATCGCCACAGGCAACAGCCCAGGCTGTCTCATCGCCTACTGCTCCATCGCCACAAGCAACAGCGCCA
>CAZKKW010000035.1:0-15501 GCA_964553335.1 uncultured Hyphomicrobiales bacterium | reverse complement strand
CGCCACAAGCAACAGCGCCAAAGCCTGCAGCACCTGCTTCAGCACCCACACAAGCAACCGCGCCCGCCCAAACTGCTCCACCAGTAGCCGCGCCGGCTCGCGACTCAGCTAAGGTTGGAGACGATATGGATCGTCTTCTCAACCAATTAGCTGGAGATGCAAAGGGATAATGTGGCTTCCGCGATGTGAACACACGCGGCAAACAACAAAAAAAACAGAAGAGATTGATCGTAGATCGGGTGCTTTTAGCGCCTTTTTACGGCGCTTTAACAATTTATCCACGGCAATTTTCCGCCATGGTCTAATTGCTTTTCTTGTTTCGTTTTGTGTTTGCACAATTGCGATAACCGGCGCTTACGCGCAGGGGGTTACGATTGATTTTAATGAAGGCACCTCAGTCACTGAGCGCGCCATACAAATCATTGCATTGGTCACTGTTTTAAGTCTTGCCCCATCTCTGCTTGTGATGGTGACATCGTTTACCCGTATCGTCGTTGTCTTATCCCTCTTACGCTCTGCCATTGGCTTACAAACCGCACCACCCAACTCAGTGATGATTGGTTTAGCGTTGTTTCTTTCCGCTTTCATCATGATGCCGACGCTTGAAGAAGCCTATAACACCGGCCTTGACCCCTTAATAAAAGAAGAGGTCGAACTCAACGAAGCAATGGTCAATGCAGCCAAACCCTTTCACACCTTCATGCGCGGTAATGTGCGTGAAAAGGATTTGGAACTGTTTCAAGACATGAGTGGACTGGATCTGCCTGACACGCCGGAAGAGCTGGAAATGCGCGTTTTGATTCCAGCCTTTATGATTAGCGAATTAAAGCGCGCATTTGAGATTGGATTTTTACTCTACCTGCCCTTTGTCATCATCGACTTAGTGGTTGCATCGATCTTGATGTCGATGGGTATGATGATGCTGCCGCCGATTGTGATTTCACTACCGTTCAAGCTTATATTCTTCGTTCTGGTAGACGGTTGGCACTTGGTAGCAGGAAGCCTCGTTCGAAGTTTTGCCGGCGGTTAGCTACCATTCAACGACTGAAAAGCCAGCCAGATACTGCCCCAGCCAGATACTGCCTATGTCGCAACATCTTGGTTATCGTTTTGCGCAGCCGGGCTTGGTTTTGCCCTAGCTGGTTTTGCTTGCCGCACACGCGGCGCCAAATAGCGTTTGCGATAATCGCGAAGGAACGAGTCTGTCGTGCCTATATTCAAGATTGAATCGACGGCAACATCCCGTTCAAAACTACGATCGGACAATGGTTTAGCCAAAATGTTGAAGGTTCCAGCATCTGTGCTTTCAGACATCTTCTGGCTGAATTTCTGGTTCAGCCTGTTAAGCGCAAAGTCATCTTCTGCAAGAGCATAAGCAATCGCTGCACGCATTATATCGAGGCGTTCATGAGGCTCTAACGGTGCAGCATCAGACCAGCGACCAGAATGCGCTTTTTCTAACAACTCGCCAGCACTACTCCATCGCCTTGCATCCCAATTTACATTGGCCTTCAGACGATTCACATCATCGCCAGTCAATGGCTCCAATAATTCCAAGGCAACATCAAATCTGCTAATTTCTGATAAGGCATAAGCCTCCACTAAACGGCGTTGACGACGTAATGAGGAAGGCAGACTTGCTGAGCGTGATTTTTGCAATGTCGTCAAAGCCCGGTGAGGTTTATCATCCAGGAGCTGAACGACCGCCAAGTCAGCTGCCACCCGTGCACGCGCAACTCCGTTAAGGCGTTTTTCAACCTGATGCTCAAGCAATTCAGCTGCTTGCGGCAACAAATCAAGGTCAATCAACCGACGGGACAAGTTACGCACGATCTCATCACCAATACGACCGATCGGCATCAAATTACGAAAATCATAATAGAGGGTCAAAGCATCAACAGAGTCCAGATCATCGGCTTTACCACCATGAAATAAGTCAATGAACAACGCTTTCATATCATCTTGAAGGGCCCGGGTAATGGGAGATTCATTATTAGAAATCGCGGCTGTCTCAACCAGTTGAAACGCCCGCCGATAATTTTTTTCAACCGCTAGAATTTTACCCAAAAAACGCAGTGCCGATAACTCCAAATCGTCATTGCGCCATACCGCCGCGAAAGCTTCAAGCTCATCAATAGTTTGTTGATTGTTTGTTTTACCGGTCTCATGATTGAGCATTGCAAGGCGCAAGCTTGCTTCCGCCTGAACACGAATATCATCAATAGCATTGGCACGATCAAAGAAAAAACGGGCGTCTTCAAGACGCCCTTCTGCAAGTGCTAATTCGCCTTGTAGCACTTCATATTTTCCCCGTTGCTGGTCTTTTGCGTTGCGTAATATAACATTGCCTAAATATCGTTTCGCGTCATTGAGGTCATTAAGTCTCAAAGCAGCCGTTGCTGCCGACAAAAAGAATGATTGTTTGGTATCCGCATCGTAAGCCGTCAATTTTGAACGCCCAAGTATCGAATTGTTTCGGGCAATCTCCCACTTGCTTGCACCAGCGGCTGCAATCGTACGCCATACCGAAGCGTCCTGATCTTTCGAATGAGATTCCACCGCCAGCGTTTTTAGCGCTTCCTCATAACGTGCCATGGCTATTTGCGCGGCTGCTTTCGTCAAGACATAAAGCCGCTTATTTTCCAACAAAGGCCAGCTTCTCACTGCTCGCTCCAAAACAGCCAACGCCTCAGGGCCATAATTATTAACCACATAAAACGTTGCTAACTTCATTTGAGCAGTTGGCAAATCTTCTTTTTCGCTAGAAATGACAGCCTTTATGAACTTGCTTTCTTTCTTCAAAAAAGTTCCTGGTTCAGCATAATTTTCAAGGTCATACTCTAATGGAGCATCATACCATTCAGTCTGTTCAGAGTTTCCAGGCAAAGAAGAACGAAGAACTTTTTCAGGTGAAAGGTTCAATGAGCTTTGTGAGTAAATCTCGACATAATCTTTATGTCGTTTGACCTTAACATCCTCCGCTAACGTTGCCAAAGCAAAAGCATGTGCGGACGGCAACATCTCAACTTTAACGAAACTCTGCGCCCTCAGGAGTCCCTGAGCAGGTGCATGCGCCAATAAAATATGTAAGGTATCACCAACAACAGGATCAACAATTTCTACGGCACCAGCAGCATCTTTCAGAGGAACTTTCAGGAACAATCCACCTTTTTTGTTCACGTTGCGCGATACAGATAGCCGTTCAGACGCGCGAATAACTGAGTTGCCAATTGAAATCACCCAGTTATTTTCTTCAACCGCAGATGAAGCAAGTTGCGCGCTCGGCATACCAATCCGGATGGCTTTATAATCATCTTTTTCAACCACATCGATAGAACGTACAAAATCGCCCAACAATGTCTCGATTGCAGACACGTCGATGAAGTTGTCCGATTTAACGGCAATCCAAACAGCTTTATCCCGCCTAAATACAGACGTTGGTGTTTCCGTTTCAAATGGGAAAACAAGACGGAGTGCATCTTGGCTCGGATTGAGCGTCGCCTCAACCACGGAAAGCCCCTCTACTTTCTTTTGGTCAGCATCAATAGCTTCTGGATTATGTTTAGAGCTCACGTTAGCAATACCATCCAAAGCTTGTTCCTGCTCAACCGTCAAATCTTTCAAATTTGCAGTCTGTTGTGCTCTCTCATCAGCCTTTTCAGACTGATCTTCTTCACCTGCCGCCGTTTCCTCATTTCCTTCAACGATATCTTCATCGGCTTCTTCAACGACTGGTGCAACAGGCAGTTCAGCTAGCGCCCGCTCACCGCCATTAATTTCCGTAAATGAAACACCTTCAGCGCCTTCTGGAACACTCGGCAATCCGCCGATTAAAAGTGGAATATTAACAGCGTTATCGTTTTTTCCGACCAATTTTTCATGTGTAACATCAATGATGTACGATGCCTCATCTGCATACGAACGCACTTTGGATCGTTTATCCATTTTGATTTTTACAATGGTTTTGCCATCGCCAACAACACCTTCAACGTCTTTTATCAACGCGGGCAGATCAGCGTTGATAGGTGCAAAATCAAAGTTTCCTTCGCGATCAAACTCTAAAATTGCCTCGTCTTCTTCGCGTCTAAAGCCAGCATTATAAGGCACATTCCAATTAAATACGAAGCGGGTAAAAGTTGGGTGACGCCCCACCCGTACTTCAAACTCCGGCACAATGCCATTTTCTTCTTTAACAACGGCATTTTGTTCCGCAAGTTCAAGGGCATCTTCTGCACGGTTTTCTAATTTACGAACGATCTCCTCAGGAATAGAGGGATTTGGGCCTTGCCAATTTTCCGGCAAAAAATCAACAAACAAATGTTCACCCGCTGCCATCGTGTTGACGCGAACGCCCGTATTCAATGCAAACCTCAGCACACCGCCTTCTGGATCACGACGGCCCACCAACACATAATCATTTAATTTACGCACGTGCCGTTCAACATCGATCTCTAAAGGCTCGCTAAGACGGATAATCAACACATTATCATCGGTTGAAATGCTGTGTTTGATAAATTTAGTTCGCTCTTGAAGCTGAATGGCTAGACGACCATAACCACCGTTTGTGCTCACGGTAATATCCGTCTTCAATGATTCAGAACGTTGCGCTGAAACAGGAATTGTCTGACTTAGAAAAAGGACAATAAGAAGCAATGGCAAGACAAAAAATGTCTTACCAATACGGGTGCTTTGATAAGCGTTTGATCGAACTCGATACAACAACATGATACGCCACGCTTAGGTACTCTTCGAGCAACAATAACAGGCGTTCGTTAATGGGCGATTACCCGCCGATTTTTTGTAGTTTTCTCTTATTTCGGGCTGAATTTTTAGAAATTGACTGCGCAGCCATCTCAACAGTAAGCCGTTCAGCAGCCTTTACTTCCATCTCAGCAAGCACCGCTGACATCTTGCGCGGGTTCATAGCAGTTGCCAAGCTGTAAAGCACATTCAACGATAAAGCATTGAATATCTTGGCGGCATCTTTCGGCTTCATGCTTTCATAGATGATCACCAGGTCTTTGGTATTTTGTTTTCTGGATTTGCCGTCTGGCCCTTCATCATCTTCTTTTTGCTTCTGTAACTCTTTGATTTGCGCTTTCAAGCGTTTTTCAGCAGCCGCAAGAAGATCCTCGCGCAACTTCAAATCCCGCTCGCGCTTTTCTAGTGCATCACGGCGATCACCAAGACGATTGATCAAAGCATCCCGGCTGTTTTGTTCAGCACCCAGAGTTGCCGTCACATCGCGGGGTGTTGGATTTTCCGCCTCGTCAGGCTTTTTCACTTCGCTGGCGGCTGCGTCTTTTTCATCAGCCTCTTGAGCGCGCGCAGAAGAAACAGCTATTTCATCAAAAGCGCCGCTTGCAGCAAGCGTCATTACTTTAATGGTCAAAAGGGCAAATGCTGCAACAGCACATAATTGCAATAGACGCATAATTATCCCCCTGCTTGACGTAAGGCATTAATACGGGCGCTCGCTTCAGCCGCCAATTCACTCACGGCACGTGGCTGCGATGTGGTTGGTCTTGCAACAGCACGACGCGGTGACGGAAGTGGTTTATTAGCGGAGCCCGCCTGCGTTATCGCTGCAATACGGCGCACCAATTCCTCGCCTTCGCTCAAATTCGCGCGTAATTCAATATTAAGTTGCTCCGCCTCGCGAACATGCAAGCCGAGATTTTTTTGATTTTCATGCGCGGTCACTTTAAGACCAGCAATCGCACGTTCAGCAAGCTCAGTCGTCGTCATTAATTCAGCAATAGTCGAACGCAGCATGCTTTCTTCTAACTTCAAGCTCTTCAACTTACCGCTCAAAATATAGCAATAAACAATGGTGGCCGAGAGCAGAACAATTACTAATCCCTCGATAAAGATCCCAGACGTCATTTGGCACTTGCCTCCATTTCAGATATGGCTTTTTCATATCCATTCATTGTCATTTTTTGTGGTCTTAGTTCGCGCGTCACCTGCACAGACACTTGATCGTCAATCCGACCAATTTGCCCTTCACTCATGGTGACATTCCCAACACGCAGCTCCACCGCTTCGCTCGGGTCTTGTCGCAAAAGGAAAGTCTCGCCGACAGCAAGGTTCATCACCTCAGTAAGCGGAACTTCTTTTTCAAATAAAACAGCTTCCACCGTCACATCCGCAGCATTGGCCTGTGTGGCAAGGTGGCGCTCCCAATCAACATTACGGCCAAGGTTGTCACCGACAAACATTTGCAGCAACAAATGGCGAATAGGTTCAATTGTTTCATAAGGAAGAAGCAGCTCAACATTGCCGCCACGGTCTTCCATATCAATGCGCAGTCGAACAAGGACAGCTGCATTCCCTGGGCGGATGAGAGCGGCAAACCTTGGGTTTGTCTCCATCCGGTCCAAAGTAAAGGTAACAGGCGCTACAGGTTCAAATGCTTGTTGGGCATCTTTTAACAAATGCACCGCCAACTGTTGCACCAAACCAAGTTCAATAGCGGTATAAGGACGCCCCTCAACCCGCACGGCCCCAGATGAATTACCGCCCCCAAGCAACACATCAACAATGGTGTAAATCAAAGGGGAGTCGGTCGTTAAAAGCCCAAAGTTATTCCACTCTTCCGCTTTGAATACCGATAAAATTGATGGCAGCGGAATTGAATTTAGATAATCCCCAAAACGCACTGACGAGATTGAATCGAGAGATACCTCAACATTGTCCGAGGTCAAATTGCGTAACGATGTCGTGGACAGTCTTACAAGGCGGTTAAACACCACTTCCAGCATTGGAAGCCGTTCATAAGAGACCAAAGCAGAACTGATAAGCGCACGCACACCGTTTTGGTCTGCGCTTAGAAGCTCATCTGCCCGAAAGCCCATAAGGGCGTCTAGTTCTTCTTGATTGAGCAGACGGTCCGAATTTTTATTCGCGGCCTCATCTTCCTCGCCGTCCATCAAGTTCGACCATTGCGCCGTCAGCGATTGGGCGTTCTCAGCCCCCTGCTCTTCCAGCGCATCACCCCATGCGGCGGCGAGATCGTCTTCTTCAAATTCTTCTTCCTCAGCCATGACTGTGCCTACTCCTGACTATTGAATTAGAATTTCTTCAAAGAGAATTTTGCGAACTTCAACAGGATAAATCGCCACATTGATTCGTCTTTGCAATTCTTCCTTAAGTCGGAACATGCCAGCGGAGCCTTCGATATCTGTGGTTCGAAGTTCACGCAGATAAACCTGAAACGCATCCAGAACACGTGGCATAAGCGGTTCGATTTTAGCAATCTCATCTTGATCACGCAGTTCAAGCGTTGCCTTAAGTTTCAAAAATTGCTGGCGACCAGCAACATTTTCAAGATTGACCGTAATGGATGGAAGAGGAAAGAACACCACTGGCTCAGGCGCTGCAACTTGCTCCTCACCCGCAACGACTTCTTCTTCCGAACCCAACGGGTCAAGAACAAAGAAAGCCGCAGCACCGCCACCAATTAACAGCAATGCAACCGCAATCAAGATTATGAGCTTTTTCTTGCCACCAGACGCACCCTCTTCCTCATCAAGAAGGTCATCACCATCTATAGCTTCGTTCGCCATGCCACCGCCTGCTAAAAAACCATCAATTTCACTTCGAAACACACCATCCGAAGCGGAATTTTTACCTCAAACAAACCTTAATGCCGGAATGGTTAATGAATGGTTGCATTTTCTTAACGATTACTGACGAACTAGGCATTTTTTGCCGACCAATTTTACCCAGCGGCACATACTGCCTAGCATAAAATCCCTACAAAAAATGAAATAATGTTTTATTTCAATTACTTAACAAGTTGGCACACCTCATGCAAAGAGGTTTCCATGCTGACGCGCTGGGGAGCGTTGATGCATAGCCGGGCTGGGGAGCCTTGGTTACATATTGGGAAGCTAAAAGGGTTCGTTATGGAGAACGCACAGCTTATTACCCTTTCACGCGTTAATGCGCTTGAGAGGCAAATGAACGTAGTCGCCAACAATTTGGCGAACGTAAACACGACAGGCTATAAGAGCGAGAACATGCTCTTTGAGGAATACCTCATGCCTGTTGCAAGCGCCGAAGAGTTTAAATCCGCCGACCGTGACTTACGTTTCGTGCTGGATGACAGAACCATTGGAAATTTTGGCACTGGTACTATTGAGACCACTGGTAACCAACTTGATGTCGCTATCAAGGGTGAGGGTTTCTTCGTCATTCAAACACCAGCGGGTGAACGTTACACACGCGACGGTTCTTTTACGCTTAATCCAGACGGTCAACTCACCAATCACGATGGTCATGCCGTATTGGGTCAAGGCGGCCCAATCCAATTTAGCCCTGATGATACATCTATCACGATTAATGGTGATGGAACGATTTCAGCTGCCAATGGCGAACTGGGTCGTTTACGCATCGTCACTTTTGATGACCCACAAACGTTGAACCGCAAGGGACAAAATCTCTTTGAAGGAGAAAATGCCCGCACTCTTGAAACACCTCGCCTTACTCAGTTTGCATTGGAATCTGCCAATGTGGATCCTATCAATCAGATTTCACAAATGATCGAAGTTCAACGATCATACCAAGAACTAACCAACATAATGAGCCAGCAAAATGATCTGCGTGAAAACGCGATCCGTACGCTTGGCCGTGTCCAAGTTAACGCATAGGGAGATAAGTAGATGCAAGCTTTACGAACAGCCGCTTCCGGCATGCGTGCCCAAGAACAAAACGTTCAAACGGTCGCGAATAACATCGCCAATATTCGAACCACCGGTTTTAAAAAGCAACGCGCAGAATTTCAAGATCTGCTTTATTCAGATTTGCGGCGCGTTGGTTCCACCTCTTCCAGTTCAGGTACTGTGGTGCCGACCGGTATTCAAATTGGTTCTGGTGTTAAATTTGCCGCAACCAGTAGGGTGTTGAGCCAAGGCTCGCTTGATCAGACGGAACAACCGTTAAACGTCGCGATCCAAGGCGGCGGATATTTCGAAATTAGCCTGCCAGATGGACGAGAAGCCTTCACCAGAGATGGCTCCTTTGAACGCAATCAAGACGGTGAGATTGTCACCCTTGATGGCTATCAGGTCGGCAATGGGATTACCATTCCAGAAGATGCCCGTTCTATCACAATCAGCAATGATGGACAGGTAGAAGTGGTGGTCGGCAATGATTCCAATCCTACCAATGTTGGCACAATCGAGCTTGTTAACTTCATTAATCCAGGTGGCTTGGAAGCGATAGGCGATAACCTGTTTGTTGAAACGGCTGCAAGTGGCGACCCACAAACCGGCGACCCGGGTGAGGATGGCCTTGGCACATTGCTGCAAGGTTTTCTCGAGGGGTCCAATGTTGAGGCTGTTGCTGAAATTTCTGACTTGATTACCGCCCAGCGGGCTTACGAGCTTAACTCACGGGTCATTTCTGCCGCAGATGAAATGATGCAGGCCGCAGGACAAGTTCTACAATAATAATCAAACCCTTGATTGACCTGGAGGTCGATACGATGAAATCACCGAAAGTAGCACTTTTCGCATCTTTGATGGCGTCAACCCTTATTGCCATCACGCCATATGCCAAGTCCGCTTCCTTGAAAGAGAACATTACTGTGTACTCAAATGTGGTTGTCGCAGGAGATCTTTTTGAGGGGTTGGATGAATATCATGATGAGCCGTTGTTTCTGGCGCCAGATATTGGGAAGTCGGGCAAAATAAGTGCCTATCGTGTCGCAGAAGAAGCGCATGACATTGGCATTTATGAGCTTGAGCTCAATGATATTAAATCTGTCACCGTCAATCGCCCTAGCATCATCGTTAGCAGTGACGAGGCGAAACAGCGCTTACGACGTTTTATCTTAGATCGGATGAGCGAAAAAATTGATTTTGAAATCACAACGTCGACAATCCCGACCAGAATACACACCGACCCTCGCGCAGAAACGACACTTTCGATCAATGATTTCAAGTTCAGCGAAGGTAACAAGCGGTTTCAAACAGTTTTGACATATTCCGCCTACGGGGGAACACGCGATGTTCCTGTCCGCGGGGTGCTCACCGAAATGAAAAAGGTCATTACCCTCACCCGAGATCTAGAGCGTGAAGAAGTGGTTGTAGAAGGTGATCTGGCTGTTACACGTCTTCCCAAAGAAAAAATACGTGCTGGTAGTCTCACCAGCACCGCTCCTGCCGTTGGTAAGGCGACGGTCAGAAATTTGACCCAAGGGTCAGTGGTTCGAAACCACGATCTAGCGCCGCCCTTACTCGTGCGGTCGAATGACCCTGTTGCAATCACCTATTCTGTCCCGGGCCTGCTTTTAACAGCACAAGGGCGCGCGCTTTCTAACGGCGCTAAAGATGAAACCGTTTCAATAAGAAACTTACAATCCAATCGCGTCGTCAGAGGCCGCGTCACCGGTGTTGGTGAAGTGCTTGTCGTGCCACGCAAACCATTTCTCGCTGCAAATCAGCAAACAAGCCAAACAGAGGTTCAGTAATGTTACGCGTATTGTCAAAACAATCCCTCATACTACCAAGCCTGCTTACCTTATCCATCGGTTTGGCAGGATGCGGCACCTCGTCACAACTTAAAGAGGTCGGCAAAACTCCTGCGCTTTCCAATATCGGCGATCCAACGGCAGCCCCTGGTTACAAGCCAGTCTCCCTGCCACAGCCAGCACCGGAGCCTGCCGTTTATACGGCCAACTCCTTGTGGCGTTCAAACGATCAGTCTTTTTTTAGAGATGGACGGGCGCGGCGTGTCGGGGACATTTTAACAATCAACGTCACCATTGATGACGAAGCCGAATTTGAAAACACCACCGAGCGCACACGCACCTCAGGACGGGGTCTTGGCGTGGGAACCGGTTTACTCGGTTCCTTGTTTAATCTCATTCCCGGTATCGGTGATACCAACGCGGTGATTAGCTTGAACGCGAATACTAACACCAATGGCGATGGGTCAATTGAACGTTCAGAAGAACTAACGACCACAATCGCAGCCGTGATTGTTCAAAAACTTCCAAACGGTAATTTGGTGATCGAGGGCAAACAAGAAGTTCGGGTTAATGCCGAAGTTCGTGAGCTTATTGTTGCAGGCGTCATCAGACCTGATGACATCCAACCAGATAATACAATCGAATCCACGAAAATTGCTCAAGCGCGCATTTCATATGGCGGGCGTGGTCATATTTCGCAAGTCCAACAACCAGGATACGGGCAGCAGATCGTCGACATTGTAGCCCCATTCTAGAATTTCAAAACACAAAGTTCCCTTACCGTTTAATCCCCAATTTAAACGGTAAGGCCGGCCTGTCCTGCTCCCCAATTTGGGCAGTCCATAAAAGTGAGGCGGCACCTGTAGCCATAAATGCAGGTGCCGCTATCACACATTCAAAATCAAAAAATAACTGAACCAGCCTCACTTCTGAGAACTAGTCATCGCGATAAACTTTTTCGCGCTTCTCATGCCGCTCTTGCGCTTCCAAGGAGAGTGTTGCGATTGGGCGAGCATCCAGACGACCAACGCCAATTGGATCACCCGTCTCTTCGCAATATCCATAAGAACCGTCATCCATACGTGCTAGCGCTGAATCGATCTTCGCTATCAATTTGCGTTGGCGATCTCTCGCTCTCAGCTCAATGGAACGATCTGTCTCAGATGAGGCTCTATCAGCAACATCAGGATGGTTCTGGCTTTCTTTTTGGAGATTAACGAGCGTTTCTTTGCTTTCGCTCAAAATCTCATTCTTCCAAGTTACAAGCTTCTCTCGAAAATAATCGAGCTGACGAGGATTCATAAACTCCTCATCTTCGCTTGGCTTATAAGATTCTACTGCGTCCGTGCCCATAGACTGCTCCCAGATGCGCCTTAATTGGCCGGAATATAGTCGCGTTGCGCGCATCACACAATGAGAGAATTTAGGCATTAGCAAATTCATTACTCATTTCTCACAGAAAAAAGTAACTAGCTGTAATATATTATCTTTTTAGATTGAAAATTCTTAGATTTATGCAAGAAAATCACATTTAGACGTCATAAACACCAATTTTGGCCAGTTCAACACGGGCCCGCATGTCGATATCTGACAAAATAGAGTCGAGTTTTTCGTCACCCGTGCGGCCAAGGTTTTTGACCTTCTGCGCCAACCTCGTCACCTGAACAGGCGACAGTTTTCCACTCAACATACCCAGCCGCATCTCATCCAGCCGATCAAGCAAATCAAAGCCACGTTCAGCAGATTTTTTCTTGCTATTTAAAGGGTCATCAACAGCTTGCAATGACAAAAGAGCATCCAAATTCGTCACATTGTTCGCGCTGGATAAATTTTGTGCTGCTTGCAAATCTTCGCCGTCAGACACTGAAAACTGACTAGAAGAGGCTCCAGATTTCGCACTCTTTTTCGTGCTGCGAACACCGCCCAATGGGCCTGAGTTTTCAATGCGCATTGCCACCATCTCCTATCATGATTGCATGTTTTTCTAGGGGGTAGGTTCTTGCCGATAGGGTTAATTGCGGGTTAACGGCTGGGTAAGTTTTTCCATGTAGGATTGAAAATTGACGATACGGGAATATATGAAGAAATAAAATAAATCCATATATTTCAACAGGGTAAGAAAATTCTACGATAAGGATAAAGCTTGGCATAAGCCCTGCATATACATGCGCATAATGTAATAAGTAAGGTTGCCATCAACGCTCATGATTAAACTTCGTACCCAAACAACCGTAATTTCTGCAAAACAAGCTGTTCATGATTCGGTTCGCAAAAGCGTATCTGCGTTATTGTTTTTGAGCGTCATCGCCCTTGGCTTTATGATCACCATACAATCAGCTGATGCCACCTCCCGCATCAAAGATATTGCAGACTTTGAGGGCATCCGTGAAAACCAATTGGTCGGCTACGGCCTTGTTGTGGGTCTAAACGGCACCGGCGACAGCCTAAACAACGCCCCCTTCACCGAACAAAGCTTGAGAGTGATGTTAAATCGTCTTGGCGCTGGTGTGGGTGATGCAGACTTCAGCACCGCCAATGTGGCAGCCGTTATGGTGACAGCCAACCTTCCACCGTTTGCAACAGCAGGTTCCAGAA
Source organism: uncultured Hyphomicrobiales bacterium (assembly GCA_964553335.1). GTDB lineage: Bacteria > Pseudomonadota > Alphaproteobacteria > Rhizobiales > JACESI01 > JACESI01. The sequence goes on along the minus strand of CAZKKW010000035.1, from coordinate 2,429 downwards.
TAGATATAGGCGTAAGCGCTCTTGGCGATGCAAGCAGCTTGCGCGGCGGCACATTGCTTGTAACGCAGCTTCTGGGTGCTGGCGGCGATGTTTACGCGCTCGCTCAAGGCCCAGTTGCTATTGCAGGTTTTGCGGCTCAAGGCGATGCAGCAAGCATTGTCCAAGGTGTTCCAACATCAGGTCGCATTACCAATGGCGCCATTGTTGAACGTGAAATTCCTTTTAAATTAGCAAGCCTGCGCAAGGTTCGTCTTGCCCTTCGTAACCCAGATCTAACAACATCGCGCCGCATTGCAAAAACCGTCAATGCTTTCATTGGCCGCGGCACAGCAGAGCCGATTGATCCAGCAACTGTTCAGTTGCGCCTAACCAGTTCTTTCAACGGCAATATTGTTGACCTACTTACGGATATTGAACAACTGATCGTGGAACCTGATCAAGTCGCTCGTGTGGTGATTGATGAGCAGACAGGAACCATTGTTATGGGCCGTGATGTAAAAGTTTCAAAGGTCGCGGTAGCACAAGGAAACCTCACTCTTCTCGTCACTGAAACGCCAGTTGTTAGCCAACCAAACCCCTTTGGTGAGGGCGAGACAGTTGCCGTTCCGCGCACGCAAATTGAAGTTGATGATTCAGTCGATGCAAAACTCGGCATCATCAATGAAGGTGTCACGCTTAAAGATCTTGTTGATGGCTTGAATGCTCTAGGCATCGGCCCGCGCGACATGATCACCATTCTTCAATCCATCAAAGCTGCAGGTGCTCTGCAAGCGGAGATAGAGGTCTTATAATGTCTGAATTCAACACACTGGCTACCCCCCTTCTACCACAGGCGAACAATGCACCGACATTGAACCGTCCAGCCAGTGATGATCCGAACTATGACACCAAAGCCCGCGAACAAGCCAATGAGTTTGAAGCGAGCTTTTTGGCTGCCCTGCTTCGCCCGGTGTTTGAAGGTTTGGCAAAAGACAATGAATTTGGTGGCGGTTTTGCAGAGGAAACATGGTCCGGCCTCTTAACAGACGAATATGCCAAAAGCATACAAAGTTCTGCAAACCTTGGTATTGCAGATCACGTTTATGATCAGCTGATCCAGTTACAAGAAACACCCCCTAGTGATGAATCAAAGCCACAAGATCCATCCACCTCAAACAATACAGTCGTTAGTAAGGAGTAGTAACCCATGACATATTCAGCACCCGTAGTCCGCACGCCAATGCCAGTGGAAAGTCAGGAGGATGCGCACGTATTACTCGCCCGTCTTGAAACCTCAATGGAAGGCTTGATTGAGCTAATTGAAGTTGAAACGCGTTTAGTACGTGAAGGAAAACTCTTTGCAGCCTCTGAACTGGAAACCAGAAAGACCGAATATGCTCAAGGTTATGTCGAGTTAATGGAAAGCGCGCGTAAGCAAGAGCAAGTCTTACAAAGCATGTTGCCAGAGAACTTGGAAAAGTTGCGCCACCGCCATGAAGACTTCAAGGCGCTCTTGCAAATGAACCTTACAGCCCTGCAAACCGCCCGTGACGTAACACGCAACCTCATTCAAGGTGTTGCCAAGAAGATGGGGCAAAACGAAGCGCCGACCACATACAGCCCCTATGGGCAAGTGAACCAACAACCCACAATAGCCTCACCTGGTCTTACATTGGATAAGTCGTCTTAACCCGATTTAAAGACATAGAATTTATACCAAAAAAATCAGCAATTGCGCTGTTTTTCTTTACAAAAAATTGACTCTTCTTCCAAAACTCACTTTAACTTTTATGCGTTAGAGTGTTCGCTCGTAGTTCAATGCGCTGCATCCATTTCAACATCAAGCAGCGTTGTTATAGTGGGTGAATACGATGGATATCGGAAGAAGTCCGATCATTGCGCCGGTCTCATCTGTTGGCACAAATGTTAACAGTCAGGGCACACAGGCGACACTACTGCCGCAGTTCCAAACGGTTCAACGGGCAGCAGGATCGGATTCTGCCTCGCTCACCTTCCGCGAAGTTCCAGTTCAACAGCCGCAAGCAAAAAATGAACGCGAAGAGCAATCTCAAGAAACATCGGACGCTTCTGATGAAGCAAGATCAGATCGTCGTGAGACTGAAATTCGGCGTGAATTTGAAATAGATCGCGAGACCTCCGCTTTGATCTTCCGCTCTATCGATGTCTCAACCGGTGACGTTGTTCAGCAATACCCTGAAGAAGCTCGTCTTAACCTTCGTGCTTATATTGAAGGCCAACAAGCTGATCGTCTGCCAGACGAAGACGGCTAAAAACCTTTCGACAATCCCGAATACTCGCCAGGCCTCGCCTGTGGCTTTTGTATGTCCAGAATTTTCTTCGATGAATCAAGGCATTCGACAGGCGTTTTGGTGAACAAATTCTTACTTTTACGATCCATTAACGAATTTAGAATTCGCTAACCAAAAGAA
>CAZKKW010000034.1:0-23368 GCA_964553335.1 uncultured Hyphomicrobiales bacterium | reverse complement strand
GGCCCATTAGCGCGTCTGCTTGCTCTACGGTGAGGCCTAATTTCATCGCTTCATCAATGCCCACTTGCAGCGCGAAGACACCGACGCGGTTTCCGAGAAAGCCCGGTGTGTCGGCACACTGCACGACGCCTTTACCGAGAATACGGTCGCAAAAATCGGCGGCTGTATCCATCACCCAATCAGCAGTCTTCTCACCGCGCACCAGTTCCAGCAAGCGCATATAACGGACCGGATTAAAGAAGTGCGTGATGCAAAAGCGCTCAGCAAATTTGGCGTCCATTTCTTCAACCAAAAGCGAGATCGGAATGGTCGATGTATTAGACGCGACGATGGCATCCTCTTTGATCAGCGGCTCAAGATTTTTATAAAGCTGGCGCTTAATATCGAGGCGCTCAACGATGGCTTCAACGATCAAATCACAGTCGCCCACCATCGCCAGATCATCGTCGATATTACCAATCTCGATGTTATCAAGTACGCCCCTATGAACGAGTGCTGGCGGGTCCGATTTCTTCAAACGATCAAGTGCGCGCTCTGTCACTGCATTACGGCTCTCACCGTCTGACGCAATATCAAGCAGCACAACCGGATAACCCGCATTTGCCACCTGCCCCGCAATGCCAGACCCCATCGTGCCCGCGCCAATGACACATACTTTTTTGATTTTATCGCCTGGCTTCGTCATGCTTGCCACCGTCCCTCTCGGATAAATTCGATCACATTGGTCGCGTCTTGTTGTTGAAGATCGTCGATGATTTGTAATGGTCTATCTTGATATTGCATCGTAATGGGTGCGCGTTTTGTGCGTCCAGTGGAATTACTCGAAAACAGTTTTGAGCTTTTCTTGTATTGCCAACCAATCAGTTCAATCTCGGCGACTTCAAACTCTTCGCTGTTTAGCACGACGTCCTTTTGCAGCTTTTGATAACGCACCCAACCGTCTTTGCGTTCAAGCGTTTCAAAACCAAAGCGCACCCATTCATAACGCTGCCATGCACCGTGAATGTTCAAGCTCATGCCAAATAAAATGAAGGCGAAGACAGCGAGCGCTGGAATGTCGTCGTGGAAAGATCGGCCAAAGTCTGAGAACAGCACAACGACAGCGGCAAACACCATTAAGGCAGCCGTGGCCACCATATCAAGGATCGGGCGTTTTGTGTCGAGGGCGCGAATGGTGAGTGTTTTCTCACCCTTGGCTGTAGCCAAATGGAAACGGTCTGGATCGGTCATGGCTTATAAAAACGCACCCAAAGCTTCGTTTACCTCACGCGGATTTTCTGGCGGCAACATGTGGCCAGCGCCTTTGATGACGACAAGCTTATTATCCGTCATCGCTTCGGCCAGCTTCAAGCCACCTTTAAGCGGAGTCATTTTGTCTTTTTCAGCCAAAATGCAAAGGGTCGGACACGTGATTTTACCCGCTGCTTCAAGGCCTGACTTGTATGCGTTGCAAGCGTTTAGATCTGCTGCCAAAGCACCCTCAGCGTTCGATGCCATCAATTGCTTACCAGCACCAATAAGCGAAGCCCCCGGAACGGTATTGTCATAGCTGTGACCAAACGCGCCAGAGCCCCAAGACATCATGGCGCTGATTGCCTTTGGTTCTTTGGTTTCTGCCAAATTGACCAGATGATCATTCACGGGAACCGCATGAGAACCAGCGATGAACGCGATTTTTGAAACGCGGTCGGCATAGCGAGAACCTAGCTCCAAGGCCACGAGGCATCCTTGGCTATGACCAACAATAATGGCTTCAGGCGCTTTGATGGCGTCCATAAGGGCAATCACCCAATCCGCCATATCTTCGATGCTCGTAAGCGGCGCGCCAGCTGATAAGCCGTGACCTGGAAAATCAGGTGCCAGCACATTGTAGCCCCAATAGGAGTAAGTGCGCACTTGTTGGGTCCATGATAATCGGCTTTGGCCTGAGCCGTGCAAGAAGATAACCAGCGGCTGGTCTGCTTTATGGTCTTTGCCACCCGTTGAGGCGAAGGCTTCTGATCCGTTGATGTCTATCCGCATTATTCTGCCGCCTCTTGTGCCTGTGCGTTTGCAACCTTTTTCGCGGCCCGAAGCCCTTTGTCAAAATCAGCCTTGAGATCGTTGATGTCTTCCAGACCAACCGACAGACGGATCATATCTTCTGACAAACCACCAATGATCATGTCTTCTTCTGAGATATGACTGTGGGTTGTGGAGGCTGGGTGGATGACCAGTGTTTTCGCGTCGCCCACATTTGCAAGGTGGGAGGCAAGCTCTACGTTTTCGATGAAGGCAGCACCACCATCGCGACCACCCGCCACGCCAAAGGCAATCACCGCACTCGCGCCTTTTGGCAACATGCGGTTTGCAAGCTCATGGTCTGGGTGATCTTTCAAATGCGGATGCCGCACCCATGTCACCTGATCGTGGTTGGTAAGGTACTCAAGCAGCGCATTGGTGTTTTCCATATGGCGCGCCATGCGAAGCGGCAAAGTCTCGATACCCTGCAAAAGGTAAAACGCGGTTTGTGGCGCCATGCTTGGGCCGAAATTGTACATCGCTTCCATACGAATACGCATGGTCAGCGCAACAGGTCCGCACTCTTCCCAAAACACCATGCCGTCCATCGCATAATGCGGTTCTGCAAGGGTTGGGAATTTGAAAGAACCATCGGCGTTTTTAATGCCCCAATCGAAATTCCCACCATCAACAACAGCCCCACCGACAGCAAGGCCATGACCGCCCAGCCATTTCGTGACCGAATGCACCACAACGTTTGCACCATGTTCTAGCGGCTTGAAGAGATAAGGCGTTGTGAAGGTGTTATCGACGATCACAGGCACGCCCGCTTCCTTGGCAATTTCACCGACGGCTGGAAGGTCCATAATATTGAGGCCCGGATTGCCGACGATTTCGCCAAAGATCAATTTCGTGTTCGGACGGATTGCCGCTTTGATGCCATCAAGATCATCGGCAGAAACAAAGGTCGTCTCGACGCCAAAGCGCGGCAGAGTGTTTTTCATCAAGTTGATGTTCGCGCCATAAAGCTGCGCGGTGGAGACGATGTGATCACCGCTCGATACCAAGCACATGATCGCCGCATGAAGAGCCGCCATGCCGGATGATGTCGCCGTACACGCCGCACCACCATCAAGGGCTGCAAGGCGTTGTTCAAGCACTGCCACCGTCGGATTAGAGATGCGCGAATAAAGATGCCCGCCCTCTTCCATGTTATAGAGTGCCGCCGCATGGCGACTGTCGCGAAATACGTAAGATGTGGTTTGATGAATTGGCACAGCCCGCGAACCGTGGTCGCTATCTGGCGTATGGCCAGCGTGCAGGCTCAGCGTATCAAAATTATAAAAATCACTCATGGCATTTCTCCCTTGAGCATTTTTCTAAACACTCTTTGCCACAAATTCCATCTTAGTTTTTAATTGGTCCGCTTTTAAAGGGTTAGATTTTAAACGGAAGCTCTGTCGTGGTGGCTTCTCTCTCGCCATACTCCGTTTGGATCGTGACTTTGTTGCCCGCATCAGCAAGCCCCACATTGATGAGGCCTAGGCCGATATTGGCATTAAGGCGCGGCGAATAGGCAGCGGCAGAGCAACGACCAATCTTTTTACCGTCTTGATAGACCTTCCAACGATGTTGGTTTGATCCAGCAAATTGCTCGCCATCAATGATATAGCCCGTCATCCGGCGTTTCGCACCCCTTGCCTTAATCCGTTTGAGTGCGTCTTTGCCGATAAAATCGACATCTTGTTCAAGGTCACACAGCTTGCCGAGACCGACCTCATAAGGGTTGGTATCATCATCCGTATCAGCACCCATGGACAAAAGCCCGCTTTCAATTCGCTCAATATAATTTGGCGCACCTGGACCAATATCATAGGGGCGTCCGGCTTCTTCGATAATGTCCCAAAGTTCAGTCCCGCGATGATGGTCCATCAGGTAAATTTCAAAACCACCCTGTTTGCTCCAACCAGATTTTGCAACAACAACGGGAATGCCTTGGATCATGGTTTGGTTGAAGCCGAAGAATTTCAAGTCATCCACCCAATCACCACACACGTGGCGAACAACATCGCCCGCCTTCGGGCCTTGAACTGCAAGCGGGCTGATATCAGGTTCATCAATGGAAACATTCATGCCGCGCTCAGCCGCGATTGCTCGCGCCCACCAAAGGAGATCTTGGTCAGCAATTGAAATCCAATATTCATTGGCAGAAATTGGCAACATCACAGGGTCATTCATTAAAACGCCACGGTGATCACAAATCGGGATATAGCGCCCCTGACCAATCTTTACTTTTTCAAGGTTGCGCGGTGTCAAAATGCTGACAAGTTCTAAGGCGTCTTTGCCCATAATGCGGACTTGCCGTTCGACAGCCACATCCCACATGGAAACGCCTTCGGTCAGGCGGCGATATTCCGCTTCTGGATCACCATAAGACACCGGAAAGCACACGTGATTATAGGTCGAGAAATGACTAACGCCCGCGCGAACAGTTGCATTAAAGAAGGCTGACTTCTTAATGCGGGGGCCAAAGGCAAATTGGAATGTCATAAGCTAGACTCCGATAAACAATATTGAGAAACCGCTAATTGAAATCCCTCATTCGGGCGCGATAATTACGTCTCTAATTTGCCGAATTGCGACCTTCTTATTCAAACACGAGAGCGGGCGCTTCTTTTGCATTTGGCCCTTCGCCGTCTTCAAGCGATGCCCATACTTTTCCTGCGATATCACGGTAAATTCCGGCATGTTCTGAGTTTGGGTCTGAGACCACGATCGGCGTGCCTGCATCCGATGTTTCACGCACACGCATGGCGAGCGGCACTTCGCCTAAGAATGGCACACCAATGCGCTCTGCTTCATCCCGCGCACCGCCATGTCCGAAAATATCAGAACGTGTCCCACAGGATGGGCACAGAAAATAACTCATATTTTCAACGATACCCAAAAGCGGCACATCCACTTTGCGGAACATGTTGAGGCCTTTGCGGGCATCAATCAGCGCTAAATCTTGCGGGGTTGAAACGATGACAGCACCAGACAGCGGCACTTGTTGCGCCATGGTCAATTGCGCGTCGCCCGTTCCTGGCGGCATGTCGACGATCAATACATCAAGCTCACCCCATGCAACTTCGCGCAGCATTTGGGTCAGTGCTGAAATCACCATTGGACCGCGCCAAATCATCGGCGTGTCTTCTTCCACCAAGAAGCCCATCGACATCACTTTAATGCCGAAGTTTTCCATTGGGTGAAGCAGACGGCCTTCTGCCTGTGGCCGTCCCGTCAAACCAAGCAAACGCGGCATGGAGGGGCCGTAGATATCCGCATCCAACACGCCGACCTTCTGACCGTTTGCGGCAAGGCCAAGTGCTAGGTTGATGGATGTTGTGGATTTACCAACGCCGCCTTTACCGGAGGCAACAGCAACAATGTGCTTCACGCCGGGCACGCCCGCTTTGGTTTCTTCTTGCGCTGGCGGTGGGGTCATTTGTGGTTTGGGTGCGGCTGGCTTTGGCGCTGGGCTCGCAGAACCTGCCGTCTTTTCAGCTGTTAGAACAGCGGTTACTTTTTCAACGCCATCAATATCCATGACGGCGGTTTCAGCCGCTTTGCGTAAAGGCTCAAGCTCTTGCGCACGATCGGCTGGCACAGACACGGAAAACATTACCTTGCCTGCGTTCACGTAAATGTCTGATACGAGCCCGAGCGACATTAAGTCACTCGTAAGGTCTGGGCCTTTGACCTTGGCTAATTGCTTTTTTACAGCCTCTTTGATCGCATCACTCATTGGTCACGTCCTGTTAGATAATCTACTCAGGAAGCTAGCGGTATGCCTCTCAAGGTCAAGCAAAAAGAACCAAATGTCTGCCGATTTTTAAAGGAGCTTAGGCAGACTTAGGCTTTGCAGGTCCACGCCAAGGTTGCTTTTTGAAGAAAGCCACGAAATAGGCAACGCCAACCAAGGTGATCATACCACCGACATTCACAACAAGTGAATGAAGCCAGCGCCATTCCGTTCTTGGTGCGGTGATGTGGAACGGGTGATCAACGGGCGGATAGAATGTGTAGCCAATGATCTGCGCAAACACCATCGAGAACAGGAAGATTGCGAGAGACTGCTGACCCACCGTCATGACGATTTTGACAAACTTGCCCCATAGGCCAGAGGAGATAAGACGCTTACCGCCCTCGCCCACAGCAAGCCAAGCCAAATAACCAACGCTCAAGAAGTGGATGAAGCGGAAGAGGCCGAAGTCTGTTTTCCAAATCAACCAACGAATATCCGCACGCCATTCTTTAAGCGGTGATGCTTTGAGCCATTGGTTCAAATCCGCATCAAACGTCAAACCGTTATAAAAACGGAAATAGGCAAGCGGCATGGTGATGATAATGAACGCAAGCGCCATGATAATCAGCGTTTTGCTGACAGGAGGACGTGGTATCCAACCGCGCATGAAGGCGAAACCAGTAAAGAAGATCAACTGCCAACCAAAGGGATTAAAGAACCACTGGCGCGATTTGAAACCGTTTTGGGCTTCAGCAGGAATTTCGCCACCATAATACCAGCTAGTCCAGCCTTCATGGTTCCATGGTTCTGCAGGGAAACGGAAGATGCTGCTCTGCATCCCATAATACCAATTATACCAAGCCTCGATATTGGTCGCGAGCCAGAGTGCCACACAAAACGCCATCGCCGCATAAGGCGAGATACGAGACAAAGCCATGACCAGTGGGATCATGATAAGGACAACGATATACATTGGCATGATATCAAAATAATTCGGCACATAAGTGAGCGACATCAAACCAATTAATTGCTGCGGCGTATTAAGCTCAAAGAAGTTCATGAGATTGAGTCGTGTCTTCATGAAATCGCCGTGGTTGCCAACAACATCAATCCACGACACCCACAAACAAATCACAATGAACATGCCGATATGCGCCCAATAGACCTGCCATACACGGTGCACGACACGGGCAGCACCCATGAACCAGTTATGGCGATCAAAGACGGAGGCAAAAGCCAGCGCGGACGCCATGCCCGAGCAGAATACAAAAATTTCGGTCGCATCGGAAAAACCGAAACGTGCTGGAATCCACAGTGTCCATGAATTCCAAGACGTATGCGCGATTAAAATGATGAACATGGCGATGCCACGGAAAAAGTCGAGGCGAGGATCGCGTGGTCTCTTTACCTTGGAAAGGTCCATACCGGCGGTTGGATCGTTCGATTTAGCTTTTTCATTGGCAGTAATCGCAGCAGCACTGGCCAAATCTTCGGGAGTGGCTTTTTCATTCATCTTATAAAATAACTCTGATCATTCAGACCAACATTAGACACAAATTTTAATTGCGCGAGCGCTAAACAGCGCTCAACTTCGGTTCGTGCTTTCACTAGCCTTTAAAGCTTTGAGATGCAACTAAGCAGAAATCGCGATCACTTTCGCATCTGATGTTGGGGTTTCCAATTCGAACTTCTCATTCACAGCCGCGACAGAACGACTGCGCGCATAAGAATCTTCCTGACTACGGCGCCACGTTCTATCCTCAATCAGCGCTTTTGCTTCTTGATATTGTCCAGCCTTAAGACCTGCATCAATTGTCATACGCTCGAATGTATCGCGTTGTGCGTGACTGCCGCCAATTTGTTGCATTTGCGGGCGGGCAGCGTTTAGCATTTTAAAGGCATTGCTAAAGTCGCCAGCATAGTAAGCTTTCAACCCCTGTGCTGCTGATAGGCCAGCAACTTGGTTGACGTCATCCATGTCGCGCTTGCCGTATTGGGCGTTGTTGCTCATCGTCGCAATCAGCTTGTCCATCGCGTCAACATTGTTGGCTCGGCCAAGGGCTTGCATATAGTGAAGGTCTGCGAAGATGACGCAGTTATCATCCGTGCGACGCTCACAAATTGCGTTCAGCTCGTCCCAACGATCACCAACATAGACCCCAAGCCCTTCAAGGCGAGCGAGCAATGAGGTGGCATTTGAGATGTCACGATAATCATCTGTTTGCTCTTTACGGATGTCGTTATCGTAAAGCTCCAAAACTTTGGCGTAATTTCCCACTTCAAGATAATGAAGCGCCAAGTGCCAGAAGAAGTGGAATGAAAAGTTGTTGCAATGCGCCCATTGCTTTTCGCGTGCTTCGAGCCATTCAATGCCTGTCTCAGCGCGTGCCGTCATGTCATAGACGTGGGCCACAGCGTGAAGGCCCCATGCATCATCGGGGCGAAGCTCAACCGCTTGGCGGCCAAATTTTTCTGCCGCTTTATAGTCACCTGTTTCTTCAAGTGCGAAGGCATGGCAACCATAAACATAACCTGTTGCAAAATGTTCCGGATCGAAACGGTCAACAGCTTTCAAACTTGAAGCGCGAAGACCAAAACGATCCCCCAGCATGAAGCGCAAAGCATGTACCAATTTAAAGGCCATCGCATCATGGGCTTCAGCTTCAAAAACACCTTCAAGCACTTTTGCAGCAAGATACCACTGACCTTTGTGGGCAAGTTTTAATGCTTCGACGTAAACGGCTTCACGCGGTGGTAAAAAACCACGACGTTTTTCAACGTCAGAAACTTTAGCAACAGCCCCATCCACAGCCGGCAAACATTCTTTGCGGCCAGCAAGCAGCATGAAGAAACCTTTGGAACACAGCCCAAGCACATTGTCAGGGTCTGCTGCGAGTAAGTTACCAAGATGAGTTGGGGTTTCGGCAGAATGAGATAGGAACGCGTGGCAAAGCTTGTTCCAAGCATCTAATGCATGGTTTGGCTTGTCACCGCTGACATCAATTTCACATCCAAAAATGTCTTGCATTTAAATTCCTTACCTAACTGTCATCCCTGCCCCTCATTTCATGCAAGATGAACTGCATTTATGAAGAACAAACGTCAGCAACGATTCGATAATCGAAACTTTCCGTATCTTGAGCCCAATTATCCTTATTTTCACCTGAATACTAGCTGAACAAGCTCTATTTGGTTGAACACAAAAAACAGCCTCTATTCACATATCTGTGAGCAAATTTTTCTAAGTTCGCGCGAAACGGCAGAAACATTGGGACTTTGATCAACTCGCTCGCGAAAAAACTCATGGTTAATTTTATTTACTCAAAGAGCTTAGGTGGTTAGCCGCCCGAGAAATTCGTTTAAGCGCTGTAATCTTCATCACTTACTGGTTCCAACCAATCCACATTTGACTCATCAAGTGCCTCTTGGATCGCTATATGGCACATGGCGTTTTCTGCTGTTGCACCATGCCAATGTTTCTCATCTGGCGCGATCCAAACTGTGTCGCCTGCCCTAATTTCTTGGACCGCTTCACCAAGCTTTTGGACCAGCCCAACACCTGAAACAACATACAAGGTTTGGCCAAGCGGATGGGTGTGCCAATTGGTTCTGGCACCGGGCGAAAAGGTGACGCGTAGAGCACGGACACGGGCAGGTTCTGGGGCTGTGACGATTGGATCTTGTGTTACATGGCCCGTGAAATAAGCATCGCTTGCCAATAAAGTAGGTCGGCCATTCGCTTTGAAAATTTCCATCCCTCTGCCCTTTTCGTGAAGCTTAGAACTTGCCGTCGTAAGCTTTGCGACCAATGCGTGGACACAATACCGTAAAGGTATCGCGTTTTAGTGCTGCGTCAAACTCGGCTTTTAATGTGTCGACATCATCAATCCAAACACCGTGACCACCAAAGCCTTCGGCAACTTTCGGGAAATCAGTTCCCGAAAAATCAACACCGCGATTGGGCAATTGCATAGCGCGTTGTTTAAGCTCGATGAGACCGAGACTTTCATCAACCAACACACAAATAATGATGTTGGTTCCCATGTCGCGCAGCGTGGAGAGGTCGCCCATCATCATTTCAAATCCGGCGTCACCCACAAAGGCAATCACTGGTGTTTCTGGTTTCACCTGCTTGTAGCCTGCCGCCAAAGGCACAGCACAGCCCATGGTGCAAAGGGCTGACGATTGCAGCATGGTGCGTGGTGAACGGCAGTCCCACATTTGGCTCACCAAAATGCGGTGCGCGCCACTATCTGCGGTGATCACCGTTTCATCTGGGGCCGCATCGCGCAGGGTTGCGAAAACATGTTCAGGGCCGAACTCTTTGGACATATCAAACGTAAACATGCCTTTGAGGGCAGCGCGGGCTTTGTCCGCAGCCCCATTTTCCCAATAGGTGCCCGCTTTCGCCTCACTGAGTGCATCGACGGTCACCGCGACATCGCCCATCAAAGTAGTGGTCGCAGAATGCATGCCGTGGGTGCGCAGGGTAGAAGTTACTTCGACAGCATTTTTTCCGTCCCATGCATTGCGCCAGCCAACCCGCATTTCAATAGGGTCATAACCAAGCAGAAGCACTAAATCACTCTCTTCAATCAACGGCATGAAAATTTTGTCAGATCGTGGTGAAAGGCCCGCACCGCCAAGGCTCAACGGATCACGCTCATCTAACATGCCCTTTGCTTTGTAGCTTGCGATCATTGGAATGTTGAGGCGTTTACAAAATCCTGCAACATCCGCGCTCTCATTCAGCGCATCAACACCTGCAATAACCAAAGGCTTCTTCGCTTTGGAAATGCGTTCTTTCACCTGCTCAATGAGGCTCGGTGCGGCATGGCCACGCGGCGGCAACATCGCAAGTGGCGCATATTGTTCGCTCTCGCTTTGAGCGACTTTAATTGGCAAGTCGATGTGCACAGGACCCGGTTGGCCTTCTGTTGCAAGCGCAATTGCTTTGTCCATCATCACCCCAACCGCGCCTTCATGCGCACGGAAACTGGCTTTAACGATCGGGCGCAGCAATTGCTGGTGATCGAACACTTGGTGTGTGTAGGTTTCAGCCTCCGCGCCATCCATGCAGCCGGTAATGAACAAGAGCGGCACGCGGTCTTGCATAGCATTGGCAATCACATTGATGGCGTTTGCAACACCGGGACCAAGCGTCGCGATGAGAATGGCGGGCGCACCATTTGCGTGCCAGCTTCCCTCAGCCATAAAACCGCCAGCGTTTTCGTGTTTCACCAAAGTGAAATCGATGTCAGCTGTCCGCATTCCATCCATCAGCGTCAGCACTTCACCACCTGGAATGCCAAACGCATTCAAACAGCCAGCTTCCGCCAGTTTTTTACCAATAATATCTGCTGCACGCATTCTACTTACTTCCTTCAATGTCTAACCGACCATCTGAGATGGTCTCATCTTCGGCCATTTTTTTAATGTCGTCTTCGCTATAGCCCAATTCACCCAAAACATCAGCGCTATGTTGGCCGACACGTGGGGGTGGGTTGCGATAGGTGATTGGTGTCTCACTCATCTTGATCGGATTGCCAATCAAATGGACTTTGCCGCCGTCTGCTGTTTCATGGTCCATCGCGATTTCCATTTCACGATGTTTAATTTGTGGGTCGTTAAAGACCTCTTCCAAATTGTTCACCGGACCACAAGGAACCGCATTACTGGCAAGTAAGTTCAACCATTCATCGGCGGTTTTGGTTCTGGTGATTTCAGATAGTACACCCACCACATAACCACGGTTGCCAACGCGCGCGACATTGGTCGTAAAACGTTCGTCTTCCAAAAGTTCACTGCGGCCAGCAAGTTCTAGAAACTTAGCAAACTGTGTGTCATTGCCAATGGCGAGAATGAACTGCTTATCGGATGCGGGAAATGTTTCATAAGGCACGATACTTGGATGCCCGTTGCCTAGACGACCAGGCACTTTGCGGTCTGTCAGGTAAGCCGCCCCCTGATTGATCAACCAAGACACTTGCGTATCAAGCAAAGACAATTCGATATATTGACCTTCACCCGTTTGGTTACGGGCATGAAGGGCTGCCAAAATTGCATTGGAAGCGTAAAGACCACAAACAACATCGGCAATTCCAACACCTGCTTTGGTTGGCACGCCGCCATCTTCATCGCGTTGTCCGGTCAAGCTCATAATGCCGCCCATGCCTTGGATCAGAAAATCATAACCCGCGCGTTCTGCATAAGGCCCTGTTTGACCAAAGCCGGTGATAGAACAATAAATCAGCTTCGGATTGATCGCTTTGAGGCTTTCATAATCAAGCCCGCGCCGTTTCAAATCACCCACTTTAAAGTTCTCGACCACAACATCGCTTTCAGCAGCAATTTTGCGAATGATTTCTTGCCCCTCTTTACTCGCCATGTTGACTGCGAGAGAGCGTTTATTGCGATTGGCACAAAGATAGTAAGAACTTTCTTGGCTGTCTTTTCCATCAACCTGCACAAAGGGCGGCCCCCAACGGCGGGTATCGTCGCCTGCAACGGGGCGTTCAATCTTAATCACGTCCGCACCCATATCACCAAAAAGCTGGGTGCAGGTTGGCCCTGCCAATATCCGCGAAAGGTCTAGAACACGCAGGCCTGATAGTGGGCCATCTTTGAGAGAATTTTCTACCATGATAAATCCATAAACTGTGTTGGCACCGTTCTAACTGAACGTGCGTCCATCACCAACCCCGTGCTTTCGCGATACGCGTATATCCATCAACAAGGTAAAAACCACGCACCTCATGGCCACTGTTGTTTATGCAGAACTGCAAGGCTTCACCATCGCAGTTTCTATGCAGTTTGCAGCGTTGTCCGCGAAACTTAAGTTCCTCAACTAACTTTGCAGAGCAAGGATCTTGCTTGTACATATTGTTGAATGTAACGCGGCTATCTCCCTGTCGCTTGTTATGCACGCGACGGCCAGCAAGTGGGAAGGTTGGATCAGACTTGCCGTGATAATGGTAGATTTCACCAATCTTGTTAGCGCAACGTTTCGGCTGTGGCCGCCATAAAGTGCCTGCGACTGGAATATAACCAGCAAATTTTTCACGGTGACTGCATGCAAGATACCACGTCATGGAAGCGCCAATGGAAAAACCAGCAATCACGATTTTCTTCGGGTCAACATCAAAACGGCGCCGTAAATCTGCCGCTACCTGCGAGAAATATTTAAATTCATTGCGCTTGTGCCCCCGATCAACGCCGTTCTTAAACGTCCATTGACCCGCAAGTCCTTCAACACCGACTAAAACAAAACCTAATCGTTTGGCCGCACGGATGAAGCTTGCGTGCTGCATAGAGCGTTCAGCAGAACCACTCAGTCCGTGGATGTAGATGATGGCAGGTCGCTTGGATGTATTTTCCAGTTTCTTCGGAACAAAGATACGATACGTGCCGCTTGCCACTTTGCAGTCAGAATTAAAGCCACAGGCATGGGCACTTGTTGGCGTGATAAGCGGGAACATGAAGCCTGCCAGCGAAACAATGACGGCACAAAAACCCGCTATTAATTTGTCAAAGGACGCTGCACCCATTGTCCTCACCTGCCCTCGTCTATGTCGTATCTTAGGCAGCAAGGCGGTCATCGAAATCCTTGTCGAGCGCAAGCAATTCATCGGTTGAAAGCGGGGCGCGCGCTTCCGCATTTGCGACTTCAGAACGAAGTGAAAGCGCTGGCAGATTAAGGGCACGAACGATGACAGGCGGTGTTTCTTCTTCCGGCATTTGCCATAGACCAAGGCGTGAGAAGAATTTGCCGAATGTAACATGAGCGCTTGTGTAACCAAACGGGAGAGCCAAAGCAGGACCGACAAATACTGGGATTGTCACAATCAAGCCCGTCAACGACACATCTTGGGAGGTAAAGATGGTAACAAATCCCACAATACCAAACAGTGTTTGCGGCCATAGGTAAGACGCTACAACAGACAATTTTAAAGAATGTGACGAACGATTTTGCGAAGCCCATCCGCGCGCTTTACCAAAAGGCAAGCCAGCAAGGAACAAGGTTTCAGCAACAGCCATGATCGGCGCTAAGAGCATAGAGAAAATGATCTCAACCAAAGAGCTGGCCAAAACCACAAATCCACCGCCATATGATTTTCTAAGCTTAGAGTTCAGCATCACATCCACAGCGGAGACAATCTTAGGGGTAAAAATCATCGTCATGATAATGATGAAAAGCGCGATGCCAGGCACCTTAGAGAAGCCTTCAAATGGCATATCTTTGAAAACCAGTGTGCTTGTGCCAACGGTAATAAAGGTCAACCATGCAGGCGCACCGATAAACATCAAGATTGCAAGGAACAGTTGAACACGGCTGGTTAGCAGCAAGCCTTTTTCACCGAGCAATTTGAAATATTGCATATTGCCGTGGCACCAACGCAGGTCACGACGGATAAATTCGAGAATATGCGGCGGGTTCTCTTCATAAGAACCGCCCTCTTCTGCCAGCACACGCACTTCATAACCAGCGCGACGCATGTACGTTGCTTCAACTTGATCGTGACTTAACACATAACCAGAAAGCGGGCCTTTACCCGGTAGGATTGGCAAGTGACATTCTTCCATGAAAGGCTTCAAGCGGATCAGCGCATTGTGTCCCCAGTAAGGGCCACAATCAGCCTGCCACCATGCGCTGCCTAGAGTGAAAGACTTCATGCCCATGCGCATACCAAATTGGAAAACACGGGTGAAGGCACTGTCTGAAGGAAGGCCAACGACTAAGCTTTGCAAAATGCCGAGGTTGTCATTGTTTTGCATGACACGAACCATGCGCAAAACGGAAGAAGCCGACATAACGCTGTCTGCATCGAGGGTAAGCATGAAATCGTGCTGTGCACCCCACTCATCACAAAATTCTGAGATGTTGCCCGCTTTAAAACCCCAATTATCCGTGCGCAGACGGTAAGTAACGTCCATTTTACCAGCCCAATCTTGAGCCAGTTTTGCAAACACATCTTTTTCCTGAGTAATCACGTCGTCAAAGGAGCTATCGCTCAACACATAGACGTGGAAATTTTCACCTTCACCTGATGCAACCAATCTCGCCATCATCGCATTGAGGTTACGGTTCACCTGCTCAACATCTTCGTTACGAATACACATGGCGATTGCCGTAGAGGTCGAAATCTTTTCATCGCCCTTATAATTTTTTAAGGCTGGAAAGACAGCAGCAGCCGGGTCTTTCGAGGTTCTCATAAGAACGAAACCGATTACAGCATTCCAAAACCCAATCGCAGTCCAAGGCAATGTGATCATGAAGCAGGCCAACATGGTCAACTCAGACCATTGCAACCCACCTTCAGCCAATGCCCAAATCATCAAGTACGTGAGTGATACAATCGTCGATAAAACTAACGTTGCAAAAACGAACCGTTTGGCAAAGGGCGACATATAACTACCTCAAACAACTGTGTATTTAAGCAAGGCAAATTGCTTTTCGCTAAAGCGGCCAAGCTTGGTATGTATTACATCAAAGATTGACAAAAGTGCTAAGCCCCTCTTTTAAAGAGGACATAGCGCATCAACGCTGATGTCTCCACTGCTAATATTGGATTGAAACTGAATTGTGGCTGAACAAATAAATCAAGGTAAAGAAAGACGAGGTCAAACCCGGGCTTTATTTTACGAAAAAGCGGGATCTGCAAGCCTAAAAACAGTGGAATTACACCCTTTGGCAGCGAATGAAATACTTGTGCAAACTTTATACTCAGGCATTAGTCGCGGCACTGAAAGTCTTGTTTTTAATGGAAAAATCCCAGCATCAGAATGGCAGGCCATGCGCTGCCCGCATCAAACGGGAGACTTTTCGTTTCCTGTTTCTTATGGATACGCAGTTGTCGGAAAAGTGATCGCGGTGGGTCGCGACATCACGAAAATGTTTACGGGTGAAATCGTGTTTGCCCTGCATCCACACCAAGAAAGAATCATTGTTGCTGAAGATATGGCTCACCCCGTTCTGGAACAGATTCCGGCAAATCGCGCTGTATTATCGGCCAATATGGAAACAGCCCTCAATGCAGTTTGGGATAGCAACCTTGAAGCGCACCACACTGTCAGCGTTGTTGGCGGTGGTGTGGTTGGGCTGCTCACAGCCTATACCGCAAGCCAAATATCTGACAATCCGGTGACATTGATCGACATCAATCCAAACAAGAAAACGATTGCAGAAAAGCTCGGTTTAAATTTCGCCCTGCCCAATAATGCGGCGGGCGAACAAGACATCATCTTTCACACAAGTGCCAACGGTGCGGGCCTGCAAACGGCGATCAATCTTTTAACGTTTGAAGGCAGTGTTATCGAGATGAGTTGGTATGGCGACAAGCCGGTTCAATTATCACTTGGCGGCCGCTTCCATTCAAAACGGCTCAAGATCATTTCAAGCCAAGTTGGGCATGTTAGCCCTGCAAAGCGGGCAACACACGGCTATGGTGAGCGCATGGCGGAAGCGATGCAATTGTTAGCCGATCCTGTTTTGGACCACTTGCTTGAAGCGCCGATAGCGTTTAATGCGCTGCCAGAGGCATTGCCGGATATCTTCTCATCCGACAGCGAAACATTATGTCAACTCATCAAATACGGAGACTAACCGATGCACGCAGTTGAAGTTCGTGATCACATCATGATTGCTCATTCTTTCAAGGGTGAATTTTTCGGACCTGCACAAGCCATGCACGGCGCAACCTTCGTGATTGATGCTTGTTTTCTGTCCAAAACGCTGGATGAAAACAACGTGGTGATCGACATAGGTGCAGCCCATGACGCACTGAAAGCGGTTCTTGAACCGATCAATTATAAGAACCTAGATGAGATGCCTGAGTTTGAGGGCGAAAACACAACCACTGAGTTTTTGACCAAATACATATGGGACCATCTGGCGAAAACAGCAAACGCTGGTGGCCTTGGTCGCGCTGCAGGTGAGCTTGATGCGATCCGCGTCACGATTTCTGAAAGCCATGTGGCTCTGGCTTGGTATGAGGCACCGCTCCAATAGATCGGCTCATTGGCCATGCGCATTCGTTTCATCATTCCAGGTGATATCAATACTCCAACCGGCGGTTATCGTTACGATAAAACCATATTGGAAGAATGGCGCGCGTTGAACGTTGCATTTGATCTTGTGAGCTTATCGGGCAGCTATCCAAAACCGAGCGATGCCGACAAGGCGCTCGCGTTCTCAGTAATAGATGAATGCGATGATGCCGACATTACGGTCATTGATGGTTTGGCTGGCGGTGGCTTTCCTGAACTGATCGAGGAATTGAGCAAATCTGCGCCTTGTGTCAGCCTATTGCACCACCCGCTCTCATTGGAAAATGGCATCTCGCAAGAAGACGCGGATTTTCTTGAGGAGACCGAGCGCAAGGGGCTTAACTTCACAAAAGCGGTTATCACCACCAGCCCCGCCACCAGCAAAACCGTGGCCGAACTCTTTGCGATTGATAAAGCCGTCATCCATACGGTTGAACCGGGTGTTATCCGCGCAACGCCGATTGACTTTCGAACAGAGCCACCCCTTTCAATCTTAAGCGTCGGCTCGATCACCCAGCGAAAGGGGCATGACGTTCTCATCAAGGCTGTTGCTCAATTCGCAGATAAACCGTGGCAGCTAACAATCATCGGGCCTCAACACTTTGACCCTGCGCATTTTTCCGAATTGACCGCGTTAAGCCAAGAACTTGGTGTTTCAGATCGCATCACCTTTTTAGACAGCCTCAGCGACGAAGCCTTATCACGCGAATATGCAAAGGCAGATATTTTCGCCCTCGCCTCACGCTACGAAGGTTACGGCATGGCTTATGCAGAAGCGATTGTTCGCGGTATTCCTGTTGTTGGCACGACGGCGGGCGCAATCCCCGATACAGTGCCGCTTGAGGCGGGTATTCTCACGCTAGCAGATGATGTTGAAGCGTTTTCAAATGCGCTATCATCCCTGTTAAATGACACGCCTTTGCGCCAGAAAAAGCACTTGGGCGCATTGGCTGTAGAACCGAATTTCCCAACGTGGTCGGGTTCTGCCAAGAAAATTCTCGAAATATTGGAGCGCCTCTTATGAGTTTTTCAGCTGAATGGCTCGCCCTTCGTGAACCAATCGACCATGCAGCGCGTGATGCCGGTGTTTTAGCGGCGGTGATCAAATTCATTAAAGAGGAAACGCCTGCCCGTATTACAGATATTGGCTCCGGCACCGGTTCCACAATCCGTGCGATTGAAAAAGAGACTGACCATCCAATTGCATGGCATTTAGTGGATAATGATGCGGCCCTTTTAGACGTCGCAACAGCCGAATCACAAAACGTGGATGTAAAAACGTCGCTGGCGGACCTGTCAAAATCACTGGATGCCGTCTTCGCGCATGATTGCGATCTCGTCACAACATCTGCGTTTTTAGATTTGGTGTCGACCGAATGGCTGTCTGGCTTTGTAGATGCGTTGAAGGAGCATAAGAAACCATTTTATGCAGCCCTCACCTATGATGGACGCGCGGGCGCGCTGCCGCCCATCGGCCATGATGACATCATCCTCAATGCATTTAACGCTCATCAAAGAACGGACAAAGGATTTGGTCCTGCTCTGGGGCCAGATGCGGCAGATACGGCAATCGAGATGTTTTCTGAGGCAGGCTACGAAGTGTTTCATTCGCTATCAGATTGGCAAGCGGGACCGAACGACATTCCCTTTCAGCGCATGTTGCTAGAAGGGTGGCAGGAGGCTGCCAAAGAAATCAGACCGGATCTAGCGGATGATTTTGCGGATTGGTACGCCATGCGTCAAAAGTTGTTGATTGATGCTGAGAACTACCACCCAAGCGTCTTTGTCGGCCATATCGATTTTCTGGCTCTACCAACTTAGCCAAAGCCGCATTTAGGTCTTGAAGTTGCAGTCATACAAAATGTCATGACCTAATTCATAAAGGTCAACTTTAGGCTGCAAGCCTTCTTGAACCGTTTTGATAGAAGAAAGCGCAAGGCCGGGTTGGCCACTTCCAAGTATCAGGGGTGCAACAATCAGATGCAGACGATCAAGCGCATCATTGTTTAAAAACCCGCTGACCGTCCGTGCCCCGCCCTCAATGAGCAAACGGCTCATGCCATTGTCTGCCAAGCATTTGATAATGCTGGCTGGAGAAATTCGACCGTTGTCATGATCTAGTGACAAGATTTTCGCGCGGCCATGCATGGGGTGATCCATGTCATTACGGGTAATGATAAAAACTTCTGGGCTTTCATCGCTGAAGATTTTCGCATTTTGAAAAACACGGCCATGGGGATCAATAATCACCCGCTTAGGGCTATCACCATCACAAAGGCGGACTGTTAGCCTCGGGTCATCATCATTGACCGTACCAACACCAACAACCACAGCATCAACATTGGCCCGCAAACGGTGAAGATGGGTTAGCCCTTCTTTGTGGTTGATATATTTAGAATGCCCATTGATTGTTGCAATGCGGCCATCTAGGGATTGGCCAAGTTGAGCAATGACCAATGGTTCATTTGCGCGCAAAACGTCTATCGGATCATTTTGAGCAAAATGGATGGCGGCTTGTTGGTCTGGCAAGTTGTGTCCCCAAATCTTAGTAATTGCGTTCCCATAACACGAAAGTGACGCCTGCTAAACAGGTTATTCATGTTGTATTCAGACCTAAAGATTTACACTGGAAATGTCATCAAAAACACAAAAAAGCCTTATATAACCCTTAATTAGGTAATCAACTTACTGAACAAAAACCTAAACAACCGGACTAAAGGCACAGCGCTTAACCACGTTAACTTTCCTTCGAATAACCATCGACATAACAACTCCGCTCAACTAGAACTATCCCAAATCAGGGTTCAACCTCGAATGACGTCAATGAACAAGACAACACTTTATTCTATCCCCCAGTCTTCAGCACAAGATGATGCCAGCATTCTGTTGGATATGCAGTCTTGTATTGCGAATTTGCGACTTGGTGGACAGGTTTTGTTGCACAATGAATCCGGTCATCATCTATTTATCGCAGTGGATGGTTTAGACAATAAAAGCCTAAACGCCTTTCGTTCTATGCAGCTTGGACGCTCACCTATGTTGGTTTTGAGCGGTGAGCGGGCTGATGCGATTGGGCTAGAATTTGCAAGCGCTATCTCTGTGTCTATTGACCTGAATGATACTGCCGATGACCTTTATGCGCTAGCGGCAGCTCACCCTGCAAAAGTGACGCACCGCCCCGTCTTCCAAGAAGATAATGCAGAAGCCGTGTTGTCCCTTTTGATGAAAGCTAAATTTTTACCGGCATGCTTATGCTTCACCGATGTTTCCAATGTAGAAGCCTTAGTTGACCAAGGTGTGCAGGTGATTGATGAGGAAACGATTACTCGTTTTGAAACTGCAAAAACAAACACACTTCGCCGCAAAAGCGAAGCGCCAATCCCTGTACGTGGCGGCATCAACACCCGTATGGTGGTGTTTGAATATGCAACCGGCGAAAATGAAATCGCGCTTGTGGTTGATCAACCAAACATCACCAAGCCATTGCCAATCCGCATCCATTCGGCCTGTGCAACGGGTGATATTTTTGGATCTGAAAAATGCGACTGTGGAGACCAGCTTCGCCTTGCCATTGAGAAACTTCATGAGATGGGCGGCGGTGCTATTTTATATCTCGATCAAGAAGGTCGTGGCATTGGTCTAACCAATAAAATCAGGGCTTATGATTTACAAAGCCAATCGCTTGATACGGTTGATGCTAATCGGACGCTTGGTTTTGAAGATGATCTGCGTGACTATACCGTTGCCGCCAAAATGACCTTGGCTCTTGGCTGGCAGCAAGTTTCCGTTTTGACCAACAATCCGAACAAAGTGTCAGCGCTAGAAGAAAATGGCCTCGAGGTTGTAGAGCGCGTGCCGCACCAAGCACCAATGAACGAGAACAATAGCCATTACCTCAAGACCAAAGCGAAGCGCTCTGGCCATATGCTGAAATATAATAAATAAGCAGGTAAACAAGCTCTAATAGTATTGTGATCCCAAGCACACTTGACGGATAAGACCGTATTTTTGATACTTCTCAAAACGCGGAGCTTGCAACAATGTCTACCGATATAACATCTGAAGATCGCCCACGCGGCTATTCTCGCGCAGCTCGTCTCATCCATTGGGTGATGGCTTTGATTATGATCACGATGATTATCGCTGGCATCTGGATGGCAACTGGCGACCTATGGGGCGGGAAATTCCCAGCCCTTCGTGGACAGCTTTATGATTATCACCGTGGCATGGGCTTTGTGCTGCTTATCCTTGTGATCGTTCGTTTAATCATCAAGTATCGCTCAACACCGCCCTCTCCGCTGCCTTCATCCATTCCGCCATTGCAGCAGAAAGTGGCGCATTTTACCCATGTGATGCTCTATGCAGCTTTGATTTGTCAGCCTCTTTTAGGATGGTATGCCACCAATGCGTGGGGGGTGAAAAACATTCCAATATTTGGCCTGTTTAACCTTCCAACCTTGGTTGATAAAAACCGTGAACTCGGCAATTCTCTCTTGGAAATTCATGGCTATATCGGTTTTGTTATTGCAGCCCTCATCTTAATCCACATCGGCGCTGCTTTGATGCACCAGTTCATCAAGAAAGATGACGTCTTGTTGAGAATGTTGCGGACGTAGACACCAATATTCGCGGTCTGGGCTGTACCTCACCGAAGAAACTCGCCTAAAACACCACGCTGACACCCTCAAAAGCACAAAAGCCCTTTACCTCGACGGCGCATTCAGTAATTTCACAGCAAGGTGTATTGAAACCCTGTTAATTGGGGCTTACCCATAGAAACACTTAATGTCTTTTGAGAGGAATGCCCGTTGCTTAGATCATTTTTCCCTGTTCCAAAATTGTTTTTTGGATCAGCTGTTATCTGGACTGCTATTGCTTTCGTAATCTGGTTTACACTTGGCGATAGTTTGCAAAATTTGTTGAATTTAGCAGACCTTTTTTTAGACCGACCGCCTGAAACACCGGAGCAAGGGCAAGCGGTTCCCTTCTTTAATGCTGATCGGGTTTGGACCTATCAATACATCATCATGTTTTCCGCGTTGTTCTGTGTCTTTTGGGCGTTTTTCAATCGAAACATTTGGTATTGGTGGTCGGTAGTGGGTTCAGCAGCGCTGGTTGTTTCGACCTATTTCAACGTGCAACTTAGCCTGTTTATCAATGACTGGTACGGTAGTTTTTATAACCTCATTCAACGCTCAGTCACCAACCCAAACACGGTGGAGCTTTCTGAATATTACGGCGAGATGTCGACGCTTGCTTATGTGCTCGTACCCTTCATCGTCTTCCTCGTGATAGTAGACTATTTCACCTCGCATTACCTGTTTCGCTGGCGTACAGCCCTCAACAATTTTTATATGGAAAATTGGGAACAAGTCCGTAATATCGAAGGTGCTTCGCAACGTGTACAGGAAGACACCCGTATCTTCTCTCGCATCATGGAAGGTTTGGGCCTGAGTTTCGTTCGCTCCATCATGACGCTGATTGCTTTCATCCCCGTTCTTTGGACGCTTTCACAACAAGTCAAAAGCTATCCGATATTTGGTGAAGTTGATGGCGGCCTTGTTTTCCTTGCTATTTTCTCTGCAATCTTGGGAACGGTTGTGCTTGCCGCTGTCGGCTTCAAACTTCCGGGCCTTGAATTTGAAAACCAAAAAGTGGAAGCCGCCTACCGCAAAGAATTGGTCTACGGCGAAGACGACCATGACCGTGCAGGCAGACAAGAAGTTGGCACTCTTTACGACAACTTGCGCAACTTTTATTTTCGCTACTTCTTCCACTTCATGTATTTCAACGTGGCGCGTTATGCCTATCTGCAAGGGGCGGTTTTCTTCCCCTATTTCGCGCTTGGACCAGCGATTGTTACCGGGCCATCACCTTTGGTGTCTTCCGCCAAATCGGTAATGCCTTCAACCAAGTGGAAAATGCGTTCCAGTTCCTTGTGAACTCATGGCCAACAATCGTTGAACTGATGTCTGTTCACAAACGCCTTAGCCAATTTGAAGAGCACATCACGGCTGAGCCCACAAACTACAGTACATCACTGCTGGTGGAACCTGCGGAATAGCCGCAAGCATATGTCAATCAGCTGATCTCGGACGCGAGATCAGCAATTGTTACCACAAATGCGGCTTACCACTTGCCAGTATTTTCCATGCTTGCCCAAGGTTCTTGAGCAGGAAGCGCGTCGCCGCGTTGTAGTAGTTCAATGGAAATACCGTCAGGCGACACAACAAATGCCATACGACCATCGCGTGGCGGGCGATTGATGGTGACGCCATTGTCCATAATGTGCTGGCATGTCTCATAGATGTTATCGACACGGTAAGCCAAATGACCAAAGTTGCGACCACCTTCATATTCTTCGTCGCCGTCCCAGTTATAGGTTAGTTCCAAGGCGGGTGCTGCTTGTTCTTGAAATTGCGCAACATCTTCTTTTGCAGCCAAAAATACCAACGTGAAGCGGCCTGCCTCATAGTCGCTGCGACGAACTTCTTCTAAGCCGAGCAAATCACAATAAAATTTCTTGGATTCCTC